>NZ_JBIVID010000003.1:0-520669 GCF_044749525.1 Pseudomonas sp. NPDC089395
GTGTAAGCGCTGTGAGGCGTTGAGCTAACCAATACTAATTGCCCGTGAGGCTTGACCATATAACACCCAAGCAATTTGCTGCTGCAGATTGTGGTGGTGAAGACGAAAGAACCGAAAGTTCGAACGTAACCCACAAATATCGCATATCCGAATTCGCTGGGCTGTCCATCTGGACATTCTGGCTACCGAATTTCTTGACGACCATAGAGCATTGGAACCACCTGATCCCATCCCGAACTCAGTAGTGAAACGATGCATCGCCGATGGTAGTGTGGGGTTTCCCCATGTGAGAGTAGGTCATCGTCAAGATTCATTTCGCAAAACCCCTATCTGCGCAAGCAGGTAGGGGTTTTGTCTTTTCAGCTTGGATCAACCGCGGGCGAGTTCCGCGAGATGTGCAGTGGCCTCTTCACTCTTGAGGACCAATACGTCGCTTTTCAGCGAGTCGAGCACTACCTCGGATGTATTGCCAATCAATGCCCCGGAAATGCCTGTGCGTGCGATCGTGCCGATCACGGTGACCACCGCATCGAGTTCCTTCTCGAAATGAGGAATCAGTACATCGGCTGGGCCCTCTTCGACATGCAGTCGGTCTTCGCTGATGTCGTATTCCGCCTGGAACGCACTGCAAGCCTCCCGATAGCGTTTGTCTATGGTCTCGCTCCGCTGATAAGTTGGGTCTGAAGCTGCCAGCATGGGCGAGGGATGAGCACTGATCACGTGAAGCTCTCCCTTGGTCAAGCTGGCGATGCCGTAGCCGTGATCGATGATGCTGGCATGCAGCCGCCGATGATCTTCGTCATCGTTACCGACATCCACGGCCGCGAGAATCTTGCCTTCGGTCCAGGGGCGTTCGCTTTTGACCATCAATACTGCGCAAGGGCAAAGACGCAGCAATTTCCAGTCACTGGGCGTCAGCAGTGCCTTGCGCAGCGGATTGTCCGGTCGGTGTTCCTTGATTACCAGGTCACAGCCCTCGGCCTGCTGGACGGCGATAATTGACTCGTGGAGGCTCTCCTTCCAGTTCTGTTCATGGGAAACATTATCGTAGCCATCGTCATGCAGCTGACTGCTGAGCAGGCTGAGCAATGCGTTGTGATCCTGCTTCTTGTCACACATGAGCAGATGTAGGCGTGCACCGGTCACGCGAGCGATAAGCTTGGCGCGGGTCAGCGCACGGCTGTGGGCATGTTCGGGGTCGAGGACGACAAGGATGCTACGGACAGCTTGCATGGGCGTGAACTCCCTTCAAAGGTGGCGGCCAATGCCAGACTATAGTCGGCGTCCGTCGCGCCGCAGTTTGATGTACATCAAGAAGCATAGTCACTGGCGCTAACAGTCGCCGCCGGTATAATCGCCGGTCCTGACTGTACAGTGTGGTTGTATGCCTATGTCCCTGATCCCCGAAATCGATGCCTTCCTCGGCTGTCGCACGCCAGACGCCTGGATCGAAGCGGCGCTCGCCGACCAGGAAACCTTGCTCATCGACCACAAGAACTGTGAATTCAAGGCAGCCAGTACGGCCTTGAGCCTGATCGCCAAGTACAACACCCACCTGGACCTGATCAACATGATGTCGCGCCTGGCGCGTGAAGAGCTGGTGCATCATGAGCAGGTCCTGCGCCTGATGAAGCGCCGAGGGGTGCCGCTGCGGCCAGTGTCGGCGGGGCGCTATGCCTCAGGTCTGCGTCGGTTGGTTCGCGCCCATGAGCCGGTCAAGCTGGTGGATACCCTGGTGGTGGGGGCGTTCATCGAAGCCCGTAGCTGTGAGCGTTTCGCAGCCCTGGTACCTCACCTCGATGAAGAGCTCGGGACCTTTTATCACGGCTTGCTGAAGAGTGAAGCGCGCCATTATCAGGGTTACCTGAAACTGGCGCACCACTACGGGGAAGAGGCGGATATCATCCGCCGTATTGAGCTGGTCCGGGAAGCGGAAGCTGAGCTGATCCAGTCCCCGGACCAGGAGCTGCGCTTCCACAGTGGTATACCGATGGCGCAGGCCGCCTGACTCACCCGCGGCAGGCAACCCTTAGTATCGGCGGCCCAACAGTAGCCCTATCACGAGGCCGAAGCCTGCAGAAACGGCCACGGTTTGCCACGGATGGCCGCCGATATAGTCCTGGGTCGCGTCAACCACGGGTTGCGCTTTTGCGCGGACTTGGCTGGCAGCTTCCCTGGCCTGGCGCAGCTTCAGGCTGACCTGCGCGCGCAAGGTTTCGGCTTCCTCGCCAACCAGCGACGCGCTGTCGTTAAGCAATTTTTCCGACTCTTCGATCAAAGCCTGCAGCTCGCTGAAAACCTGGTCCTTGATCTGGTCGTTGTTGGCTACTGCAGCAATTTTTCGGGCCATGAACTCGTCCTCGTCGATGGGGGTGAATAATCAATGGATGCCGGCGCGCCAGGAAAGTTGCGGCGGTTTCTCGATGATGCAGCGCTACGGTGTAAGATAGCGGCCATTTAAACGAGCAGGTAATTCCATGAGTTTCAATCTGGCCAACAGGAGCTTCGAGGAACGGGCGCAGATCGAGGCAGAGAAGGCCCGGCTGTTCGAGCTGTGGCAGAACAACCTGGGCAAGGCAAAGGGCGAGGCTGCCCGGATCATTTCAGAAAAACCGCGGCGCAAGGGCAAATGGGCCGAATGGGTGCGTGCCGAACTGGACGCCATGTCACCGCCCGAGTACGCCAATATGGTGCGCAGTGAAATCAACAAGATGATGGCAGCTGCCAGCGGCAACCGCTGACACCTTTTCACCTGGCAAATGCACAGTAGCGTTGAAACGTTTGGTCGTTATGAAAGATACTGTTTCTCATTAACGCCCGATAACTCCTCTTACTGGCAGTGCCTCCACCCAATGCCGACGTCTCCTGTGTCTGGTCTGCTGGCAAGTTTCCAGCAGCACTATGACGATCTCCTGCAGTTTCTGACCCGCCGCATGAGCGACCGTCAGCGTGCCGCCGACGTGGCGCAGGAGACCTACCTCAAGCTGGTGAAGATCGAAGAGCAGTCCATGCCGGTGTTGCATGCGCGCAGTTTCATCTTTCGCGTGGCAGGCAACCTGGCCATCGACGCCCTGCGCCGTGAGCAGCGCCTCGCCGCGAGCCACGAGGACAGTGACGGTGCAGGGGAGGTGGCCTGCCCGGCACCGGCGCCGGAAGCGGCGCTATTGGCCCGCGAGCGCCTGCAGATCCTCGATGAAGGGTTGCTGCAGCTGTCCGAAAATGCCCGCCAGGCCCTGCTGCTCAATCGTGTCGAAGGCCTGACCCAGGCTCAAATCGCACAACGACTGGGCGTCTCCGAGAGCATGGTGGCAAAATACATCGCCCAGGCCCTGCGCCACTGCCGCGACTGGCTCAAACATAACCATGACTGACACCCCGACCATGCCCGTGCCGCAGCCGATCAGCGATTTGTCCGACGATGCCCTCGACTGGCAGGTGCTGCTGCGGTCGGGCAACGCCAGCGCGGCCGATCATGCGCGTTACCAGCGCTGGATTCAGCTGAGCCCGGCGCATGCCGAGGCGGCGCGTGAGGCCGAGGCGCTCTGGCAGGATCTCGGGCAGACGCCGACTGCGCAAGCATTTGAAGCGCCGCCCATGCGCCGCCACAAACGACACTGGGCCGCAGGCATCGCCGCTTCCCTGGTGCTGCTGGTGGCCGGCTACGGCGGGTGGCAGCAAGTGCCAGTGTGGTTGGCGGACTATCACACCGGCATGGGGCAGCGGCAGAGCGTCACCCTGGCAGACGGTTCGCGGGTACTGCTCAACAGCGCCAGCGCCCTCAGCGTGGCCTTTACCGCCAGCGAGCGCAGGGTGTCGTTGCGGGCCGGCGAGGCGTTGTTCGAAACGGCAGATGATCCACGGCCGTTTGTGGTCGAGACCGCCGGTGAGGCCGTGCAAGGCAGTGCAGCGACCTTTAGCGTGCGCCGCGATGGCCACGTAGTGCTGGCCAAAGGTGACGCCCAGGTTGGAGCACGCAACCTGGCCGTGGCGCCCGACGCCAGCGCGCAGATGGCCTGGCAACGCGGCAAACTGATCTTCAACGGCAAGCCCCTCGGGCAGGTGCTGGCCGAACTCGAGCGTTACCAGCACGGCCGTATCCTGCTCTCCGACAGCAAGCTTGCGGCGCTTGAAGTCAGTGGCGTATTCGACCTGAACGAACCCCAGGCGCTGCTGCACACACTCGAACAGCGTTACGGCCTCAAGGTCACCTACCTCCCGTGGCTGGCGGTGGTGCACTGAGCCGGTAAAAAATAATCGAAATTTTTTTCATTCGGCACTGCAAGTTCGTGTGAGCCAGATCGTCGTAGAGGGACTGATCAGTACCCATTCTCATTTACGACTTGTCTGGAAGCTCATTCGTGCCTCTCATGCCCAAGCCCTTGTACCGTTGCGGCGGTCGTTTCCATCATGCCTTGTTGTCTTGCAGCGCGCTGGCCGTGTTCGCTGGCCCCCTGCAAGTGTGGGCCGCCACGCAAACCGGGCAGGCACCGATAGAAACACGGCAGGTGCAACTGGACCTGCCAGCACAATCCCTGGACCAGGCCCTGACAGCCTTCGCCGACCAGGCCGGGCTGCATCTTCTGTACACCACCGGCGATGTGTCCGGTCTGACCAGCCCGGCCTTGCAAGGCAGTTATAGCGTCGAGCAGGCACTGCAGCAGCTGCTCGCCGGCAGTGACATGGCCTGGCAGTTCAGCGATGCCCGCACGGTCACCTTGCGCAAAGCCGTCGCGCCGCCGCAGGCGGTCAACCTCAAGCCGATCGAAGTCAGCGTCGCCTCGCGCACCAGTACCGCCATCAGCGAAATCCCCGGCACCGTGTGGGTGGTCGATCAGCAGCAGCTGCGTGAACAGATCGACAGCGGTGTGAGCCTCAAGGAGGCCATCGGCAAGCTGGTTCCGGGCCTTGACCTGGCCCCGGAGGGCCGGACCAACTACGGCCAGAACATGCGCGGGCGCAACGTCCTGGTAATGATCGACGGGGTTAGCCAGAACAGCTCGCGCGGGCTGTCGCGCCAGTTCGACAGCATTTCGCCGTTCAACGTCGAGCGCGTCGAAGTGCTGTCCGGGGCCAGTGCCATCTATGGCGGTGGTGCCACCGGCGGCATTATCAACATTGTCACCAAAAAGGGCGAACCGGGCCCCGCGCGCTTCGAGACCCAGCTCGGCGCCAGCAGCGGCTTCAACAACAGTGATGACCTGGCGACGCGTTTCGCGCAGTCCATCAGCGGCGGCAACGAGCGGGTCAATGCCCGCCTGGGGATCTCCGGTGAACAGAACGAAGCCTTCTACGACGGTGCGGGCGAGCAGATCTTCATCGACAACACCCAGACCGACCTGCAGTACAACCGCACTATCGACGTGCTCGGCACCGTCGGCCTGAAACTGACTGACCAGCAAAGCCTCGACCTGCTGGCGCAGTACTACGATTCCGGTAACCACGGCAGCACCGGCATCTATTTCCCCAACCTCAACTACAACGCGCCTTCCGACCTTGAAGACGCCGAGCTGCGCAGCGGCTACTCGTCCGATCTGGAGCCGCGTACCCGGCGCCTGTTGCTCAACGCCAACTACCACCATACCGACGTATTGGGCCAGGATTTCTACCTGCAAGCCTCCTATCGCAAGGAAGACGACAACTTCTACCCGTTCCCGTATTACAACCGCGCCACGCCCACCGGCTCACGTGGGGTGTATTTCGCTGCCTCGCAGCAGAACTTTGAAGTTACCAGCCTCAAGGGACTGTTCGCCAAGCAGTGGGACACGCTGAAGCTCACCTATGGCGTGGACCTCGACCGCGAACGCTTCAACGCCGACCAGACCACCTTCGATGCGCTGACTTCGTCCGAGAGCGGTGGCCTCGACCTGGACAAAGAGAGCAAGGCCGCCCGCTACCCCAGTTATCGCGTGGATGGCGTCTCGGTCTATGCCCAGCTGGATTGGCACGCCACCGACAACCTGACCCTCTCCGGCGGCGCTCGGCGCCAGCAGATGGACGTGGATGTCAGTGATTTCAAGGGCGTACCCGGCGGCAGCAATGACTACCAGGTCAACCTGTACAACGTCGGCGCCATCTACGACTTCAAGAATGGCCATCAGGTCTGGACCAACTACGGCGAGGGCTTCGATCTGCCGGACCCTGCCAAGTACTACGGCAAGCCGGGCCTGAGCGTGGCAGACAACCCCTTGGCCGGCATCAAGAGCCGCCAGGTCGAGCTAGGCTGGCGCTACGCCGACCTGGATTGGGATGCCCAGGCCGCGCTGTACTACATCTGGTCGGACAAGATCATCAACGTCGATTCGCAGACGCTGACCATCAATGTGGAAGACCAGAAGAGCCGTGATTTCGGCTTCGAAGGGGCATTGACCCGGCATTTCCAGAGCGGCTGGGAGGCTGGCGGCACGTTGCACCTGACCCGCTCCGAAGAAGAAGATGCCGACGGTGACTGGATCAAGCGCGATGCCCGTTATGCCTCCCTGTCCAAGTCCACGGCGTTCGTCGGCTGGAAGGGTGATGGGCGCAGTGCGCGGCTGCAGGCCAACCATGCGTTCAGCCTGAAGGATGATGCCGATCATGAGATCGACGGGTACACCACCTTCGATCTGCTGGGCAGTCAGGACACAGGCTTCGGCACCTTCAGCGCCGGTATCCAGAACCTGTTGGACAAGCAGTACAGCACCGTGTGGGGGCAGCGGGCGACGTTGTTCTACTCGCCCACTTACGGCCCGGCGTACTTGTATGACTATCAAGGGCGGGGGCGCACCTACACCCTGACCTGGAGCATGGCTTACTGATTTTGGGTGTCTGCGCGGGCCTCATCGCCGGCTTGCCGGCGATGAGGCCCGCGCAGACGATCAGCCAAACACCGCCAACAAGTCCTCCACAAACGCCCGCTGCGCCTCCCCTGGCACCTGCCCCCGATGCCTGGCCAGGGTAAACGGCACCACAAAGTCCAACCCCGCATCCAGCGCCCACAACAAACCCTGATCCTCCCACCCCTGAGCGCAATGGCTCGGCAGATACCCCATGTGCCGCCCCGAGAGAATGAACATCAACACACTCTCGATCTGTTCGGCCACGGCCATGCTGCGCCGGCTCTGGAACGGCTCGCCGCCCTTGAGAAAACGATAGGGGTGGCGCACCTGGTCCGCCTCCAGCAACTGCTCGCGAGGCACCTGCGCCAGGCCGAACAACGGGTGCCCCTTGCCGCAGTACAAACGCTGGCGCTCTTCGAACAGCGGCTGGTAATCGAACGCCGCCTGGTTGCCGGAAAAGTAGCTGATGGCGCAGTCCAGGCGCTGCTCCAGCAATAACCGCTCCAGCTCCGCGGGTGGCGCACTGATCAGCTCCAGCTGCACCGCTTCATCCCGTTCGCGAAAGCGTGAAATGGCCTGCGCCAAGCGCAGGCTGACGGTTGCATCCTGGTTTTCCGCCATGCCCACCCGCACCGTGCCCAGCAAGCGCCCACCTACGCCATTAGCCTGCTGGCGGAACCGCTCGATATCCAGTAGCAAGCCACGCGCAGCTTCCAGCAACAGCTCGCCCTTTTCCGTCAGGCTGAAACCAGCCTTGCCACGGCTGCACAGGCGATAGCCCAGGCGTGCTTCCAGCTGTGCCATGCGCTGGCTGATGGTGGGCTGGCTCAGCCCCGACACGCCTTGGGCGGCGCTGAAGCCGCCGGCCTCGACAACCGTGATGAATAGCCGCAACAGGTGCAGGTCAGGGTCGTGCAGTTGTCCGAGCATCACATTGGTCCTGGTGAATGTCAGCTTTGCAAAGTTGCCATTCTTGCAATGTAACTCGTCTGGCATGCTGACGGCATCCACCCAGTGTTCGAGGTGTCCGTCATGCGTAGTTCGCTGTGTCTGTTGTCCCTGTGCCTGGCCTTGCCGCTGCAGGCCGAAGAGAAGGTCGTCAACCTTTACAGCTGGGCCGATTATGTCGCCCCGCAAACGCTGCAGCGGTTCGAGCAGGAAACCGGCTACAAGGTGCGTTATGACACGTTCGACACCACCGAGGTGCTGGAAACCAAACTGCTGACCGGTGGCAGTGGTTATGACGTGGTCGTGCCGTCATCCACCGTGCTGGCGCGGGCACTCAAGGCCAAGGCCCTGCAGCCGCTGGAAGCGCAGCGCATGCCCGGTTACGCCAACCTCGACACGGACCTGCTGGGCAAACTCGCCGAGGCCGACCCCGGTAACCGCTATGCGGTGCCCTATACCTGGGGCACCTTGGGCCTGGGAGTGAATGTCGAGGCGGTGCGCAAGCGCCTGGGCGACGTGCCGCTGGACAGCCTGGACCTGCTGTTCAAGCCCGAATACGCCAGCCGCCTCAAGGACTGTGGCATCGCCATGCCCGATTCGCCGCAGGAAGTGATCGGCGTGGCCCTCAACTACCTGGGCAAAGACCCGTACAGCCAGGACAAGGCCGACCTTGCGCAGGTGCAGAGCCTGTTGAGCCAGCTGCAGCCTTCGATCAGCTATGTCGCCAATGGCCGACAGATCAGCGACCTGGCCAATGGCAGCGTGTGCCTGGCGCTGACCTACAATGGCGATGCGGCCATGGCCGCCGACCAGGCGCGCCGCGCCGGCAAACCGTTCGAGCTGATCTACCGTATCCCCCGCGAAGGGACGCTCATCTGGCAGGACAACCTGGTCATTCCCAAGGATGCGCCGCACCCGGAGGCGGCCCGGGCCTTCATCGCCTTCATGCTCAAGCCGGAATCGGTGGCCGCACTGACCAACACCCTGTACTTCGCCAATGCCAACCAGGCGGCCACGCCCCTGGTCGACGAGGCGGTGCGCAATGACCCGGATATCTACCCGCCCGCAGCGGTGCGCGAGCGCCTGTTCGGCGACCGCAGCATGGCGTTGTCCGACCTGCGCCAGCGCAATCGGCTGTGGACGGCTTTCCGCACCCGTCAGTAAACCGCTAATCACAAAGGAGCCCGACCGTGGAGCAAGCCCAGAACAACGACCAGGCCATGACCCGCGACAGCCTGTATGGCACCGCGGCGGAAAGTACCTACGCCGGTATCACCAGTTTCTCCCGCCGTCGCTACAGCCGCGACCTGCGCGGGGTGGATGTAGTCGTCAGCGGAGTGCCCTTCGACACCGCCACCAGCAACCGCCCGGGCGCGCGTTTCGGGCCGCGGGCGATCCGCGCCGCTTCGGTGCAGCAGGCCTGGGCCCGTCACTGGCCCTGGGCGTTCGACCCATTCGACCACCTGGCTGTCATCGATTATGGCGATTGCCCGTTCGACAACGGTACGCCGCAGTCGGTGCCGGACAGCATCGAGGCGCATGCCACGCACATTCTGCAGGCCGGCTGCGCGATGCTCACCCTGGGCGGCGACCATTTCATCAGTTACCCGTTGCTCAAGGCCCATGCCCGCCGCCACGGCCCGTTGGCCCTGATCCACTTCGATGCGCACAGTGACACCTGGCCGGACGAGGAGGGCAAGCGCATCGACCATGGCACTATGTTCTGGCATGCCGCCCGTGAAGGCCTGGTGGACCCGTCCTGCTCCGTGCAGGTCGGCTTGCGCACCACCAATGACGACAGCCAGGGCTTCGCCATCCTCGATGCACGGCAAGTCCATCGCCAAGGCACCGAGGCGATCATTGCGGCGATCCGTCAGCGGGTCGGTGAGCGCCCGGTGTACCTGACCTTCGATATCGATTGCCTGGATCCTGCCTATGCGCCGGGCACCGGCACCCCCGTGTGTGGCGGCCTGAGCACGGTGCAGGCGCTGGAGATACTCGGCGGGCTGCGCGGCATCAACCTGGTGGGCATGGACCTGGTGGAGGTGGCACCGGCCTATGACCATGCCGATATCACGGCCTTGGCCGGCGCGACCTTGGTCATGGAGATGCTCTGCCTGTACGCCGCACGGCACAAAGTCGATACAGCCCTGTGACAAGGGCTGTACGGCCCCCTTGGCAGGTTCATACTGAAACATCAGGAATCGCATTCACACTTTTGCCGCGAACCCTTCGCGCCTTAGGCTATCCAACGCACGAGGCGCGCCTTTTCGTACGGGAGGTGAAGCATGAATCTTACATTGCCAACCCTGGCCATCGGCCTGCTGCTATGCCTGCCGGCGCAGGCTGCTGCGCCGCAGCCGCTGCAGCTTGCGGCCAGCAATAACAACCCTTACAACAGCCCGATCCAACGCGCCAATCCCAATAGCCGCCAGGGCAGCATGTCGGCTACCCCGCCGGTGCGTGGGCCTTCGACCCAGCCCATCCAGCGCACGCCCAGCCTGGACAACCGTGGCATCGGCAATGGCGACAACCTGCGGCGCCAGCAGCAGACACCGAACCTGGAACCCACTCGGCCTGCGCGCGATACCCAACGCGTGCCCTGAGCCTCTCGAAAGGAATTGCGCATGACCAAAGCTACCTGGCTGGCCACCCTGACCGCCGCCGCATTGCTGCCGATGTTGGCGC
The DNA here is from genome assembly GCF_044749525.1 of Pseudomonas sp. NPDC089395. Classification (NCBI taxonomy): domain Bacteria; kingdom Pseudomonadati; phylum Pseudomonadota; class Gammaproteobacteria; order Pseudomonadales; family Pseudomonadaceae; genus Pseudomonas; species Pseudomonas sp. NPDC089395. The sequence goes on from NZ_JBIVID010000003.1 coordinate 10,452, forward strand.
AGGCCGCTTCCGAGCAGCAGTTCCCCAGCGAGGAAGGTCAGATCACTGTCAGTACCCTGGCGGACGGCTTGCGCAACCCATGGGCGTTGGCGTTCCTGCCAGGCGGCAAGGACATGCTGGTCACCGAGCGCACCGGCAACCTGCGCCTGGTCAACGCCGAAGGCAAGGTTGGACCGCCCATCAGCGGCGTACCCAAGGTCTGGGCCGAAGGGCAAGGCGGCCTGCTCGACGTGGTGCTTTCGCCGGAGTTCGGCAAGGATCGCACCGTTTACCTCTCCTTTGCCGAAGAAGGGAGTGATGGCAAGGCGGGCACCGCAGTGGGCCGCGGCCAGCTGACGGAAGATCGTGCACGGCTGGAGAATTTCACCGTGATTTTCCGCCAGCAGCCCAAGCTGTCGGTCGGCAACCACTTTGGCTCGCGGCTGGTGTTCGATCGGAATGGCTACCTGTTCATTGCCCTGGGCGAGAACAACCAGCGTCCGACGGCACAGGACCTGGACAAGCTGCAGGGCAAGATCGTGCGCATCCTGCCCGACGGTGAAGTGCCGAAGGACAACCCCTTCGTCGGCAAGGACAACGTGCGCCCGGAGATCTGGTCGTTCGGCCATCGTAACCAGCAGGGCGCTGCGCTCAACCCCTGGACGGGCAAGCTCTGGACCCACGAGCATGGCCCGCGCGGTGGTGATGAGGTCAATATCGTGCAGCCGGGCAAGAACTACGGTTGGCCGATCGCCACGCACGGCATCAACTACTCGCTACTGCCGATTCCCGAGGCCAAGGGCAAGCATGTCGACGGCATGGTCGACCCGCTCCATGTTTGGGAAAAATCGCCTGGCATCAGCGGCATGGCTTTTTACGACAACCCGACTTTCAAGGCTTGGGATCACAACCTGTTCATTGGTGCGCTGGTTAGCCAGGAGCTGATCCGCCTGCAGCTCGATGGCGACAAGGTCGTTCACGAAGAGCGTTTGCTCGGGGGATTGAAAGAGCGCATTCGCGATGTGCGGGTGGGGCCGGATGGTTATCTGTATGTGCTGACCGATGCCAAGGATGGGCAGTTGCTGAAAGTCGGCCTGAGTGGTGGCTGAACAGGTTTGGGGTCTGCACGGGCCCTATCGCCGGCAGCCGGCTCCCACAGGTTGGATCACACATGGTGAATCCTGTGGTGTTCCTGTGGGAGCCGGCTTGCCGGCGATAGGGCCCTTGAACATAATGCCGCATGGCGCTCGATCCCCGATTTCTCTACCACAAAGCCCTCGCAGACCTTGGCTACGCCCCCGACCCGGCGCAGGCCCGGGCCGTCGACGCCCTGCAAGCCTGCTTCGAGGCCATCGAGCAGAGGCGCCCCACCCAGGGCCTCTACCTCTGGGGCCCGGTCGGCCGCGGCAAGACCTGGCTGATGGACCTGTTCCATCGCTGCCTGTCCGTCCCGGCGCGGCGCCAGCACTTTCACCATTTCATGGCTTGGGTCCACCAGCGCCTGTTCCAGCTCAATGGCACCGCCGACCCTTTGCAGGCGCTGGCCCGTGAACTGTCCGGGCAAATCCGCGTGCTGTGCTTCGACGAACTGTTTGTCAGCGACATCGGTGATGCAATCATCCTCGGCCGCCTGTTCCAGGTGCTGTTCGACCAGGGCGTGCTGGTGGTCGCCACCTCCAACCAGCCGCCCCAGCAGTTGTACCGCGACGGCTTCAACCGCGAGCGATTCCTCCCGGCAATCCGCGCCATCGAGCGGCACATGCAGGTGCTTCCGGTTGCCGGAGAGCAGGACCACCGCTTGCACCCGGGCGCGCCACGGCAACGCTACTGGGTAGCCGAAGCCGGCAAGCCAGGCAAGCTTGAGGCGGTGTTCCAGCAGCTCAGCCCGAACGACCCTGGCTGCACCCAGCCACTGTCGCTGGGTACACGGCAGATCCAGGTCATCCGCTACAGCGCCGAGGCGATCTGGTGCCGCTTCGCCGACCTGTGCGAGCAGCCGCTGGCCGCCATGGAATTCATGGCCTTGTGCGACCGTTTCCCGGCGATCCTGGTCGAGGGCGTACCGGCCTTGAGCGGTGAGCAGCGTGCAGGGCGGATCGCCCGTGGCACCGAGGATGGCGCGGCGCGCGTAGAGGCGGGCGATCGCGAATTGCCTGCCTTGTCGCCCAAGGATGACGCCGTGCGCCGCTTCATCGCCCTGGTCGATGAGTGCTACGACCGCAGGGTTGCCTTGTACCTGGAGGCGCAGGTCCCGCTGGATGCGCTCTACACTCAAGGGTATCTGGCGTTCCCGTACCAAAGGACCTTGAGCCGGCTACGGGAGATGCAACTGCAACGCTTCGCTTGAAGGAGCCGAACCATGGAGCCGTTGTCGCATCATCTGCTGACCCAGGCCTACAACAATGGCTGGGCCAACCACCGCCTGTACAAGGCTTGCCTGCAACTGACCCACGACGAATTCGTCGCCCCGCGTTGCAGCTTCTTTCCGTCGATCAAGGCCACCCTCAACCATCTGCTGACGGTGGACTGGTTCTACCTGCACATGCTCGAGTGCGAGCAGCGCGGCGAGGCACCAGGGGCCGACGGCGAACGCTTCTTCGACCCGGAACAGCCGTTCGCCACCTGCGCTGATCTGCATGCCGAACAGGCCCAGGCCGACCACCGGCTGATTGCCTACTGCAGCTTGCTGCACGACGATCAATTGGCCCGCTATGTGAGCATCGTGCGACCCGACCGGGTGCAGCGCGAACAGCGCCTGAGATTGCTGTCGCACCTGTTCGAGCACCAGATCCACCACCGTGGGCAGGTGCATGCCATGCTCAGCGACACGGCGGTGCGGCCACCGCAGCTGGATGAGTTTTTCTGCGAGGAGGAAGACAGTTTGCGGGCTTTGGATTTTGCCGAACTTGGCTGGACAGAAGGGCAGGTCTGGAAGGGCTAGCTGTAGGTACAGCGCTACTTTCAAGGCCCGGCTGCGGACTCGTTGTGGGAGCGGGCTTGCCCCGCGAAGCAGGCGCCGCGTTGCCTGGCACCGGCGTTGCCGGTGTTCGCGGGGCAAGCCCGCTCCCACCCATCTATTCGATCAAGGTGCCAACCACTCGACGAGAGTTTTGTTGAAGCGCCTTGGCTCTTCGATCTGCGGCGCATGCCCCATGCCTTCGAAGGTCACCAGTTCGCCGTGCGGAATCAGTTTCGCTACCTTCGGCCCAAGCACCTTGTACTTGCCCAGCTGCGCCTTGACCTCGGGCGGGGCGATGTCACTGCCAATGGCGGTGGTGTCCTGGTCACCGATCATCAGCAGGGTCGGCATCTTCAGGTCACTGAACTCGTGGTACACCGGTTGGGTGAAGATCATGTCGTAGATAAGCGCCGAGTTCCACGCCACCGCTTCATGCCCCGGCCCCTTGTTCAGCCCTACCAGCATCTGCACCCAGCGCTCGTACTCGGGCTTCCAGCGCCCGGCGTAGTAAGTCTTGCGCTCATACTCACGCACGCCCTCGGCGTCGAGCTTCAGTTCGCGCTCATACCACTGATCCACCGTGCGGTACGGCACGCCCAGGGCTTTCCAGTCCTCCAGGCCGATCGGGTTGACCATCGCCAGGCGCTCGACCTGCTGCGGGTACATCAACGCGTATCGGGTGGCTAGCATGCCACCGGTGGAGTGGCCGAGCACAATCACCTTCTGGATGCCCAGATGTTCGAGCAGGGCATGGGTGTTGCTGGCCAGTTGCTGGAAGCTGTATTGGTAATGCGCCGGCTTGCTCGACGTGCAGAAGCCGACCTGGTCGGCGGCGATCACCCGATAGCCGGCCTGGCTCAGGGCGTCGATGGTGGTTTCCCAGGTGGCCGCGCAGAAGTTCTTGCCGTGCATCAACAGCACGCTGCGGCCATTGGCCTGGCCTTTGGCCGGTACATCCATGTAGCCCATTTGCAGGGGCTGGCCCTGGGACTGGAAGTCGTAATGCTTGAGCGGGTGAGGGTAGCTGAAGCCTTCGAGTTGCTTGCCGTAGGTGGGCGTTTCGGCGGCGAGGGCCGGGGCGCCGACAAGGCAGGCCAGGGCCAGGGCGGTTGCGCGCAGCATGGGGGCACTCCGTGTAGGACCATGTAGGAATTGGCGACTGTAGCAGTCAGTGGACCACCTTAAACGTTAAAGGTGTCACCAACTGTTAAACCAGCCTAGGGTAATCAGCGCCACGACGATGTAGCGCCCGCCCTTGGCCAGCGTCACCAGCAGCATGAAGCGCCAGAACGGCTCACGCATGATCCCGGCGATCAGGGTCAACGGATCGCCGATTACTGGCATCCAGCTGAGCAGCAGCGACCATTGCCCCCAGCGCTGGTAGCGCTGCTGGGCGCGTTCCAGCTGGGTGGCGCTGAACGGAAACCAGCGCCTGTCGCGCAAGTTTTCGATGGCCCGGCCCAACAGCCAATTGACCAGCGAGCCCAGCACATTGCCCGCCGTGGCGATCAGCAACAGGGTCAACCAGGCCTCGGGCTGGCGCAGCAGCAGGCCCACCAGCACCGCCTCCGACTGCAGGGGCAGCAGGGTGGCGGCGCCGAAGGCGCTGAGGAACAGCGCCCAGAAGCTGAGCATCAGTAGTTGGCGACCACGGTGTCCTGGCCATCCTGGGTTACGCCGATGACCTGGTAGGCGTCCTTGTGGTCACCCATCTCCATGCCTGGCGAGCCCATGGGCATGCCGGGCACAGCCAGGCCTTTGAGGTCGGCGCGCTTGGCCAGCAGGCGCACCTGTTCGGCCGGCACATGGCCTTCGACGAACTTGCCCTCGATCACCCCAGTGTGGCAAGACGCCAGACGCGGCGCTACGCCCAGGCGCTGTTTGACGGCGCTCATGTTCGGTTCGACATGGTCGTTGACGGTGAAACCGTTGTCGCGCAGGTGGCTGATCCACTCCTTGCAGCAGCCGCAGTTGGGGTCGCGGTAAACGTCGATGGTCTCGGCGGCCTGGGCCAGGCCGGTGATGGCCAGCAGGCCGAAGGTGAGCAGGTTTTTACGCAGCATGGTCGAACGACTCCTTTAAAAACGCAGGCGCACGCCTGCCACCAGGCGGGTCTGGGCGAGGTCTTCGCCGTGCTCCCGTGCCTGGTCGGCGCGATTGCCGTGCAGGCGGTCGAAGCTTACCCCGATATAGGGGGCGAAGCCGCGGGTGATTTCATAGCGCAGGCGCAGGCCGATTTCGCTGTCGGCCAGCCCTGCGCCTTGCTCGTGGCCAGCAGCATTGCGGCCGAAGAAATTGGCTTCGACGGTTGTCTCGAGGATCCAGCGATTGGTCAGCAGCATAGCGTAAGCGGCCTCCAGGCGCAGCGCGGTCTGTTGTCGCTCGCCCGCGTAGGCCGTGGCTTCCAGCTCCAGGCCATACAGTGGCGTGCCTTGGATGCCAAAAGCCGCCCAGGTCTGGCCGCTGGCGGGCTTGAAGTCCTGGCGCACACCGCCGACCAGTTCCCACCAGGGGCTGATGCCATGGCCCCACAGCGCCTGCAGCTCAGCCTTGTGGGTCTTGCCCTGTTCGCGCTCGCCTTCGCTGCGCAGCCAGAGGCGGTCGACATCGCCACCGATCCAGGCCGTGGCGTTCCAGTTCAGGGCGCTGCTGCTTTCAAAGTGCTGGTATTCCAGCTGGTCAACGATGACCGCCCAGTTGATGGCGCGATCATGCACCTGGTGGTTGGACGAGGGCGTAGCGCCGGCCATGGCCCGCTCGCTGTTCAGCAGTGCCAGCAAGGCCAGGCTGGTGACGATGTGCTTGTTGATCTCATTCATCGACCCGTACCTCGCGGAACATGCCGGTCTCCATGTGGTAGAGCAGGTGGCAGTGATAGGCCCAGCGGCCTGGGGTATCGGCGCTGACCCGGTAGCTGCGTCGGCTGCCGGGCGGGATGTCGACAGTGTGCTTGCGCACCAGAAAGCGCCCATGCTCGTCTTCCAGATCGCTCCACAGACCGTGCAGGTGGATGGGGTGGGTCATCATGGTGTCGTTGACCAGGGTGATGCGCACTCGCTCGCCGTAGGTCAGGCGCAGCGGCGTGGCATCACTGAATTTGATGCCGTCGAACGACCAGGCGAAGCGCTCCATGTGCCCGGTCAGGTGCAGCTCTATGTCCCGTGAGGGCTCGCGGCCGTCCGGGTCGGGGTAGGGGCTGCGCAGGTCGGCGTAGGTCAGCACCCGCCGGCCATTGCCACGCAGGCCGATGCCAGGGTCGTCCAGGTTGGCGCGCGGGGCCATGGTCTGCATGTCCACCAGCGGGTTGTCGGTTTCGCTGGCAGGGTGCTGCTGCATCGGCGCCATGGCCGAATGGTCCATGCCGGCCATGCTGCTGTGATCCATCCCGGCCATGCTGCTGTGGTCCATGCTCGCCATGGCACCGTGGCCCATGTCGGCCATGCTCAGCACCGGTCGTGGGTCGACTTCCGGCACCGGTGCCTGCAACCCCACCGCGCGGGCCAGGGTGCCGCGGGCGTAGCCGCTGCGGTCCATGCTCTGGGCGAACAGGGTGTAAGCGGGCAGGTCGCCGACACTCACCAACACGTCGTAGGTTTCGGCCACGGCGATACGCAGTTCATCTACCGTCACGGGCGTCACCGGCAGGCCGTCGGCGGCGATCACCGTGAGCGGCAGGCCGGGAATGCGGAAATCGAAGTAGGTCATGGCCGAGGCATTGATCAGGCGCAGGCGCACGGTTTCACCCGGCTGGAACAGGCAGGTGAAATTACCGTCCGGTGGTTGGCCGTTGAGCAGGTAGGTATAGGTGGCGCCGCTGATGTCGGCGAGGTCGGTGGGGCTCATGCGCATGCGCGCCCAGGCCAGGCGCTCGTCGACGGTGTTGCTCCAGCCCTTTTGCGCAACGTCGTCGATGAAGTCGCCGAGGGTGCGCTTGTGGTAGTTGAAGGCATCGGACTGTTTCTTCAAGGTTGCCAGCAGCGCTTCGGGCGATTCGTCCGACCAGTCGCTGAACAACAGCACATGGTCGCGTTGGTAGCGGTGCGCCTCGGGTTCGCGGGGTTCGATGACGATCGCCCCGTAGACCCCGGCTTGCTCCTGCAGGCCGGAATGGCTGTGGTACCAGTAGGTGCCGCTCTGGCGCAGGGTAAAGCGGTAGAGGTAATCGCCACCGGGCGCAATGCCGGCGAAGCTCAGGCCGGGTACGCCGTCCATGTCGCTGGGCAAGAGGATGCCGTGCCAGTGGATCGAGGTGTCCTGCGCCAGCTGGTTGCGCACCCGCAGGGTCACCGTGTCGCCTTCGCGCCAGCGCAGCAGGGGGCCGGGCAGGCTGCCGTTGACGGTCAGCGCCGTGCGCGGGCGGCCGGTGATGTTGACCGGGGTCTGGCCGATGTACAGCTCGAAATGCTGGCCGGCCAGGGCCCGGCCCTCGGCGGCACTGGCCAGTGGCCGCCACAGGCCGAATCCGGCGAGCGTGGCCGCGGCGCCCAGGCCTTTGACGAAGGTGCGGCGGGAAGTGGTGGGCAACATTGGGTGGTCTCTGGTGGGGAGCCACGATCGTCGCCTGTTGCGCCTGTCAGGTAGCTGAGGCGGGGATTACAGACCTGTCAGGCAGCCTGTCCGAGGTGGGGGCATTTCTATGTGCCGGGGTTTCGCGGGTGCCATTAACCTGAATTCTCTCTTCAGCCAGGACACTATCCATGAACTTTTCCGTCAATGAATTCGACGACGCCAGCCTGGTCAGCTTTGACAGCAGCCTGGCGCGGGATGAGCGCCATGACATCCACTGCCTGCTGGCCCAGGCCGACGCGTTCTCCAGCCGCGCCTTCGACCGCGACGTGCTGTGGAAGAGCTGGCTGGACCGCTACCGCAATCGCCTGGTCAAGCACGGCTGCGAGGAACGCCAGCTGCTGTCGCTGGAGCCCGTTGTGGTGAACTCGTTGGAGGCGTTCAACCAGCAATTGGCCCTGACCTTGGCCAACCCCACGGTAGGCGGCCTGGTCGAAAAGGGCCTGCTTTCCCGGGAAGTGCTGGAAAAGCGTGAATTCGCCGAGCGTTTTTTCGCGAAAGGCAGTGCCGATGGGCGCAGCAACACCTTCCTGGTCACCCCTTGCGGCAAGAATGATCAGGGCGAGATCATTCTGCTGGTCTATGTGTTGCACCTGAGTGCTGGCGTGGACAGCCGCGAGGCTGGTGGCTACGGGCCGGACATCAGGCGCGAGCTGGTGCTGTGGCGCACGGGCAATGTCTATCGCTTCGATCGTGCCGTCTATGCAGGCTATCGCCAGGAAATCCGCCAAAGCCTGAGTGAAAGCTCGCTGCGCCACATCGACCGTCACGTCGCTGGATGAGTGTCCGGCTGGAGCAGGTCGCGCATCAGCAGCGCATGCTTGAGCGCGACCTGCTCGGGGATTGGCAGGTACACCACGTGGCCGTCCCCGGGCGCCACGTCGATGGCCTGCTGCTGGCGGTTGCACAGGTGGTGCAGGTCGAAGTGGTAGTTGCCGCGCGGGGTCATCAACTCCAGGTGGTCGCCCACGGCGAAACGGTTCTTGACCTTGACCTCGGCCAGGCCTTCCACCCGCTCACCGGTCAGCTCGCCGACGAATTGCTGGCGCTCGGAGAGCGAGTTTGCGCGCAGGTAGTTCTGGTATTCGTCATGCACATGCCGGCGCAGGAACCCTTCGGTGTAGCCGCGCTGGGCCAAGGACTCGAGGTTGTCCATCAGGGCCATGTCGAACGGCCGCCCGGCCGCCGCATCGTCGATGGCCTGGCGATATGACTGTACCGCGCGGGCGCAGTAGAAGTGCGATTTGGTGCGGCCCTCGATCTTCAGCGAATGCACGCCCATGGCCGCCAGCCGTTCGACGTGCTGGATGGCGCGCAGGTCCTTGGCGTTCATGATGTAGGTGCCGTGCTCGTCCTCGAAGGCGGGCAGTTCGGTGCCAGGGCGGTTGCTCTCCTGCAGCAGGAACACCTGCTCGGTCGGCGCCCCCAGACCCAGGGTAGGCTGCACTTGGTGAACGATGTCGCCGGTGGCATTTTCGGTGGCCGGCGTGGCTTGGTATTTCCAGCGGCAGGCATTGGTGCAAGTGCCCTGGTTGGCGTCACGCTTGTTCAGATAGCCCGACAGCAGGCAACGGCCGGAATAGGCCATGCACAGGGCGCCATGAACGAACACTTCCAGCTCCATGTCCGGCACCTGCTGGCGAATTTCCTCGATTTCTTCCAGTGACAGCTCCCGGGACAGGATCACCCGGCTCAGGCCCAGGCCCTGCCAGAACTGCACGCTGGCCCAGTTCACCGTGTTGGCCTGCACCGACAGGTGCACGGGCATGTGCGGGAAGTGCTGACGCACCAGCATGATCAGGCCGGGGTCGGACATGATCAGGGCGTCGGGGGCCATCTCGACCACGGGCGCCAGGTCCTTGAGGAATGTCTTGAGCTTGGCATTGTGCGGCGCGATGTTGACCACCACGTAGAAACGCTTGCCCAGGGCATGCGCCTCGGCGATACCCAGGGCCAGGTTGGCGTGGTCGAATTCGTTGTTGCGTACCCGCAGGCTGTAGCGCGGCTGGCCGGCATAGACAGCGTCGGCGCCGTAGGCGAAGGCGTAGCGCATGGTCTTGAGCGTGCCGGCAGGAGCCAGCAGTTCGGGCTTGGCGATCGGGTTCATGGGCGCACCGGGGCAAAAGTCGCGGATCCTAGGGCGTGACCGGGGGCGGCGTATTGATTTGAATCAAGGGTTGGGTGGCACTTTTTCCATGATGGCCTGCACTAATGTTCAGGACACTGAAGGAGCCGCCATGAAAGCAACCGCGCTGCAGAACAAAGCCCTGGCCGGACTTCTGACCTTGGTCACCTTCGCCTTCCTATTGATTCTGCTGCCGTACTACGGCGCGATCTTCTGGGCGGTGATCCTCGGCATCCTGTTCGCGCCGCTGCAACGCAACCTGCTGATACGTTTTGGTCGGCGCCGCAACCTCGCTGCCGCTACCACCCTGCTGGTGTGCCTGGTGGTGGCCATTCTGCCGGTCATCATCACCAGCGCGCTACTGGTGCAGGAGGGCGCCAGTCTGTATCAGCGTATCGAGAGCGGGCAGCTGGACATCGCCGGTTACGTGCAGCGTGGCAAGGACATGCTGCCAGCCTTCGCCCAGCATGGCCTGGACAGCCTCGGCATGGGTAATCTCGAAGGGCTGCGCGACAAGATCACCAAGTGGGCCACGCAAGGCAGTCAGGTGTTGGCGACTCAGGCTTACAGTTTCGGCCAGGGGACGTTCGAGTTCCTGGTGAGTTTCGGCATCATGCTCTACTTACTGTTCTTCTTTCTACGCGAGGGCCCCGAGGTGGCTCGCCAGGTGCGGCTTGCCGTGCCATTGCCCGAGCACCAGAAGCGCAAGCTGCAACTGAAGTTCAACCGGGTGGTGCGGGCCACGGTAAAAGGCAATGTGCTGGTGGCCATCACCCAGGGGGCGCTGGGCGGTTTGATCTTCTGGGTGCTGGACATCCCCAGCGCACTGGTCTGGGCGGTGCTGATGGCGTTCCTGTCACTGCTGCCAGCCGTGGGCGCCGGCATCATCTGGGCGCCAGTGGCGGCCTACTTTCTGCTGACCGGGGCGATGCTGCAGGGGATCATCCTGACGGCTTTTGGCGTGCTGGTGATTGGCCTGGTGGATAACGTGCTGCGGCCGATCCTGGTGGGCAAGGACACCCGGATGCCCGATTACATGATCCTGGTGTCTACCTTGGGTGGGCTGGCGGTGTTCGGGCTCAATGGATTCGTGATCGGGCCGCTGATCGCGGCCTTGTTCATGTCTAGCTGGGCGATTTTTGCATCGACCAAGCCGCAGGTGCAGTTGCCCCAATAGGGGCTGCTGTGCACCCCAATCGCCGGCTTGCCGGCGATTGGGGTGCACAGCAGCCCCCTTCAGTGGAAGCTGTACGAAACCCCGGCATACACGGCAAACCCTTCCCCCGGCGTCGAGCGGGCGATGTCCTGCCCGGCATCGTCATATCCCGGGGTCACCGTTGCCGCGTAGCGCTCGTTGGTCAGGTTGCGCAGGTCCAGCCAGGTCTGCCAGTCCTGTTTCGGGGAGTTCCAGCCCAGCCGCGCACCCAGTAGCGCATACGCATCGGCGTGGTAACTGTTGGCGTAGTCGACCTGCACCTTGGAAGCCATCTGCGTATTGACCCCGGCATAGAAGCCGCTCGGCCAGTCGTAGCGCAGCTCGGCCTGGTAGTAATGCATGGGAATGCCCGGCAGACGGTTATCACCGAACTGGTCGTCGTCACGGTAATGGAAGTCGCTGAAGGTGTAGGCCTGGCGCAGGCTCAGCCTGCCGATACCTGAGTCTTCCCAGAGTGTGCTGTCCAGGCCTGCTTCAACGCCCTGGTGAACCGTGGGGCTGGCATTGAACTCCTTGGGCAGGGCACCCGGCACGATCTCCACGGCCAGCAGTTCATGGCGAACCTGCGAGTAGTACCAGGCCAGGTCCCAGCGGCCCAGCACCGATTCCCCTCGCGCGCCGAGTTCCAGGGTGGTGGCAGTCTGGTTCTGCATCTCGATCGGCTGGGTAGCGACCGTTGAACTCCAGATCAGCGCCCAAGGGTGCGGCGGCTCCACGGAGCGGCTGAGGTTGCCATAGACCTGCAACTGCGGGCTGATGTCGTAACGCAAACCCAGACGGGGTGCGTAGTCCCAGTCATGCTGGCTGACCTTGCCACCGGTTTGCGGATAGGTCACGTCACTTTCGCGGCGGGTGTAGATCATGGCCAGGCCAGTGGACAGCCACAGGTCCGGGATCAGCTCCAGATCGTTGCCGACGTGCAGCACGGTGTCCGAGCCCTGATAGCTGAAGTCGCGGCTGCGGGCGCCGAAGTTTTCGCCGCTGCTGCGGGCGAACTGCGAGGCGCCACTGTTGGGCAGGTGCTTGGTGGTGCGCCAGCCGACGGTGGTCTTGCTTTCATGGCCGAACAGCGTGTCGCGGCGCAGATAGTTCAGCGTGCCGCTGACGTCGGTGTAGGCGACCTTCAGGCGCATCGGGCCTTCGCGCAGGTCCATCGGGTAGTCGTGATAGACCAGCCCGGCTTCCAGGCGCGCGTCATCTTCCAGGTAGAAAGTGGTCTTGTTGCCGACCCAGGTGCTGCCCGGTTGCGGGCGACTATCGTCGCGCGCCAGGTACGCCGGGTTGGCCGCGCGTGGGTCGTGCTTGATCTGTTGCTTGGTCAGGCGCCCGGCCAGGTCGTTCTCGGTTTCCCGGTAGCGCAGGTAGAAGCGCGTTTCCAGGTTGGGGTTGAAGCGGTAGCCGAGGTTGGCGGCAATGCCTTTGCCACTGCCACTGCTGTGTTCCTGGTAGCCGTCGTATTCCGAGTCGGTCAGGGCCACGTAGTAGTCGAGGTCGCCCAGTACCTGGCCGGAGCTTACGTGCCGGTGCTGGTAGCCGTGGCTGCCAACCTCATAGCGCACCTGCAGCGGTGCGGCATCGTGGCCGGTGTGGGTTACGTAGTTGATCGCGCCACCCAAGGCCAGCGCGCCCTGGTCGAAACCATTGGCACCGCGCAGTACCTCGGCGCGGCTAAGCCACAGCGGCTCGAACAGCTCATAGGGGGTACCGCCCGGACCGGTCAGGGGCAGGCCGTCGAACATCGTGTACACGCCGGAGCCGTGCGCCCCCGGTGCGCGGTTGATGCCTGAACCACGGATCGACAGCTTGATGCCGTCGTTGCCCGCCGACTGGGCGAACACGCCGGGTTGATAGGCCAGCACATCCTGGTTGCTGGCGACCCGGCCTTGTTCGACGCGCTGCATGTCTACCAGGTTACTGGCGCCAGGTACCGACTGGAGGCGCTCACGGGCGTACTCCAGTTCGCTTTGCTCCTCTTCACTTATCAGCAGCTGGCCCAGTTCGACCGACGGAGCTGCCGTGGCCTGCGGGCCTACAGTGACAGCGGCCACAAGACCAAGGCATGACGAAAGGGGCAAAACAGGACGCATCGTACAGCTCCAGGCGAAGGGGTAGACAGACAACGGCGTTGTGACGAGCGAAATGGCATTCAGAGCACGAGGAATTTCAATAAATAGCAAGCGACTTTCAAAGTGGTTTTGTTGGGCAGGCTTCTACAAGTCGCATGAATAGCTGCAATGGGCCTGTGCTTCGTAAGGTGAGCTCCAGGGCGGCAGCACGTTTGGTTGTCGCAATTGGCCATGATTGAGGAGTTCGATGATGAAAACCAATGAGCGATCGATTACAAACTGCGCAGTCGATACGCCGATCCACCTCACCCCACGTGAACAGCAGGTACTGCTGTGGTGTGCCTATGGCAAGAGCTCCTGGGAGATCGGCCGGATCCTGCAATGCAAGGAGTCTACGGTCAACTTTCACGTGTCCAACATCTTGCGCAAGTTCGCTGTCCCCACCCGTATCGCGGCAGTGATCAAAGCCATTCGCTACGGCATGTTGGCCGAGGTCTGAGGAGGTGAGTATGTTGAGCGACATCCCGATTGACCTGCAGTCCGGCCCCGAGGGGGTTGTCAGCCATGCACGTTTTCCCGATTGCCATGATCCTTTCTGGCCGCGCATCGAGCTGAGTGTCCTGCGCGAGCGATTGCGACTCGGCGCTGCTATCAGCGAAGCCCGTCTGGCACTGGCGGCACGCTGTGCCGCGATCGCCGCAGCCGAGGAGTTCGCGCGTTGGCGGGCTGCACTTCGGGCGCGTGGTCACAAGCGCCTGGAAGACTTGGCGGGGCATGATCATGGGCGCGCGTTGTCGGTCTGTTACCGGCGTTTCATCGAAGCCGCGGTGTTGCGCACACTGCATACCGAACGGGTTTGCAAAGCGTTGCCCGAGGAGGTCGAGCATGGCCGAGGGCAATGAGCTACAGGCCTTTGCCGGTGCACTATCGGAAATGCTGGCGTCGGAGGGCCGGGTGCTGTTGGGGGCGTTGCTTGGGGCCTTGTTGGTCAGTGCCGCACGGGACCGCTTGAACATCGTGTCGCGCAAGCGTCTGTCGACGCGCAAGCAATTGATGCTGATCTTCCTGACCTTGGGCGTCGGCTATCTCTTCGAACCCCTGCTGCAATCGATGGCGCCCATGTTATCCCGCGGCATGGCCGCCTTTGTGGCGGCGGTGGTGGTGATCCCGATCACCCTCAAGGTCCTGGTCTGGCTGGACTCGGTGGACCTGCGCGAGCTCATCCAGCGTTGGCGCCGGCGCAGTTAGCGTTGAGTGCCTGAATTTGCTGCTCCAGTTGCTGGATACGCTGCTTGTCCTCGATGTGCAGAAGAATGGCCTGGCGGTCTGCAGATGAAAGGCCTCGTAGGCGCTCAAGCACGTCGTTCTCCCAGGCCTCGTTGGCCTGGGCTGGCGAGCGGTTGTGCGGCTCACCCAGCAACAGCCAATCGAGCGTGCACATGTGCTTTCTGGCGTTCAATACGCATAGCGAGTACGGAATGCTGTCACGGACCTTCCAACTGCTCAGTGTTTGAGGGCTGACATCGAGCGCCCTGGCCAGCTGAACATCAGTAGCTGAGCCGGTCAGCTGCTTTAGGCGTGCCAGCACTGATGCAAGCGAGTGGCTACTCATGACAATTATCCATGGCTGGTTTAATGATATTCCTTGGGCTTAAACTACTCGATATGAATACTTTGCTTGCAATATAAGGAGAAATCTCGGCATGAGAAGTAGTGTAATGAAAAAAACCGTTATTGACTTAGCCGATACTGATTCAACTTGTCGATCAGTCCTACAGCTTGTCCGTATGTTTGGTATTAGCAGGTACTTGCCGTGAGTACCTATAAGCTGGTCTGTCCTCATTGCCAGAGTCGAATGCGTATCCGTACCAGCGAAGGGCGACATATTTTTCTGCGGATTGCCTACCTGCAATGCACCAACGAAGCCTGCGGTTGGTCAGTGCGAGCAGAATTCGAAATGACTCACGAGCTGTCACCAAGCGGTATGCCCAATCCACAGGTGCATCTGCCTTCCGCCTGTAGTGAGCTGCGTAATACCGCCTTGCAGCGTGGCGACGACACTCGCCATGGGGCGCCATTGCCAAAGGCTGCTCCCCGGCCTGTGTCACGCAGATAAAAAAACACCCCGCAGAGCGGGGTGTTTTTTTACTGGCTTGATCAACCGATCAGTTGCAGGCCTGCCTGCTGGACCATTTCCAGCAGCGGCTGCGGATAAACCCCCAGCACGAACGCGAGAATGGCGATGGCCAGCAGCATGACGCCACCGGTGCGCTGTTCCCACTTCAGCGGGGCGTCGTGGCGACGCAGGTTCGGCTCGACCAGGAACAGGGTGACCATGACGCGCAGGTAGTAGTACACGCCAATGGCGCTACCGATCACCAGGGCACCGACCAACCACCACAGCTGCGACTCGACCCCGGTGGCAATGATGTAGAACTTGCCGATGAAGCCTGCGGTCAGCGGGATACCCGCCAGCGACAGCATCATCACGGTCAGCACCGCGGTCAGGTACGGGCGGCGCCAGAACAGGCCGCGGTACTCGTACAGCGCATCGGCATCACGGCCGCCGTAAGGCGAGGACATCAGGGTGATGACACCGAAAGCGCCGAGGCTGGTGATCACGTAGGTGACCAGGTACACGCCCATGGCTTCCAGGGCCAGGCCCTTGCTGGCGACCAGGGCGATCAGCAGGTAACCGAAGTGGGCGATGGACGAGTAACCAAGCAGACGCTTGAGGTTACTCTGGGTCAGCGCCAACAGGTTACCGATCAGGATCGAGGCGACCGCGATGACTGCCAGTACGGTGCTCAGCACGCCGCTGCTGGCGGCAGGGGAGAGCATGAACAGGCGCACGACCACGGCGAAGACCGCGACCTTGCTGGCGGTGGCCAGGAAAGCAGCGACCGGCGCCGGGGCGCCTTCGTACACGTCCGGGGTCCACAGGTGGAACGGTACCAGCGACAGCTTGAAGGCCAGGCCGACCAGCATCATGCCCAGGCCCAGCTGGGCCAGCAGGCTTGGCATGCTGGTAGTGGCCAGGGCCTTGCCGATCTGGTCGAAGCTCAGGCTGCCAGCGTCGGCGTACAGCAGGGCCATGCCGAACAGCAGGAAGGCCGAGCCTGCGGCCGACAGCACCATGTACTTGATGCCGGCTTCCAGCGAGCGCTTGTTGAAGAAGGCATACGCCACCAGGCCGTAGACCGGCACCGACAGCAGCTCCAGGCCGATGAACAGGCCGGCCAGGTGGTTGGCGCTGACCAGCACCAGGCCACCGAGGGCCGACATCAGCAGCAGCAGGTACAGTTCTTCACGGTTGCCCGGGTAGCCCTTGGAGCCTTCGCCGAGGTAGGCGTGGGCGAGGGTGACGCAGGCCAGTGTGGCCACCAGGATGATCGCCATGTACAGGCAGGCGAACTTGTCGATGGTGATCAGCGGGGTGACCGCCAGCGGCGCGACTTTCAGCACCGGCAGGATCGACAGCAGGGCCAGGTTCAGCCCCACGGTGGACAGCAGGAAGGTCTGCGAGTGGTTGCGCTTCCAGGCGATCGCCAGCATCACCACCACCGTGGTGATGGTGGTGATCAGCATCGGCGCCAATGCGATGAAGTGTTGAGTGGTGAATTCCATAGCGCTCTTACCGGGCCGAAGCGAGTTGAGTGAAAGCGGAACCGAGCCACTGCTGCACACCACTCATGGTGGCGGCAGAGGTGTCGAGGAACGGCTGCGGATACACGCCCAGCAGGATCAGCAATACCGCCAGGCCCAGGACCATGATCATTTCGCGACCGTCCATACCGGCCAGCACGCCTTCGGCCTTGGCCGGGCCGAAGTAGGCGCGGTGGATCATGATCAGCGAGTAGACCGAACCGAACACCAGGCCGGTGGTAGCGATGACGGTGATCCACGGCACGCTGGCGAAGCTGCCGATCAGGATCAGGAACTCGCCGACGAAGTTGCCGGTACCTGGCAGGCCCAGGGAGGCAGCGGCGAAGAACAGGCTGATGGCAGGCAGGTAGGCGATGCGGTGCCACAGGCCGCCCATCTGACGCATGTCACGGGTGTGCAGACGCTCGTACAGCTGGCCGGACAGGATGAACAGCGCGGCGGCCGACAGGCCGTGGGCCAGCATCTGGATCACCGCGCCTTGCAGGGCCTGCTGGCTGCCGGAGTAGATACCGATCAGCACGAAGCCCATGTGCGAGACGCTGGAGAAGGCGATCAGGCGCTTGATGTCGGTTTGCGCGAAGGCCAAGAAGGCACCGTAGAAGATACCGATCAGGCCCAGGGCCATGGCGAACGGCGCGAACTCGGCCGAAGCGTTCGGGAACAGCGGCAGGGCGAAGCGCAGCAGGCCGTAGGCCGCGGTCTTCAGCAAGATACCCGCCAGGTCCACGGAACCTGCGGTCGGTGCCTGGGCGTGAGCGTCAGGCAGCCAGGAGTGGAACGGTACTACCGGCAGCTTCACCGCGAAAGCAATGAAGAAGCCCAGCATCAGCACGTATTCGACGCCGGCTGGCAGCTCGGCCTTGAGCAGGTCGCTGTAATTGAAGGTCAGCACGCCGGTGGTGTTGTAGTTGACCAGCACCAGGCCAAGGATCGCCACCAGCATGATCAGGCCGCTGGCCTGAGTGAAGATGAAGAACTTGGTGGCGGCATAGATCCGGGTCTTCTTGCCGTCTGCCGAGCTGTGACCCCAGAGCGCGATGAGGAAATACATCGGCACCAGCATCATTTCCCAGAAGAAGAAGAACAGGAACAGGTCCAGGGCCAGGAACACACCGACCACGCCGCCGAGGATCCACATCAGGTTGAGGTGGAAGAAGCCGACGTGGCGCTGGATCTCTTTCCAGGAGCACAGTACCGACAGCACACCGAGCAGGCCGGTGAGCAGGATCATCAGCAGCGACAGGCCGTCCAGGGCCAGGTGGATGCTGATGCCGAAGCGCTTGATCCACTGGACTTTGTATTCCAGGGCCCAGGCAGGTTCGGCGCCCGGAGCAGGGGCCAGGGTGTAGTCGCCGGTGCCCCACAGCCACAGGCCGATGCCGAGCAGCAGGGACATGGTCAGCAGTGCGATCCAGCGTGGCAGGGTGGCGCCGAAGCGCTCACCCAGCCAGCACAGGAAGCCGCCGATGAAGGGGATCAGGATCAGCCAAGGCAAAATCATGACGGGTTGGTTTCCTTTGGCAAAGTCGCAAGATTCATAGTCATACCGCGGCCACTACCACGGCACCGATGACCAGTACGGCACCGACGGCGATCGAGGCGGTGTACCAGCGCAGCTGGCCAGTCTCGGTCTTGCTCATGGCGACGTGACCGCCGCGAGCCATCCGAGGGATCAGGCCGATGCTGCGGTCAACCGGGTCCTTGCGCAGGATGTGGCTGATCAGCAGGTAAGGTTTGACGAAGAGCTTGTCGTAGATCCAGTCGAAGCCCCAGGCGGCGAACCACCAGGCCGACAGGACGCGGCCGATGCCGCTGTTGGCGATGGCCGAAACCAGGCGACGCTTGCCCAGGAACAGCACCGCGGCCAGCAGGATACCGGCGATGGCGATGGCGCCCGAGGTGATTTCCAGCGCGTGCTTGGCTTCGCCACCGGCGTGGCCGGCGCTTTCAGGCAGCACACCTGCCAGCGGCGGATGGATCCAGGCGCCAACGAAGGTCGACAGCACGATCAGCACGCCCAGTGGCAGCCAGTGGCTGATGCCGTGGCCGGCGTGGGCTTCGGTCTTGGCTTCGCCATGGAAGGCGATGAAGATCAGGCGGAAGGTGTAGAGCGAGGTCATGAACGCGCCCACGAGACCGGCGTACAGCAGGC
Source organism: Pseudomonas sp. NPDC089395 (assembly GCF_044749525.1). Taxonomy (NCBI): domain Bacteria; kingdom Pseudomonadati; phylum Pseudomonadota; class Gammaproteobacteria; order Pseudomonadales; family Pseudomonadaceae; genus Pseudomonas; species Pseudomonas sp. NPDC089395. Next base: position 29,181 of record NZ_JBIVID010000003.1, read on the forward strand.
CGCTGTTGCCGCTGGCGAAGGCTTCCCAGAGGATCTCGTCCTTGGAGTAGAAGCCCACGGTCACGATCGGCAGGGCAGCCAGGGCAGCACCACCGACCACGAAGCTGGCGTAGGCCAGCGGCAGTTTCTTCCACAGGCCGCCCATCTTGAAGATGTTCTGCTCGTGGTGGCAGGCAACGATCACCGCACCGGAGGCAAGGAACAGCAGGGCCTTGAAGAAGGCGTGGGTCATCAGGTGGAAGATCGCCGCGTCCCAGGCACCCACGCCCAGGGCCAGGAACATGTAGCCGATCTGGCTCATGGTCGAGTAGGCGAGGATACGCTTGATGTCGGTCTGAACCAGGGCAGCGAAGCCGGCCAGGACCAGGGTCACGCCGCCCACGACGCCTACCAGGTGCAGGATGTCCGGCGCCAGCAGGAACAGGCCGTTGGTACGGGCGATCAGGTAGACGCCCGCGGTCACCATGGTTGCCGCGTGGATCAGTGCCGAAACCGGGGTCGGGCCCGCCATTGCGTCGGCCAGCCAGGTCTGCAGCGGCAGCTGGGCCGATTTACCGACCGCGCCACCCAGCAGCATCAGGGTCGCCAGCTCCATCCAGAAATCGCCAGCCTGGAACTTCTGCGGTGCCAGCACCAGCAGTTCCTGCACGTTCAGGGTACCCAGCTGGGCGAACAGGATGAACAGGCCGATGGCCATGAACACGTCGCCGATACGGGTGACGATGAAGGCCTTGAGTGCGGCGTTACCGTTGTTGCGGTTGCTGTAGTAGAAACCGATCAACAGGTACGAGCACAGGCCCACGCCTTCCCAACCGAAGTAGATGAACAGCAGGTTGTCGCCCAGCACCAGGAACAGCATGCTGGCGATGAACAGGTTGGTGTACGCGAAGAAGCGCGAGTAACCCGCTTCGCCACGCATGTACCAGGAAGCGAACAGGTGGATCAGGAAGCCGACACCGGTCACCACACCGAGCATGGTGACCGACAGGCCATCCACGTACAGGGTGAAGTTCGGCGCGAAGCCGTCCACCGACATCCACTGCCACAGCAGCTGGCTGTACGCGCCGCCTTCAGGCGGGGCGACGTTGAACTGCCAGATCACGTAGGCGGCCACGGCCGCCGAAAGGCCGACCGAACCGACGCCGATCAGCGCGGACAGGTTCTCCGAGAACCGCCCGCGCGAGAACGACAGCAGCAGGAAGCCGATCAGGGGGAAGACGAAAGTCAGGAAGATAAGGTTCATCCGCGCATCTCACTGGCAGCATCGATGTCGAGAGTGTGGAAGCGGCGATACAGCTGCAGCAGGATTGCCAGGCCAATACTGGCCTCGGCGGCTGCCAGGCTGATCACCAGAATGAACATCACCTGGCCGTCGGGTTGGACCCAACGGGCACCGGCGACGATGAACGCCAGGGCAGAGGCGTTCATCATGACTTCCAGGCTCATGAGCACGAAGAGGATGTTGCGGCGGACCATCAAGCCAACCAGACCTAAGCAGAACAGGATGCCGGCGACCGCCAGACCATGCTCGAGAGGGATAGCACCCATGATTTACTCCTTCGCCTCGTTGCGGCCCAGGTGGAAGGCGGTGACGGCCGCGGCAAGCAGCAGCATCGAAGCCAGTTCGACCACCAGCAGGTAAGGGCCGAACAGGCTGACGCCCACGGCCTTGGCGTCCACGGTGGTACCGCTGATGCCCGCGCCGCTCGGGGCGACGAACAGCACATACAACAGCTCCAGCAGCAGCAGCGCGCCGAGGATCACCGGCCCGGCCCAGATACCGGGCTTGAGCCAGCCCCGTTCCTGGGCGACCGAAGCCGGCCCGAGGTTGAGCATCATCACCACGAACACGAACAGCACCATGATGGCGCCGGCGTAGGCGATCACTTCCAGGGCGCCGGCGAACGGCGCACCCAGGGCGAAGAAGATCATGGCCACGGAGATCAGCGAAATGATCAGGTAGAGCAGGGCGTGCACAGGGTTGGTGCCGGTTACCACCCGAAGGGTGGAAACCACGGCGATCCCGGATGCGAAGTAGAAAGCGAATTCCATCTTTCTGTCCTTATGGGAGCAAGCTCTTCACGTTGATCGGCTCGGCTTCGTTCTGTGCAGAGCCCTTCGGCTTGCCAGCGATCGCCATACCCGCAACACGGTAGAAGTTGTAGTCAGGGTTCTTGCCGGGGCCGGAGATCAGCAGATCTTCTTTCTCGTACACCAGGTCCTGACGCTTGAACTCGGCCATTTCGAAATCCGGCGTCAGCTGGATCGCGGTGGTCGGGCACGCTTCTTCACACAGGCCGCAGAAAATGCAACGCGAGAAGTTGATGCGGAAGAACTCCGGGTACCAACGACCGTCCTCGGTCTCGGCCTTCTGCAGCGAGATGCAGCCAACCGGGCAGGCCACCGCGCAGAGGTTGCACGCTACGCAGCGCTCCTCGCCATCGGGGTCGCGGGTGAGGACGATGCGGCCGCGGTAGCGCGGCGGCAGGTACACGGGCTCTTCGGGGTACTGCAGGGTGTCGCGCTTGCGGAACCCGTGGGAGAACACCATTGCCAGGCTGCGCAGCTGGGTGCCGGTGCCCTTAACGATGTCGCCGATATACTTGAACATGGGTCAAATCCTCACTGGGCCGCGACGGCTGGCGTGTTGTAGAGCACGAGCGCAGCGGTCACCAGCAAATTGATCAGGGTCAGCGGCAGGCAGAACTTCCAGCTGAAGTCCATCACCTGGTCATAGCGTGGGCGCGGGATCGAGGCGCGCAGCAGGATGAACAGCATGATGAAGAACGCGGTCTTCAGCGCGAACCACAGGAACGGTACCTGAGGCAGCAGGCCGAACGGACCGTGCCAGCCACCGAAGAACAGGGTCACCAGCAGCGCCGAGATGAGGATGATGCCGATGTACTCACCGACGAAGAACATGCCCCATTTCATGCCGGCATACTCGATGTGGTAGCCGTCGGCCAGTTCCTGTTCCGCTTCCGGCTGGTCGAACGGGTGACGGTGAGTCACGGCGACGCCAGCGATGAAGAAGGTGCAGAAGCCGAAGAACTGCGGAATGATGAACCACAGGTTCTGTGCCTGGTATTCAACGATGTCGCGCATGTTGAACGAGCCCACCTGCACCACCACGCCCATCAGCGCCAGGCCCAGGAACACTTCGTACGACACGGTCTGTGCCGAAGCCCGCAGGCTGCCGAGCAGGGCGTACTTGTTGTTCGACGACCAACCGGCGAACAGTACGGCGTACACCGAAAGCCCCGCCATGGCGAAGAAGAACAGCAGACCGATGTTCAGGTCGGCGACGCCCCACAGCGGGGTGATCGGGATGATGCTGAAGGCGATCAGCAGGGCACTCATGGCCACGACCGGCGCCAGGGTGAAGATCATGCGGTCGACGAAGGGTGGGTTCCAGTCTTCCTTGAAGAACATCTTCAGCATGTCGGCGGCGATCTGGAACATGCCGAACGGGCCGACACGGTTCGGACCGTAACGGTCCTGCCACCAGCCCAGCAGGCGGCGCTCGACGAAGCTGAGCAGCGCGCCGCAGACCACCACCGCGAGCAGGACCACGATGGCCCGGACCACGGTGAGGATCACATCGATCACTTCGGGGGTGAACCAGCTCATTGTGCTGCCTCCTGCAGACCTTCGACGGATGCACCGAAGATGGCAGGCGGAATGCCAGCCAGGCCTTTCGGCAGCGCAACCAGGCCAGCGCCCAGTTCTTCATTGATACGCAGCGGCAGGCGCAGCGACACACCGGCGACGTTCAAGCTCAGCAGGGCGCCTTCGTTGACGCCCAGGCGGTCGGCTTCGGACTTGGCCAGGGCCACGTAGGCGGCCGGAATGCGCTCTTGTACCGGCGCGGCGCGCGAGGAGCTTTCTTCGCTGCCGAACAGGTGGAAGAACGGTACCGCGGTCCAGCTGCCACGGGCCGGGTTGAAGGCACCCGGAATGGCGTTGAACCAGTTCAGGCGATCGCCTTGCGATTCGATCAGGCGCACGCCTGGGTCACCGGCACGCAGGTGGCCACCGACCTCGTCCTGGAACTTGTTCCAGGCTTGCGGCGAGTTCCAGCCCGGCGACCAGGCGAACGGCACCTGCTGGCGCGGCTCGACGGAGCCCGAGTAGCCTTCCATGGAGAAGGCGAACGCGGTGTCCTTGTCTTGCGGGGTACGCGGCTCGTGCACGCTGATGTTGGCGCGCATGGCGGTACGGCCGGAGTAGCGCAGCGGCTCACGGGCCAGTTTCATGCCCTTGATGCGGAACGCGGCGGAAGGCGCTGCGCCAACGATGCCGGCCAGTTGCGGCGCGGCTTCGGCGCAGGCGCTGGTGACGTGATCCAGCTGGGTCCAGTCGACCGGCTTGTTCAGCAGGGTGGCACGCAGGGCGTGCATCCAGCGCCAGCCTTCGTGGATCAGGATGCTGCTGTCCAGGTACTGCGGGTCGAACACCTGGAAGAAGCGCTGGGCACGGCCTTCCTGGCTGACCAGGGTGCCGTCGCCTTCGGCGAAGGAGGCGGCTGGCAGCACCAGGTGGGCGCGGTCGAGGGTCGCCGTCTTGGAGTGGTCGGCAACGATCACCACCTTGGCTGCAGCCAGGGCCGCGTCGACCTTGGCGGCCGGTACGCGGGCGTACAGGTCGTTTTCCAGTACCACGATGGCATCGGCCTTGCCGCTTATGACCGCATCCAGTGCGGCATCGACGGACTCGCCACCCATCATGGCCAGGCCCAGGCTGTTGGCCTCAGGTACGACCAGGCTCAGCGAACCGTTCTTCTCGCGCAGCTTCAGGGCCTTGGCGATGTTGGCGGCGGCTTCGATCAGGGCGGGGTCGGCCAGGGAAGTACCGGCGATGACCAGTGGGCGCTTGGCAGCGACCAGGGCGTCGGCGATGCGTTGGGCCAGGGCTTGTGCTTCCTGGTCCAGGCCGGCCACTGCTGGCGCGCTCGGGTCGATGGCGTGGGCCACGGCGAAACCGATGCGGGCAAGGTCCGCAGGTGCTGCGTGCACGCATTCTTCGGCAACGTCGTCCAGCTTGGTTTCAGCCAGCGAAGCGATGAACAGCGGGTACAGCGCGTGCTGGCCGATGTTCTTCACCGCGGCGTCGAGCCATGGCTGCACTTTCATGGCCTCGGCCATGGCTTCGGCCTTGCCTTTGGTGGCCTGGCGCACGGCCAGGGCGACGCGGGCAGCGGTCTGGGTCAGGTCTTCACCGAGCACGAACACGGCGTCGTGGTCTTCGATGTCGCGCAGGGTCGGCACAGGCAGCGGGCTGTTGTTCAGCACGTTCAGGGCCAGGCGCACGCGGGCCAGTTCGCCGGCTTCCATACCGGAGTAGAAGTAGTCGGCACCGACCAGTTCACGCAGGCCGTAGTTGCTTTCCAGGCTGGCGCGCGGCGAGCCGATACCGACGATGGTGCGACCGCGCAGCAGGTCGGCGGCCTTGTCCAGGGCGCCGTCCAGGCTCAGCTTGGTGCCATCGGCGAGGAACGGCTGGCGTGGGCGATCGGTGCGGTTGACGTAGCCGTAGCCGAAGCGGCCACGGTCGCACAGGAAGTACTGGTTGACCGAGCCGTTGAAGCGGTTCTCGATCCGGCGCAGTTCGCCGTAGCGCTCGCCCGGGCTGATGTTGCAGCCGCTGGAGCAACCGTGGCAGATGCTCGGGGCGAACTGCATGTCCCACTTGCGGTTGTAGCGCTCGGAGTGGGTCTTGTCGGTGAACACGCCGGTCGGGCAGACCTCGGTCAGGTTGCCGGAGAACTCGCTCTCCAGCACGCCGTCTTCAACGCGGCCGAAGTACACGTTGTCGTGGGCACCGTATACGCCCAGGTCGGTACCACCGGCGTAGTCCTTGTAGTAGCGCACGCAGCGGTAGCAGGCGATGCAGCGGTTCATCTCGTGGGCGATGAACGGGCCGAGGTCCTGGTTCTGGTGGGTACGCTTGGTGAAACGGTAGCGGCGCTCGTTGTGGCCGGTCATTACCGTCATGTCCTGCAGGTGGCAGTGACCGCCTTCCTCGCACACGGGGCAGTCGTGCGGGTGGTTGGTCATCAGCCATTCGACGACGCTGGCGCGGAACGCCTTGGACTCGTCATCGTCGATGGAAATCCAGGTGCCGTCGGAGGCAGGGGTCATGCAGGACATGACGATACGACCACGGGTGTCGTTCTCGTCGGTGTACTGCTTGACTGCACACTGCCGGCAGGCGCCAACGCTACCAAGCGCCGGGTGCCAGCAGAAATAAGGGATGTCGAGGCCGAGCGACAGACACGCCTGTAACAGGTTGTCTGCACCGTTGACTTCGAGCGCTTTGCCGTCTACGTGGATAGTGGCCATTGTTCAAAGTTCTTCGTTGGCCCGCGTGAGCGGGCGTGGCTAATGGAAATCGGTGAGCCTGCGGCCCGCCACGAATCGTTCGGGCCGGCCTGCAGGCTGGCGGGTGGCACGGACCACCCGCATCTCATCTTGTTATGCGCCGACCACGATCGGCTTGGCCAGGTTCGGGCGCAGGGTGTCGGCCGCGCTAGCGGGAGCGACACCGGCCTCGAACTCGGACCGGAAGTATTTGATGGCACTGCCCAACGGCTCGACGGCACCCGGTGCGTGAGCACAGAAGGTCCGGCCTGGGCCGAGGAAGTTGACCAGACCCAGCAGGGTCTCGATGTCTTCGGCGCGGCCCTGGCCTTGCTCCAGTGCGCGCAGCATCTTCACGCTCCACGGCAGGCCGTCACGGCAGGGGGTGCACCAGCCACACGATTCGCGGGCGAAGAATTCTTCCATGTTGCGCAGCAGCGAGACCATGTTGACGCTGTCGTCGACCGCCATGGCCAGGCCCGTACCCATACGGGTGCCGACCTTGGCGATGCCACCGGCGTACATCTGTGCGTCGAGGTGCTCGGGCAGCAGGAAGCCGGTACCGGCGCCGCCTGGCTGCCAGCACTTGAGCTTGAAGCCATCGCGCATGCCGCCGGCGTAGTCTTCGAACAGCTCGCGGGCGGTGACGCCGAACGGCAGCTCCCACAGGCCAGGGTTCTTCACCTTGCCGGAGAAGCCCATCAGCTTGGTGCCGTGGTCTTCGCTGCCTTCGCGGGCCAGCGACTTGTACCAGTCGTTGCCGTTGGCGACGATGGCCGGCACGTTGCACAAGGTCTCGACGTTGTTCACGCACGTCGGCTTGCCCCACACGCCCACGGCGGCAGGGAAGGGCGGCTTGGAGCGCGGGTTGGCGCGGCGGCCTTCCAGCGAGTTGATCAGTGCGGTTTCTTCACCGCAGATGTAACGGCCGGCACCGGTGTGCACGAACAGCTCGAAGTCGAAACCGCTGCCCAGAATGTTCTTGCCCAGCAGGCCCGCGGCCTTGGCTTCGTCGATGGCGCGGTTGAGGTTCTTCGCCGCGGTGGTGTATTCGCCACGCAGGAAGATGTAGCCACGGTAGGCCTTCAGGGCGCGGGCGCTGATCAGCATGCCCTCGACCAGCAGATGGGGCTGTTGCTCCATCAGCATGCGGTCCTTCCAGGTGTTCGGTTCCATTTCGTCCGCGTTGCACAGCAGGTAGCGGATGTTCATGGATTCGTCTTTGGGCATCAGGCCCCACTTCACACCCGTGGGGAAGCCCGCGCCGCCACGCCCCTTGAGGCCGGAGTCCTTGACGGCCTGGACGATGTCGTCCTGCGACATCTGCGCCAGCGCCTTGCGGGCGGCGGCGTAGCCGTTCTTGGACTCGTATTCGGCAAGCCAGACCGGCTCGCCGTCGTCACGCAGGCGCCAGGTCAGCGGGTGGGTTTCGGCCGAACGCGCGATGCGGTTGGCCGGGCCGAAGGAAGTGATGGTCATACGTAACCCTCCAGCAGCTTGGTGACGCCGGCAGGCTGCACGTCGCCAAAGGTGTCGTCGTCGATCATCAGCGCCGGGGCCTTGTCGCAATTGCCCAGGCAGCACACCGGCAGCAGGGTGAAGCGGCCGTCCGGGGTGGTCTGGCCCAGGCCAATGCCCAGTTCGCTCTGGATCTGGCTGACGACCGACTCATGGCCGCCGATGTAGCAGACCATGCTGTCGCACACGCGGATGATGTGACGGCCGACCGGCTGGCGGAAGATCTGGCTGTAGAAGGTGGCCACGCCCTCGACGTCGCTGGCCGGGATGCCCAGCACTTCACCGATGGCGTGAATGGCGCCGTCCGGCACCCAGCCACGTTCCTTCTGGACGATCTTCAGGGCTTCGATGGACGCCGCGCGCGGGTCCTCGTAGTGATGCATCTCGTGCTCGATGGCCGAGCGCTCGGTTTCGCTCAGGGCGAAACGGTCAGTCTGGATAAGCGTGCTGTTCATGCTTAGCGGTCCACGTCAGCCATAACGAAGTCGATACTGCCCAGGTACGCAATGAGGTCGGCGACCATGCTGCCTTTGATCACCGAAGGGATCTGCTGCAGGTGCGGGTAGCTCGGGGTACGGATCCGGGTGCGGTAGCTCATGGTGCCGCCATCGCTCGTCAGGTAGTAACTGTTGATGCCCTTGGTCGCCTCGATCATCTGGAACGACTCGTTGGCCGGCATGACCGGGCCCCACGAGACTTGCAGGAAGTGCGTGATCAAGGTTTCGATGTGCTGCAGGGTGCGCTCTTTCGGCGGCGGCGTGGTCAGCGGGTGATCCGCCTTGTACGGGCCTTCCGGCATGTTGCGCAGGCACTGGTCGATGATGCGGATACTCTGGCGCATCTCCTCGACACGGACCATGCAGCGATCGTAGGCATCGCCGTTGTGGGCCAGCGGTACTTCGAACTCGAAGTTCTCGTAGCCGGAGTAGGGGCGTGCTTTACGCAGGTCGAAGTCGCAACCGGTGGAACGCAGGCCGGCACCGGTGGTGCCCCATTCCAGCGCTTCCTTGGTGTTGTACGCGGCAACGCCGATGGTACGGCCCTTGAGGATGCTGTTCTGCAGGGCGGCCTTGGTGTATTCGTCCAGGCGCTTTGGCAGCCAATCGACGAAGTCCTTGACCAGCTTGTCCCAGCCGCGCGGCAGGTCGTGGGCGACGCCACCGATGCGGTACCAGGCCGGGTGCAGGCGGAAACCGGTGATCGCCTCGATCACGGTGTAGGCGCGCTGACGGTCGGTGAAGGTGAAGAACACCGGGGTCATGGCGCCCACGTCCTGGATGTAGGTACCCAGGAACAGCAGGTGGCTGGTGATCCGGAAGAACTCGGCCAGCATGATGCGAATCACGTCGACCTTCTGCGGCACCTTGATGCCCGCCAGCTTCTCGACGGCCAGTACGTACGGCAGGTTGTTCATCACCCCGCCGAGGTAGTCGATACGGTCGGTGTAGGGGATGAAGCTGTGCCAGGACTGACGCTCGGCCATCTTCTCGGCGCCACGGTGGTGGTAACCGATGTCCGGGACGCAGTCGACGATCTCTTCACCGTCCAGCTGCAGGACGATACGGAAGGCACCGTGGGCCGACGGGTGGTTCGGGCCGAGGTTGAGGAACATGTAGTCCTCGTTGGCGCCCTGACGCTTCATGCCCCAGGCTTCCGGGTTGAAGCGTGCTGATTCCTCTTCAAGCTGCTGCTTGGCCAGGGTCAGGCTGTAGGGGTCGAACTCGGTGGCACGGGCTGGGTAGTCCTTGCGCAGCGGGTGACCTTCCCAGGTGGGCGGCATCATGATGCGGCTCAGGTGTGGGTGGCCGGCAAAGTCGATGCCGAACATGTCCCAGACTTCGCGCTCGTACCAGTTGGCGTTTGGCCAGATGCCGGTCACGGTCGGCAGGTTCAGGTCGCCTTCGCTGAGCGACACCTTGATCATCACGTCGCTGTTACGTTCGACCGACAGCAGGTGGTAGAACACGCTGAAATCGGCGGCGGGCAGGCCACGGCGCTGGGTGCGCAGGCGCTCGTCGACACCGTGCAGGTCGTACAGCATGCTGTAGGGCTTGGTGACACCGCGCAGGAAGCTGAGCACCTCTTTGAGCTGGGCGCGCTTGACCCACAGCACGGGCATGCCGGTGCGGGTTTCCTGGGCGACGAATGCTTCGGCGCCAAAACGGTTGTGCAGTTCGACGACCACATCCTGGTCGTCAGCCTTGTAGGGCGGAATAAAAATAGCGTTGTCCGCTGTCATGGTCTCGGTCGCTTTGGGTCAACGTTAAGAATGAAGCCAGGCCGCCGGCTCCTTGGGGAGCGGGCGGCAGGTCGCTGGATCAGACTTCGTCGGGGCTGCGCAGGTTGGTTACTGCAATGCGCTGCTCACGACGCAGGTCTTTCTGGGCTGGCATCTCGGCACGGTAAATACCTTGATCACCAACAACCCAGGAAAGCGGGCGTCGTTCTTGGCCGATCGACTCCTGCAGCAGCATCAAGCCTTGCAGGAAAGCCTCAGGGCGTGGCGGGCAGCCAGGCACATAGACGTCCACGGGGAGGAACTTGTCGACCCCCTGAACGACCGAGTAGATGTCGTACATGCCGCCGGAGTTGGCGCACGAACCCATGGAGATGACCCACTTCGGTTCGAGCATCTGCTCGTACAGGCGCTGGATGATCGGCGCCATTTTGACGAAGCAGGTACCGGCAATGACCATGAAGTCGGCCTGACGCGGCGATGCCCGAATGACTTCGGCGCCGAAGCGGGCGATGTCGTGGGGCGCCGTGAAGGCCGTGGTCATTTCCACGTAGCAGCAGGAAAGGCCGAAGTTGTACGGCCAGAGGGAGTTCTTGCGACCCCAGTTGACCGCACCACGCAGCACATCTTCGAGTTTCCCCATGTAGATGTTCTTGTGGACCTGGTCCTCTAGCAGCTGATCGGTGACGGTTTCCCGTTCACCGACCGGGTACTGCTCGTTGGGCGCATCCGGATCGATTCTGGTGAGATTGTATTGCATGCCAAAGCCTCATTGTTTCAGCTTCGCTTGCCGCTTGCGGCGACCTTCGGGAGCCCAATCAAGTGCCCCGACGCGCCATAGGTAGACAAGACCTGCCAACAGAATTGCTATGAAAACGAGTGCTTCGACGAATCCGGTCCAGCCGCTTTCGCGGACGGACACAGACCATGCAAAGAGAAAGAGGGCTTCGATATCGAAGATCACGAACAGCATCGCGACCAGATAGAATTTGGCGGACAGGCGCAGGCGAGCGCTGCCGGTAGGCAGCATGCCGGATTCGAAGGGTTCGTTCTTGGCGCGGCCCCAGGCCTTGCTACCGAGCAGGCTGGAGAGGCCGAGCATGAAGGCACACAGGCCGACGACACCCAGGAGGAAGATGGCAAAGCCCCAGTTGTGGGCGATGAGTCCTGCCGAATCGGACATGCTAGAGATCCTTATACAGAGACCCAGCTCTGCAGTCTGAAATAAGTAGAGCGGCGACGTGGTGTCGCAGGTGCAGTGACCAAATGTCGCAGCTGAATCAATCGGGCTGATTTTATGGGTAAACCCGGTGCAAGTAAAATTTCTGTCGCAAATTTATTCGTAGGATTAAGAATAAAAATCCCTCGTAACTGGCTGAAAGCCTTGAATTTCGGGCATTGCGAACGGTTTTGTTAATTATGTTTCTTGCTCAGCGTAACGAAACACTAACTTGGTAATGATAATTAATATCGTTTGAGCTGGTATCTGAAACTTTGCCATTGCTGAACCTTGCAAAGTTCATCTGGCGATATTCCCCACTTGCAAATGCGAAAGCCTCTTGTTCTAGCAGTTTTCGATTCCGCGTGCACCGCTCTGGGTCAATACTTTGCCGCCTAAGCCGTGGCGAACGGATGAAGCGATCGCCCATTGGCCGAGCCAGTAGGCCAGGATGATCAGGTAAGGCGCGGCGGCGAACGGGCTGACGAAACGGTCGATGCCGATCAGGCTGTCGGAGAACACGAACAGGCAAGCACCCATCGCAGCGGCGCCGCCGCAGGCCAACGCGCGCCAGAGCATGGCGCTGATCGCCAGTGCGTAAACGGCCACGGGTATCAACAGCGGACCGAGGCCGTGGCTGGCCAGTACGCCGAGCAGGGTGATGCCGGTGATGGCGCTCAATAGCAGCGCTGCTAGCGCTGCTCGCCGGGTTTGGCTGGAGTAGGCGCGCAGGTAGGCGAGGTGCGCGCAGAGGAAGGCAGCCAGGCCGAATACGAACAGGTCGGCAGGGATGGCCAGCAGAATGTCACCGAGCACAGAGAAGCCCAGGCCAATGGTGATCCAGCGGCGATACGGTGTAGCGGGGGCGCTGAGCATCCAGGCGATCAGGGCCAGCACCGGAACAGGTTTGGACACGAGGCCGAGCAGGGCGTTGTCGGTGGCCAGTGCATATATATAGAAGGCGGCGGCTGCGACGGCGATGATGAGCAGATGGCTTGGACGAGGCATGGGCGGTCCTTGCTGCTGGGCTGCCCCAAGCATAGTCCGGATCCTGGATTCTGCTGTGGCCCTATCGCCGGCAAGCCGGCTCCCACAGGGATCTCCCGCGTCGATGCGCTCGGTGTGGGAGCCGGCTTGCCGGCGATAGGGCCACAGCAGGCAAAAAAAGCCCGGAATCCTCACGAATCCCGGGCCTGCTTTCAGCAATTCACGCTTATCAGTGGAACTGCTCTTCCTCGGTAGAGCCGGTCAGTGCAGTCACCGACGAAGCGCCACCCTGGATCACGGTGGTCATGTCGTCGAAGTAGCCAGTACCCACTTCCTGCTGGTGAGCCACGAAGGTGTAGCCTTTGCTAGCGTCCGCGAATTCCTGTTCCTGCAGTTTGACGTAGGCAGTCATGTCGTTGCGGGCGTAGTCGTGCGCCAGGTTGAACATGCCGTGCCACATGTTGTGGATGCCGGCCAGGGTGATGAACTGGTGCTTGTAGCCCATGGCCGACAGTTCGCGCTGGAACTTGGCAATGGTGGCGTCGTCCAGGTTCTTCTTCCAGTTGAAGGAAGGCGAGCAGTTGTACGACAGGATCTGGTCCGGGTATTCCTTCTTGATCGCTTCGGCGAAGCGGCGGGCTTCGTCCAGGTCCGGCTTGGCGGTTTCGCACCAGATCAGGTCGGCGTATGGCGCGTAGGCCAGGCCGCGGGCGATGGCCTGGTCGAGGCCGGCGCGCACCTTGTAGAAGCCTTCACGGGTACGTTCGCCGATCACGAACGGCTGGTCGTAAGGATCGCAGTCGCTGGTCAGCAGGTCGGCGGCGTTGGCGTCGGTACGGGCCAGGATGATGGTCGGCACGCCCGAGACGTCAGCGGCCAGGCGTGCTGCAACCAGTTTCTGCACGGCTTCCTGGGTCGGTACCAGTACCTTGCCACCCATGTGGCCGCACTTCTTCACCGAAGCCAGCTGGTCTTCGAAGTGCACGCCGGCGGCGCCTGCTTCGATCATGTTCTTCATCAGCTCGTAGGCGTTCAGCACGCCACCGAAACCGGCTTCAGCGTCGGCCACGATCGGCGCGAAGTAGTCGATGTAGCCGTCGTCGCCTGGGTTCTTGCCCGCTTTCCACTGGATCTGGTCGGCACGGCGGAAGGCGTTGTTGATGCGCTTGACCACGGTCGGTACCGAGTCGACTGGGTACAGCGACTGGTCAGGGTACATGGACTCGGCCGAGTTGTTGTCGGCGGCCACTTGCCAGCCAGACAGGTAGATGGCCTGGATGCCGGCTTTTACCTGCTGTACTGCCTGGCCGCCGGTCAGGGCGCCCATGCAGTTGACGAAATCTTTTTCTGGGCGGAAGGACGGGTGGGCGCCTTCGGTGACCAGCTTCCACAGTTTTTCTGCACCTTGGCGAGCAAAGGTGTGCTCCGGCTGCAGAGAGCCACGCAGGCGAACGACATCAGCGGCGGTGTAGGTACGGGTCACGCCTTTCCAGCGCGGGTTTTCGGCCCAGTCTTTCTCGAGGGCTGCAATTTGCTGTTCGCGTGTCAGTGCCATGGAAATAAACCTCGTCGCATCGATCTTGGGGTAATTGTGTTGATGCTCACGAAGCGAATCAGGGAGCTGGCGGCTGTCCTGTCCGGGGGAGTGCGGCGGCGAACGCGAAGGCTCGAAGGGGAAGGGGTGTGCAGGCCGGGCGAAGGTGTGCGCCAGCAGGTCGGCTCGTGGTTGCCTTGCTGCGGTGCTACGCGATTGCCAGTACTGCGGTGATGCGCTTCCGTCCCTCGGGACAACTTCGTCGTTGCAGTCGCAATCCCGTCGAACCGCCTTGTGGGCCGTATAGACACGAGGCGCCTCCAGGGGTGGGAGGAGTACGCCTCGAAGGCCCTTGCCAGGGCCCCTGATTAGCGGGAGCGAGGCCATCATGCCCTTGGGAAAAAGTACCTGTCAAATGTTTTGTAGTGGTTTTTTTCGCTTACTACATCTTTGGTCTAGTGCGACTTGCGGGTCAGTTTCAAGGCCGTTGGTCGAGGCCTTGATTTGCCTGGGATCCGTCGAAAAGGTCGACTTTGACACGCAGCGTCATGTTTTCACCCCGTTGGGTGCTGTAGGTGCGGCTTGATGCATCCCGCCCGGCTTGGGATTGCTGGTTGTAGCCTGCCAGGGTGATCCACTCGCCCAGCCTGCCAGTGACTGTCGTGTCGGTGCTTTGCACGTTCACTACATCGGCACGTTCCCGGCTAATTCTGTCGTTATTTGTGCTTATTTGCAGACGAACCGTCTCGCCACTCAAGCTCGGCGTGACGTAGAAACCCTGGGTCACGTTGCGGTATTCAGTGTTGCTCTGAATGCGCCCGTAAACGTCGGTGCTGGTGCTGGTCACCGGGATGCTCTGGCCGACCTGGATCAACGCCGGCTGGCCTTCGCTGGCCTGGATCTGCTGCAGACCTCCCTCACGGTTGCTGGTGCCGTAGTGGATGACCCGGGCATTGCCACGGTCGTCCTGAAAGTTGCTGTCGTTGTTGTCGACGCTGATCAACAGGCGCTTGGGGGCGGTATCCAGTTGCAGCAGTAGGGTGCGCAAGTCGTCGATGCGCTCGGGGCTGGCGTTGACGATCAGCTTGTTCTCGAACGCGGTGACGCTGCCGTCCTTGCCGATGAAAGACTGGGCGGCGGGCAACAGTTCGGCACTGCTGCGGTGCTGCAGCGGCACCACTTCGGTGGCCGCCTGGGCCGTCAGGCTTGCGGCCAGCAGCAGGGAAACGAAAAGAGGGCGTAGCGGCATGTCCATGATCTCCGCAGGTGGAATCAACATGATGGCAAATTTGCCATGATTGTGCCGGGTGTAGATCACAAGCTTTCCTTTCGCGCCGGTGTGATCGTGCTGGCGGTGGCTGCTGTTCGACAAAATCCGTAATATCGCGCTCCTTCGTTTTTTCGTACCGTCCATCCGGACTGCGCCACAGGACATTCATGAAACCTGCCCGACTTCGCGCCGACGTGCTCGCCGGCCTGACCACGTCTTTCGCCCTGGTGCCCGAGTGCATCGCCTTCGCCCTGGTCGCTCACCTCAACCCGCTGATGGGCCTTTATGGCGCTTTCATCATCTGCACCCTGACCGCGCTGTTCGGCGGCCGACCGGGCATGATCTCCGGCGCCGCGGGCTCCATGGCAGTGGTGATCGTCGCCCTGGTGGTGCAGCACGGCGCGCAGTACCTGCTGGCCACGGTGCTGCTGGGCGGGGTGGTGATGATCCTGTTCGGCCTGCTGCGCCTGGGCAAGCTGGTGCGTCTGGTGCCGTACCCGGTGATGCTCGGCTTCGTCAACGGCCTGGCGATCGTCATCGCCCTGGCCCAGCTGGAGCACTTCAAGCAGGGCGAGCAGTGGCTCAGCGGTGCGCCGCTGTACCTGATGATCGGCCTGGTGGCGTTGACCATGCTGGTGGTCTATGTACTGCCCAAGCTCACTCGTGCCGTGCCACCTGCACTGGTGGCGATCCTGGGTGTGGGATTGCTGGTGTACTTGCTCGGTCTGCCGACCCGCACCCTCGGCGACATGGCGCACATTGCCGGCGGCCTGCCGGCGCTGACCTTGCCGGATGTGCCGTGGACCCTGGAAACCCTGAAGATCATCGCCCCCTACGCCGTGCTGATGGCCATGGTCGGATTACTGGAAACCCTGCTGACCCTCAACCTCACCGACGAAATCACCGAAAGCCGCGGCTACCCGGACCGCGAGTGCGTGGCCCTGGGCGCGGCCAACATGGTCTCGGGCCTGTGTGGCGGCATGGGTGGCTGCGCGATGATCGGGCAGACCGTGATCAACCTCAGCTCCAATGGCCGTGGCCGGCTGTCGGGGGTGGTCGCCGGCGTCATGATCCTGCTGTTCGTGCTGTTCCTGTCGCCGCTGATCGAGCGCATTCCGCTGGCGGCACTGGTCGGCGTGATGTTCGTGGTGGCCCAGCAGACCTTCGCCTGGGCGTCCTTGCGGGTGTTGCACAAGGTGCCGGTGAGCGATGTGCTGGCCATCATTGCGGTGACCGTGGTGACGGTGTTCACCGACCTGGCCACGGCGGTGATGTTCGGCATTGTCATCGCCGCGATCAATTTCGCCTGGCAGCATGCGCGGGAGTTGTATGCCGAAAGCCATGAGGATGCTGAAGGGAACAAGCATTACCAGGTGCACGGCACGCTGTTCTTTGCCTCGACCACGGCGTTTCTCAACCAGTTCGACCCGGCGAACGACCCGGTCAAGGTGACCCTGGACTGCAAGCACCTGAGCTTTGTCGACTATTCGGCGATTGCGGCCTTGAAGACCTTGCGCGAGCGTTATGCCAAGGCGGGTAAGCCCCTGCGCGTGGTGCACCTGTCGGAGCGCTGCAAGAAATTGCTGAAGCGGGCGGGTGAACAGCACTGAATCGGTGGTGATGCCATCGCCGGCAAGCCGGCTCCCACGCCGATCGGGTCAATACTGGAGATCCCTGTGGGAGCCGGCTTGCCGGCGATCGAGGGCAAAGCTCTCGCTCGATCACTCGCCGCGAGTCTTCTTCACGATGGTATCGGCAATGCTCGCCGGCGCCTCGGCATAACGGGTGAACTCCATGGTGTAGCTGGCTCGCCCCTGGGTCATCGAACGCATCGAGGTGGCATAGCCGAACATCTCCCCCAGTGGCACCTCGGCGCGAATAACCTTGCCGGCAGGTGTCTCGTCGCCATCCTGAATCATGCCGCGGCGCCGGCTCAGGTCGCCCATGATATCGCCCTGGTACTCCTCAGGCGTTACCACCTCGACCTTCATCACCGGCTCCAGCAACACCGCGCCGCCTTTCTGCGACAGCTGCTTGGTGGCCATGGAGGCAGCGATCTTGTAGGCCATTTCGTTGGAATCGACGTCGTGGTACGAGCCGTCGAACACCGCCGCCTTCAGATTGATCAGCGGGTAGCCGGCCAGCACGCCGTTCTTCATCTGCTCCTCGATGCCCTTCTGGATCGCCGGTATGTACTCGCGCGGTATCACGCCGCCGACGATTTCGTTGGTGAACTCCAGGCCTTCCTTGCCCTCATCGCCCGGCGCGAAGCGGATCCAGCAGTGGCCGTACTGGCCGCGCCCGCCGGACTGGCGAACGAAGCGGCCCTCGATTTCACAGGTGTTGCGGATTTTCTCGCGGTAGGCCACCTGGGGCTTGCCGATGTTGGCCTCGACGTTGAACTCGCGGCGCATGCGGTCGACGATGATGTCCAGGTGCAGCTCGCCCATGCCGGAGATGATGGTCTGCGCCGTTTCCTCGTCGGTACGCACGCGGAACGACGGGTCCTCCTGGGCCAGCTTGCCCAGGGCGATGCCCATCTTCTCCTGGTCGGCCTTGGTCTTGGGCTCCACTGCCACGGAAATCACCGGGTCGGGGAAGTCCATGCGCTCGAGGATGATCGGTTTGTCGATATCGCAAAGGGTGTCGCCGGTGGTCACGTCCTTCATGCCGATCAGCGCGGCGATATCGCCGGCGCACACGTCCTTGATCTCGGCGCGCTGGTTGGCATGCATCTGCACCATGCGGCCGATGCGTTCCTTCTTGCCCTTGACCGAATTGAGCACGGCATTGCCGGAACTGAGTACGCCGGAATACACCCGGGCAAAGGTCAGGGTGCCGACGAACGGGTCAGTGGCGATCTTGAAGGCCAGGGCCGAGAACGGCTCCTTGTCGTCGGCATGGCGTTCCAGGTGTTTCTCTTCGTTGTCGGGGTCGGTGCCCTTGATCGCCGGGATCTCCGACGGCGCGGGCAGGTAGTCGATGACGGCATCGAGCATCAGCGGCACGCCCTTGTTCTTGAACGACGAGCCGAGGATGGTCGGCACGATCTCGTTGGCAATGGTGCGCTGGCGCAGGGCGGCCTTGATCTCGTCGATGCTCAGTTCCTCGCCGTCGAGAAACTTCATGGTCAGTTCGTCATTGGCCTCGGCCGCGGCTTCGATCATGTGCGCGCGCCATTCGTCGGCGAGCGCCTTGAGCTCGGCGGGAATCTGTTCTTCGCGGTAGCTGGTGCCGTGGTCGTCCTCGTTCCAGTAGATGGCCTTCATCTTCACCAGGTCGATCTGGCCGATGAAGTTTTCCTCGCTGCCAATGGCCAGCTGGATCGGGACCGGGTGGTGCCCGAGGCGTTTGTCGATCTGCTTGACCACGCGCAGGAAGTCGGCGCCCTGGCGGTCCATCTTGTTGATGTAGGCCAGCCGTGGCACATGGTACTTGTTGGCCTGACGCCAGACGGTCTCGGACTGCGGCTCGACCCCGTCGGCGCCGCTGAACACCACCACCGCGCCATCGAGCACGCGCAGCGAGCGCTCCACTTCGATGGTGAAGTCGACGTGGCCGGGGGTGTCGATGATGTTGAAGCGGTATTTGTCGGCATACTGCTTGGTCGAGCCTTGCCAGAAGGCCGTGGTCGCCGCCGAGGTGATGGTGATGCCGCGCTCCTGCTCCTGGGCCATC
The DNA here is from genome assembly GCF_044749525.1 of Pseudomonas sp. NPDC089395. Classification (NCBI taxonomy): domain Bacteria; kingdom Pseudomonadati; phylum Pseudomonadota; class Gammaproteobacteria; order Pseudomonadales; family Pseudomonadaceae; genus Pseudomonas; species Pseudomonas sp. NPDC089395. The sequence continues at coordinate 47,982 of NZ_JBIVID010000003.1, forward strand.
CAGTCCATGGTCGCGGCGCCGTCGTGCACCTCGCCCATCTTGTGGTTGACCCCGGTGTAGAAGAGGATGCGCTCGGTGGTCGTGGTCTTGCCGGCGTCCACGTGGGCGACGATGCCGATATTGCGGTACAGCTCGATGGGCGTTGTACGGGCCATGACGGACTACCTGCGGCGATGCGGATTCTCCCAAGGTAGCAGAGCGGGAGAATCCTGCTTTACCGCCGGGCCGTCAGTCGGCCTGGGCTTGCAGCAGCCATTGGCCTTCGACTTCGCGGGCAAGGCCGCTGGCCGCCAGCAGGGCCAGCAGGCGCTCGTGCAGGGCGGCTTCGGTGAAGGTCTTGAGCGTGGTCAGGTCAAGGGCGCCGGCCAGGGTCAGTTCGGCCTTGGTGTACGACAGCCAGGCCTTTTTCAGTACCTGGGCCACGTCGCTGCCGGCGGTGCTGGCGAAGCGGCGATTCCACGTGCGGCCTTCGAAGGCGAAGTTGTGCGAGTGGCTGTAGGCGCTTTCGTCGCCGCCCTCGGCACAGCGGTGGCAGCGGCACGGGCCTTCGCCGAAGGCATTGCGCAGGTAGCTGTTGAAGTCCACGACGGGCTTGAGGGTCAGGCGTTTGTCGACCTCGAACAGGTCGGCGATCAGGGGTTCTTCGGCGCTCACTCGGTGTCCTCGTGTGGTGTGGCGTGCATCGGCGGGCACCCTACCAGATCGGGGCGGGGGAGGCCATGTGGTTATGGCAGGCCAGTAGAGACAACTGAGCACGGCTGCCGTACTCTACGCGCCCGCAAGCCAGCATCTAATACCTGAGGTAACCCCGCTTGAGCACCAAGTACCCGTACACCGCCACCGTGACCATCAGCGCCGAAGACCGTGGCGGCGATATCGAGGCCTCCGAGAATCCCAGCATGCGTGTCGGCCTCGAAGCGGTGACCGAAACCCTGAAGAAGGTGCATTTCGTCGGTACGCTCGCGGCACCCGAGAAACCCGCCACGCACATCTGCGTGACCCTGGAGAACGGCCTGACCTACTACGGCCCGATCGTCAATGGCCACGCCGAACTCGAAGGCGGCTGGATCGCCTTCGAGTCCGACATGCTCACTCCGGAAGAACTGGGCCTGTAAGCTTCAACCCAGCTCCGCCAGGCACTGCTCGAGGATATCCAGGCCTTCCTCGAGCACTTCGGCTTCGGTGGTCAGCGGTGCCAGCAGGCGGATGATATGCCGCGCCTTGCCGCTGGGCATCAGCAGCAGCCCCTTGGCCCGCGCCGCCTCCAGCACCTTGGCCAATTGTGCCGGTGCCGGGCTGCCGTCGGCATTGACGAACTCGATACCGCGCATGGCGCCGACCCCGGTCAACCGGCCGATGCACGGGTACATGCCTTGCCAGCGCGCCACGCGGCTGACGATGGCCTGCTCCTGGCGCTCGCCCCAGGTGGCGAGGTTCTCGTCGCTCATCTGCGCCAGGCTCGCCAGCGCTGCCGCACAGGCAATCGGATTCCCCGAGTAGGTGCCACCCAAGCCACCCTTGGGCAGGGCCGCCATCAACGCCTGACGCCCGACCACCGCACCCAATGGCATGCCGCCCGCGATGCTCTTGGCCAACAGCAGCAGGTCAGGCTCGATTCCCAGTCGCGGGAAGGCGAAACGCTGGCCGGTACGACCGAAGCCGGACTGGATCTCGTCGATGATGATCAGGATCCCGTGCTCGTCGCAGAAGCGCCGCAGCGCCTGGGCGAACGTCGGGTCGAGGGCGAGAAAGCCGCCTTCGCCCTGCACCGGCTCGAAGATGAACGCCGCCACGTCCTCCACGGCCAGTTCGACGCTGAACAGCCGCTCCAGGGCCTTGAGTGCCTGCTCGCAGGTAACGCCGGTGTCGGCGCTGGGGTAGGGCAGGTGGTAGACCGGTCCTGGCAGTTCGCCGACCCGTTGCTTGTAGGGGGCGACCTTGCCGTTGAGGTTCAGAGTGGCCAGGGTGCGGCCATGGAAACCCCCGTCGAAGGCGATGATGGCGCGCTTGCCGGTAGCGCCGCGGGCGACTTTCAGGGCATTTTCCGCCGCTTCCGCGCCACTGTTGGTGAGCATGCCGGCCAGCGGATAGCTGACCGGGACGAATTCGCACAGGCGTTCCATGAGCGCCAGGTAAGGGCCGTGAGGGGCGGCGTTGAAGGCGTAGTGGGTCAGGCGCGTGGCCTGGGTCTGAATGGCCTCGACCACGGCCGGGTTGCAGTGGCCCAGGTTGAGCACGCCGATACCGCCGACGAAGTCGATGTAACGTTTGCCGTCGGTATCCCAGACTTCGGCGTTACGGCCATGGGAAAGTGTGATCGGGTGAACGATGGCAATGGATTGACTGATACTTTCCTGGTTCATGGGGCACGCAGACCTTGTTCGATTTTTTAATATCGAAGCGCGCCCGGGTATTATTCCGCAAACGAATTATTTGATTGCGATCATTCCCTGGATTCTTGATCTTTCAGTGCCGGCCTCTTCGCGGGACAAGCCCGCTCCCACAAATTACTGCACAGCTTTCAGCTTCGGTGGTGATTCTTGTGGGAGCGGGCTTGCCCCGCGAAGAGGCCAGTGCAGACGCGCTCAATCGCCCTCGGCCACCCGCTCGCGAATCCACTGCACGAAAGCCCTGATCTTCGGCACCTCCGCCGCATGTTCGGCATGGGCGATGAAGTGCCGTCCATTGCTCGCCACCGGGTGGTCCCAGGCCACCACCAGCTTGCCTTCGCTCAGCTCCTCGGCCACCAGGTAGCGCGGAATCAGGGCAATGCCGCAACCGGCAATGGCTGCACGAATGCACAGGTAGAACGTGTCGAAGCGGGGCCCGTGGTAGCTGTTCTGGCTGTGCAGCCCCAAACCCAGAAACCATTCGTGCCAGGCTTCCGGCCGCGAGGCGCACTGCAGCAGGCGGTGCTCGGTAAGCGCCCCGGCGCTGTCGAAACGGTGCGCGGCCTTCAGCTGCGGGGCGCACACCGGCACCACCTCCTCGCTGAACAACTCGATGCAGGTCGCCCCCGGCCAGGTGCCCTGACCGAAGAAAAAAGCGATATCGGCCTTGGCCTGTACCAGGTCGAACGGCTCCAGTTCGTTGCGAATGTCCAGGTGAATGCGTGGGTGGCGATCACCGAAACCCTTGAGCCTGGGCACCAGCCAGCGTGCGCCGAACGTCGGCTGGGTGGCGATGCGCAGCACTTCTGTCTCGTCGCCGTAGCTGAGGATGTAGCGGCTGGAGATGTCGATCTGGGTCAGGATCTTGTTCACCTCGGTCAGGTACAGGGCGCCGGCGGGGGTGAGGTGCAGGCGCCGGCGAATGCGCTGGAACAGGGAGTGCGAAAGCATCTCCTCCAGTTGCGCGACCTGCTTGCTGACGGCGCTCTGGGTCAGGTGCAGCTCGTGTGCTGCACGGGTGAAGCTCAGGTGGCGTGCGGCGGCTTCGAAGCACTGCAAGGCGGTGGTCGAGGGCATCAGGCGTTTTGACATGGCAAGGGTTTACCGAGCAAAAAAGGAAGAAGTTCATTCCCAAATGGAATCATGTGCTTCGAAAAGGTCGTTTGTTGACCCGCGCCTATAGATTAATACTGACCTGGATCAACGATTACAACCGGTGATGCGAAGAGGAGGTAAGTGCACGGCCGGCAACTTCAGAACAAGAAAAAAGAGCAACACACCTACAAGAATTCTGCTTCAACTTTTTCAGCCGTCCGTGTGGCGGCCGACCCATTCGAGGGTTCTCCATGGCTTCGCTAGACAACAAGAAACAGCGCTCCCTGCAGCACGGCCTGACGTCGCGTCAGGTGTCCATGATTTCCATTGCCGGCATCATCGGTGCCGGCCTGTTCATTGGCTCTTCCAACGCCATTGCCACCGCTGGCCCAGCCATTCTCATTTCCTACGCCATGACCGGCCTGCTGGTGCTGCTGGTGATGCGTATGCTTGGCGAGATGGCCATCGCCAACCCCAACAGCGGCTCGTTCTCCACCTATGCCTCCGAAGCCATCGGCCCTTGGGCAGGCTTTACCATCGGCTGGCTGTACTGGTGGTTCTGGGTACTGATCATCCCGGTCGAGGCCATCGCCGGTGCGGATATCCTGCACGCCTACTTCCCCGGCGTGCCGTCCTGGCTGTTCGCCTTCCTGATCATGTTCCTGCTGTCGGGCACCAACCTGGTCAGCGTGAAGAACTTCGGAGCGTTCGAGTACTGGTTCGCCCTGGTCAAGGTGATCGCCATCATCGCCTTCATCGGGGTCTGCAGCCTGGCCGTATTCGGTTTCTGGCCGCTGGCCGAGGTGTCTGGCGTGAGCCGCCTGTGGGATAACGGCGGGTTCATGCCCAACGGTTTCGGCACCGTGCTCGGTGGCGTGCTGATCACCATCTTCTCGTTCTTCGGCGCGGAGATCGTGACCATCGCGGCCGATGAAACCGCCAACCCGAAAGACAAGATCCGCCGCGCCACCAACCTGGTGGTGTACCGCATCGCGATCTTCTATCTGGCGTCGATCTTCCTGGTGGTGTCGCTGGTAGCCTGGAATGACCCGGCCCTCAAGGCGGTGGGTTCGTTCCAGCGGGTGCTGGAAGTGCTCAACGTGCCAGGCGCCAAGCTGCTGGTCGACCTGGTGGTGCTGGTGGCCGTGACCAGTTGCATGAACTCAGGCCTCTACACGGCTTCGCGGATGCTGTATTCCCTGGGCGCTCGCGGCCAGGCGCTGAGCATGACCAAGCGTATTTCCGGCGCGGGCGTACCGACCGTGGCGGTCATCCTCTCGACCCTGGCAGGCTTCGCCGGCTGCTTCGTCAACTATGTGTTCCCCGGCAAGGTGTTTGGCTTCCTGTTGTCCACCACCGGCGCCATCGCCTTGCTGGTGTATCTGGTAATCGCCGTGTCGCAGCTGCGCATGCGTGCCCGTGCCGATCGCGAAGGGCGGCCGCTCGAGCTGAAGATGTGGCTGTTCCCGTGGCTGACGTGGCTGGTGATCGGCACCATCGTGATGGTGTTGGGCTACATGTTGTTCAGTGATGCCTACCGTTACGAAACGTTGATGACGGCTGGGGTCACGTTGTTCATCTTGCTGGTGTCGCTGACCCAGCGGCGCGAGAAGGTGCTGGTGCAGACCGCCTGATAGTTTGGGGGTGCTTCGCACCCCTTTCGCGACACAAGGCCGCTCCTACAGAGATCGCGTGTTTCCGTAGGCGTGGCCTTGTGTCGCGAAAGGGGCGCAAAGCGCCCCCAGCATTCCGGTTGGCGCTGACCCAGCACGGCGCTACCATCGCAGCTCGCACCTCTTCCCACTCCAACAAGCACAGGAAGCGCATGAACGAGCACACTCTCTCCCTCCAGGCCCTTGCTGCCCCCGAAGGCACCTGTTACGGCTGCGGCTGCTCCCATCCCTCCGGTCTGCACCTGCAAAGCCACTGGGACGCCGATGGCATCCACCTGCTGAGCCGGCACTCCCCCGACAGCACCTTCATCGGCTGGCCCGGCCTGGTCTATGGCGGCCTCTTGGCGATGCTGGTCGATTGCCACTCCAACTGGACGGCCATGGCCTACCATTACCGCGCCGAGGGCCGTGAGCCCGGCAGCCTGCCGCGTATCGACTGCGTCACCGGCAGCCTGGGCCTGAACTACCTCAAGCCCACGCCAATGGGTGTCGAGCTGCTGCTCAAGGCACGCGTCGAAGGCGAGGTGGGGCGCAAGACCCGCGTGCTCTGCGAGGTCTGGGCAGGCGATGTGCTCACCGTCAGCGCCGACTCGGTGTTCGTGCGTGTCGATACCGAAAAGCTCAAGCTCAAGGCGCATGGCCAGGCGAGCTGACGACAGGCAGGTGATGGTCAGCCGTGCGGGATGTCACTAGAGTGACAACTTCCCAATCCCTGGCACAGGTTGACCATGATCGATCTCAGCGCATTCCCCATCACCCGCAAATGGCCGGCGAAACACCCCGAGCGCCTGCAGCTGTATTCGTTGCCCACGCCCAATGGCGTCAAGGTGTCGATCATGCTCGAGGAGATCGGCCTGGCCTATGAGCCGCACAAGATCAGCTTCGACAACGATGACCAGCTGAGCGCGGAATTCATCTCGCTCAGCGCCAACAACAAGATCCCGGCGATTCTCGACCCCGATGGGCCGGGCGGCAAGCCACTGCCGCTGTTCGAGTCGGGCGCGATTCTGCAGTACCTGGCCGAGAAGAGCGGGCAACTGCTCAGCCAGGATCCGGCCACCCGCTACCAGACGATCCAGTGGCTGATGTTCCAGATGGGCGGCATCGGGCCGATGTTCGGGCAGGTCGGGTTCTTCCACTTCTTCGCGGGTAAGGAATATGAAGACAAGCGCCCGCGTGATCGTTACGTCAACGAGTCGAAGCGCTTGTTGGGTGTGCTGGATCGACACTTGAAGGGTAGAGCGTGGATGGTCGACGAATACAGCATTGCCGACATCGCCATCTTCCCTTGGGTGCGCAACCTGGTGGAGCGCTATAACGCGCGGGAGTTGGTGGGGTTCGATGAATATAAGGAAGTGCAGCGGGTGCTGGCGGTGTTCCTCGAACGACCGGCGGTGCAGCGTGGCCTGAAAGTCCCGGGTTGATCAGGCGACACTGAACCTGTGGGAGCGGGCTTGCCCCGCGAATGCTGCAGTGGATTCACCATCGCATTCGCGGGGCAAGCCCGCTCCCACAGGTTTTTCATTTGCAGCCTAGAAAATCTGGTTCAGCAGCCAGTACAGGCTCCCCGCCAGCAGCATCGCGGCCGGCAAGGTCAGCACCCAGGCCATCAACAGGTTGATCAAGGTCCGCTTCTGAATCCCCGAACCATTGGCGACCATGGTCCCGGCTACCCCGGAACTCAGCACATGGGTGGTCGACACCGGCAAGCCGAACATGTCCGCCGCACCAATGGTGCACATCGCCACCACTTCAGCCGAAGCGCCCTGGGCATAGCTCAGGTGGGTCTTGCCGATCTTCTCGCCCACCGTCACCACGATGCGCCGCCAGCCGACCATGGTCCCAAGGCCCAGCGCGATGGCCACGGCCACTTTGACCCACAGCGGGATGTAGCGGGTGGCGTCGTCCAGTTGGGTCTTGAACAGTTGCACATGGCTGCGCGTGTCGGCATCGAAGGCGACCAACTCGTGCTTGTCCATCAAACGAATCGCTTCGCTGGTCAGGTACATGTCATTGCGTACGTTGGCCATGGCTTCGGCCGGTATGCGCTTGAGCGAGCCGTAGCCTTTGACTTCTTCGCCGATCATGCCGGTCAGGGCCGCGAGGGCAGGGACCAGCTGCGGGTCGGCCTTGGGCTGGGAAATGAAGGCGGTCAGCACCAGGCGCGGGTCCCCCGGCAGCGGACGTGGATCGGTACGCACCAAGGCCTGGCGGGTCACCTCGGCCACGGCGGAAAACTGCAAGGCTTGCTCACTGGGCATGGTCTTGTTCAGCGCGTAGGCCATCGGCAAGGTGCCGACCAGAATCAGCATGATCAGGCCCATGCCCTTTTGCCCGTCGTTGGAGCCGTGGGCAAAGGAAACACCGGTGCAGGTGAGGATCAATACGCCACGTATCCACCAAGGGGGGGGCGTGCGTCCTTCAGGCGCCTGGTACAGTTCCTTGCGCTTGACCAGTGCGCGCAGGGCCAGCAGCAGCAGGGCCGCGCAGGCGAAACCGATCAACGGTGAGAACAACAGGGCGTAGCCAACCTTGCTGGCCTGGCTCCAGTCCACCCCGCTGGTGCCGTCGCGCCCGTGCATCAAGGCATTGGCCACGCCCACGCCGATGATCGAGCCGATCAAGGTGTGCGAGGACGACGCCGGCAAGCCCAGCCACCAGGTACCGAGGTTCCAGATGATCGCGGCCAACAGCAAGGCGAAGACCATGGCGAACCCCGCCGTGGAGCCCACCTGCAAGATGAGCTCCACCGGTAGTAGCGCAATGATGCCGAACGCCACTGCCCCGCTGGAAAGCAGCACACCCAGAAAGTTGCACAGCCCTGACCAGACCACCGCCACCGGCGCCGGCAACGAGTGGGTGTAGATCACCGTGGCCACGGCATTGGCCGTATCGTGGAAGCCATTGACGAATTCGAAGCCCAGGGCGATCAGCAGCGCCAGGCCCAACAGCAGAAACGGGGTGACCGTGGTAATCACGGTGCCGCTGGCACTGACGTCCTGCTTGAGGCTCCAGGCGGTGTAGGCGATGCCGGCCACGAGCAGGCCGAAGAACAGAAAAAGCGTGGCGCGCCCGGGTTTGTGCGACAGCTGCGGGCGGGAATCGCGGTCGACCAGTAGCGGCTGGCTGGCCAGTGACTGGGTTGCCATGGTGGCTCCGAGTGGCTTCAGGCGAAGGTGCCAAAGGCTGTCAGCATAGAAACAAATCGTTTCCGGGACGTGACCCCGGTCAATGAATTACCTAGGCTCAAGACGAGTGGTAAAGGCAGGAGAACCCCATGATTCGCTGCAAACGTGTCTATGACGCGGTCGACCAAGGCGATGGCCAGCGGGTGCTGGTCGATCGCCTCTGGCCGCGCAACAAGCGCAAGGATGAGCTGCATGGCCAGTGGTTGCGCGAGGTGGCGCCGTCGACTGAATTGCGCAAGGCGTTTCACCAGGGGGAGGTGGATTTCGCCGCATTTTCCCAGCGCTATCGGCAGGAGCTGGCGGCGCATCCCGAGCACGGGTATGCCTTGCTGGACCTGATGGCCAAGGGTGACCTGACCCTGCTTTATGCCGGCAAGGATACCGAGCACAACAATGCCCAGGTGCTGGCCGCGTGGCTCGAAGAGGAATGGGAGCGGCGCGGGCCGGGCAGTTCGCCGGTGTGTTATGCCCCTTGAGCTCAAGCCCGCCAGCGACCGGCACTGCACGTTCGCCCGTGACCTGACGCGCCGGGCAATGCTGCCCTATTACCGAGAGTTCGACCTGTTGTGGATCGAGGAGGCGTTCGACCAGGCGTGGGGGTGGCGCGAGCAATGGCTGATCGTTGAAGGGGAAACCCTGCTCGGTTTCTGCAGCCTCAGCCAGGACCGGCAGGCGCTGTTCATTCGTGAGTTGCACCTGTCGCCGGAGCATCGTGGGCGTGGCGTGGGCGGCTGGGTGCTGGAGCAACTGGCCGAATGGGCAAGGCAGCGGCGCTTGCCGTTGCTGAGGTTGATGGTGTTCAAGAGCAACCCAGCGCGGCAGCTCTACCTGCGCCATGGGTTTGTCGAGATGGGGGAGGATGAATGCTTTGTGCGGATGCAGCGGGTCGTCAGTTGATCTGTTCTGGCCCTCTCGCCGCCATCTGTGGGAGCCGGCTTGCCGGCGATAGGGCCGGAAAACTCACTGCAAGACTGATGGCCCAATACTGGCTTGCGACCGATGCCGACGAGGGGCATAGTGACCGCGCAGTCTAACTGCACACAGGACAGTGAGCAGGCCCGAAAAGGGACAAAGGAGAAGCGTCATATGAACGGACTCGGTCCGCGCCTGAGGGAAGAGCGTGAGCGCCTGGGCATGACCCAGCGAGTGTTTGGTGATATCGGCGGCGTCGAACCCAACGCCCAGGGCAAATACGAAAGTGGCGAGCGCACGCCACGAGTCGACTACCTGGCGGCCCTGGCAGCCAAAGGGGTGGATGCCCTTTATGTACTGAGCGGTGTGCGCACCCCCGCGCCACTGGAAAGCCTGACCCCGGATGAAACCGGTTTGCTTGGCGCCTTTCGACGGTTGTCGGCCGCTGACCAGGCGGCGTTGTGGCATCTGCTCGGGCGCTTGGTGGGCGAGGGGAGTTATGGCCAGGGAGGGTGGCCCCGGCATCATGAGCGCCAGTCAGGTGTGACAGAAGTTTTACGCTAGGTCCGTCGTGAAAAATTTTGTTAAGGTGGCGGGATCCAATCGCCCTGTTGACGAGGTGTCTGCTTGATAAGGGTCCTAGTGGTCGACGATCACGATCTGGTGCGAACCGGTATTACACGCATGCTCGCCGACATCGACGGCCTGCAGGTGGTGGGTGAGGCGGATTCGGGTGAGTCGGCACTGAAGCTTGCCCGAGAGCTCAAGCCCGACGTCGTGCTGATGGACGTGAAGATGCCTGGGATCGGTGGTCTGGAAGCCACCCGCAAGTTGCTGCGTAGCCACCCGGACACCAAAGTGGTGGCCGTCACCGTGTGCGAAGAAGACCCATTCCCCACGCGCCTGATGCAGGCCGGTGCCGCCGGCTACCTGACCAAGGGCGCGGGGCTGGACGAGATGGTCCAGGCCATACGCCTGGCGTTCGCCGGCCAGCGCTACATCAGCCCGCAGATCGCCCAGCAGCTGGCGCTCAAGTCGTTCCAGCCTCAGGGCTCGCCGTTCGACGCCTTGTCGGAGCGAGAAATCCAGATCGCCCTGATGATCGTCGGCTGCCAGAAAGTGCAGATCATCTCCGACAAGTTGTGTCTGTCGCCCAAGACCGTCAATACTTACCGTTATCGGATCTTCGAAAAACTCTCGGTCACCAGCGACGTCGAATTGACCTTGCTGGCCGTTCGCCACGGTATGGTCGACGCAAGCCTGTAACCCTCATGCCCCAAATTTTCGATGCCAGCGCATTCCTGGCGACCTGCAGTGGTCGCCCGGGCGTCTACCGGATGTTCGACGCCGAGGCTCGGCTGCTCTACGTGGGCAAAGCCAAGAACCTCAAGAAGCGCCTGGCCAGCTATTTCCGCAAAACCGGCCTGGCGCCGAAAACCGCCGCGCTGGTGGGCCGTATCGCCCAGGTCGAAACCACCATTACCGCCAACGAGACCGAGGCGCTGCTGCTCGAGCAGAACCTGATCAAAGAGTGGCGGCCGCCGTACAACATTTTGTTGCGCGACGACAAATCCTACCCTTATGTCTTCCTTTCTGACGGCCAATTCCCACGCCTGGGCATTCACCGTGGGGCCAAGAAGGCCAAGGGCCGCTATTTTGGGCCGTACCCCAGCGCCGGGGCCATTCGCGAGAGCCTGAGCCTGTTGCAAAAGGCGTTCTCGGTGCGCCAGTGCGAGGACAGCTATTACGCCAATCGCACCCGGCCCTGCCTGCAGTACCAGATCAAACGCTGCAAAGGGCCCTGCGTCGGCCTGGTCGATGAACAGGAGTACGCCGAAGACATCCGCCACTCGGTGATGTTCCTCGAAGGCCGCAGCCAGCAGCTGGGCAACGAGCTCAACGCCGAGATGGAAAAGGCCGCCATGGCCCTGAACTTCGAAAAAGCCGCCGAGCTGCGCGACCAGATCGCCCTGCTGCGCCGGGTTCAGGACCAGCAGTACATGGAAGGCGGCTCAGGTGACGTCGATGTGGTCGCCGCTTTCGTCAACCCCGGTGGTGCCTGCGTGCACCTGATCAGCGTGCGCGGCGGACGGGTGCTGGGCAGCAAGAACTTCTTCCCCCAGGTGGGCATCGAGGAGGAGGTGGCCGAAGTCATGGCCGCATTCCTGTCCCAGTACTACTTGGGCAACGCCGAGCGCGAACTGCCCGGCGAACTGATCGTCAATGTGGTGCACGAGGACTTCGCCGCCATCAGTGAGGCACTGCAGACCCTGCGCGGCCGCGAGCTGACCATCAGCCACCGGGTGCGCGGCACCCGCGCCCGCTGGCAGCAACTGGCGGTGACCAACGCCGAACAGGCGCTCAACGCGCGCCTGGCCAACCGCCAGCACATGGCCGCACGCTTCGAAGCCCTGGCCCAGGTGCTCGGCCTTGATGAAGTGCCGCAGCGCCTGGAGTGCTACGACATCAGCCATTCCAGCGGCGAAGCCACGGTAGCCAGCTGCGTGGTGTTCGGCCCGGAAGGCCCGCTCAAATCCGACTACCGCCGCTTCAATATCGAAGGCGTCACCGCAGGTGACGACTACGCCGCCATGCACCAGGCCCTGACCCGCCGCTACGGGCGGATCAAGGACGGCGAGGGCAAGCTGCCCGACGTGCTGCTGGTGGACGGCGGCAAGGGCCAGCTGAACATGGCCCGTGAAGTGATGCAGGAGCTGGCGTTCACAGACCTGACCCTGCTCGGCGTGGCCAAGGGCGTGACCCGCAAGGCCGGTTTCGAAACGCTTTACCTCAATGATGTCGCCCACGAGTTCACCCTCAAGGGCGACAACCCCGCGCTGCACCTGATCCAGCAGATCCGCGACGAAGCCCACCGCTTCGCCATTACCGGCCACCGCGCCCGCCGCGGCAAGGCTCGGCGCGTGTCGAGCCTGGAAGACGTCGCCGGGGTAGGGCCCAAGCGCCGCCGCGACCTGCTGAAACATTTCGGCGGCCTGCAGGAGCTCAACCGCGCCAGTATCGACGAGATCGCCAAAGCTCCCGGCATCAGTAAAAAGCTTGCCGAGTCGATTTATGCCAGCCTGCATAGCGAGTAGAATGCCGGGCTCAACCCGCAGCCAGTCGTATCGATGAATATTCCAAATCTGCTCACCGTTCTACGCGTCCTGCTCATCCCGATCTTCATCCTGCTGTTCTATGTGCCCTATCACTGGAGCTACATGGCCGCCAGCACGGTGTTCGCCATTGCCGCCGCCACCGACTGGCTGGACGGCTACCTGGCGCGTCGCCTGCAGCAGAGCACGCCATTCGGCGCCTTCCTCGACCCTGTGGCCGACAAGCTGATGGTGGCCGTGGCCCTGGTGTTGCTGGTGCAGGTGCATGCCAACTTCTGGCTGACACTGCCGGCGGCGGTGATCATCGGTCGCGAGATCGTCGTGTCGGCGCTGCGCGAGTGGATGGCCGAGCTGGGGGCGAGGGCGCACGTGGCAGTGTCCAACCTGGGCAAGTGGAAGACCGCGGCACAGATGCTGGCGCTGGTGATTTTGCTCGCCAACCCGCCGGTGGTGAGTTTCTGGGTGGTGCTGGGCTACGGTTTGTTGCTGGTGGCTGCAGCGCTGACCCTGTGGTCGATGGTGCATTACCTGGTGGCCGCCTGGCCGCACCTGCGCGAAGGTTCGGAACAGAAATAAAACTTTTTTGAATCAAGGGGTTGACGCCGTTTTAGATATCGGTAGAATGGCGCCCATCACGACGCGGGAATAGCTCAGTTGGTAGAGCACGACCTTGCCAAGGTCGGGGTCGCGAGTTCGAGTCTCGTTTCCCGCTCCAAATTCGATCCTCAGTGCGTCGCTGGGATCACAAAGAAGAGGCCTAAGGGCCTCTTTTTTTGTGCCTGAATTTTGGCCGCAACACGGTCTAGGCCGTGTGCTGCAGCCCCAAGCACTTCACACGACGCCTTCTTTTTGGCCCATCGCCTTTCAGTGTTCGTTACGCTCGCATTAGCGCGTGCGTTGCATGCCAATCAACTGATCTCCCTGTCTCGATACTTCGTCTGTTCCATTGAATTCATCCTTCGCGGTTTATTGATCTGTATCAGTTGAAATTTACCGCAATGGCATTGTGTGCCTGATTTGTCGTAGGAAATATTACTGTTCAATGTAGGTGGCGTCTATCTTCGCTTTTGGGTATGGATTGATGGGGAAACATCATCCATGGTGTGCCCGTTGGGTGCGAAACATGACTTCATGGGACGCGCCAGAATTCGGGAGGACTTATGGCTTCGAACAGTTTTCAAAGCGAAGTGCCAAAGGCGCGCGTCAATATCAAATTGGACTTGCATACCGGCGGGGCGCAACGCAACGTTGAATTGCCGCTGAAACTTATGCTGATGGGGGATTACAGTAATGGTGCAGAGCAGCGCCCCCTGTCAGAGCGGAATAAGGTCAATGTAGACAAAAATAATTTCGATAATGTCCTGGCGGAATTTTCTCCGATATTGCGCGTAGCAGTGGAAAATACGCTGATCGGTGATGGCTCGGATACGTCGGTCGAGTTGAAGTTTCAGAGCATAAAAGATTTCGAGCCAGAGCAAGTTGCGCGGCAACTGCCCCAACTCCGGGCACTCCTGGCGATGCGCAATCTCATGCGCGAATTGAAAGCGAACCTGTTGGATAACGCAACGTTTCGTTTTGAGTTGGAACGCATCCTCAAGGACGAAGCATTGAGCGATGAGCTGCGTAGTGAGCTGACGGCTCTCGTGCCGGATAACGAACGCTGAAAACCGCCTCGATCCAGTAAAAGGAAGTTAAAGAATGTCCGAAGAACAATCTTCCGCGCAAACGCGCAGCGCCACGGTATTGTCTGAGCATCAGGGTGTGTATCACGCACTGTTCGACAAGATTAACCTGAAACCGCTTGTCGAGATGGGCGGGATTGAAGGCTTCCAAAGTGTAGAGGTGCTGTCGGAAGCAACTGCAGATGAGCGCGTGACTGCGTCCATCAGTGTGTTTCTGGGGCTGCTCAAAAGTGCATCGCCGAAGATCGAGCGCCTGGACAGGGCACTGCTCGACCAGCACATCGCAGCGCTCGATGCACAAATCAGCAGTCAGCTCGATGCGGTGATGCATCACCCCGATTTTCAACGGGTCGAGTCAACCTGGCGTGGGGCGAAATCGCTGATCGATCAGACTGATTTTCGTCAGAACGTGCGCATCGAATTGCTGGATGTCAGCAAAGAGCACCTGATCCAGGACTTCGACGACGCGCCGGAAATCGCCCAAAGTGGCTTGTACCTGCATACCTACACGCAGGAATACGACACGCCCGGTGGCGAGCCCATCGCGGCAGCCGTTTCCAACTACGAATTCGATCGCAGCCCGCAAGACATTGCGTTACTGCGCAACGTTTCGAAGGTGGCGGCGGCAGCGCATATGCCATTCCTGGGTTCGGTGGGGCCCGCTTTCTTTGGCAAGGAAACCATGGAGGAAGTTGCCGGCATCAAAGATATCGGTAACTACATGGGCCGTGCCGAGTACATCAAGTGGCACAGCTTCGCGGCGAGTGATGATGCGCGCTACGTGGGACTGTTGACGCCGCGTGTACTGGGCCGGCTGCCCTACGGCCCAGAGACACGTCCTGTACGGGGTTTCAACTACATAGAAAAAGTCAAAGGGCCCGATCATGGTAAATACCTGTGGGTCAATGCCGCGTTTGCCTTCGCGGCTAATATGGTCAAGAGCTTTGTCGCTAACGGCTGGTGCGTTCAGATCCGTGGTCCGCAATCTGGCGGTGCGGTAACCAATCTTCCCATTCATTTGTATGACCTCGGAACGGGTAGCCAAGCAAAAATCCCGTCAGAGGTGATGATTCCCGAAACACGCGAATTTGAATTCGCCAATCTGGGGCTCATACCGCTCTCTTATTACAAGAATCGGGACTACGCATGTTTCTTCTCGGCGAACTCGGCGCACAAGCCAGCGATTTATGATACTGCTGAAGCGACGGCTAATAGCCGCATCAACGCCCGTTTACCCTACGTTTTTCTGCTTTCGCGAATTGCCCATTACTTGAAGTTGATCCAGCGCGAAAATATCGGTACGACAAAAGACCGCCGCCTGCTGGAGTTGGAACTG
The DNA here is from genome assembly GCF_044749525.1 of Pseudomonas sp. NPDC089395. Classification (NCBI taxonomy): domain Bacteria; kingdom Pseudomonadati; phylum Pseudomonadota; class Gammaproteobacteria; order Pseudomonadales; family Pseudomonadaceae; genus Pseudomonas; species Pseudomonas sp. NPDC089395. The sequence goes on from NZ_JBIVID010000003.1 coordinate 63,371, forward strand.
AACAAATGGGTAGGTGGGTTGGTCACTGAGATGACCGACCCAAGCGATGACCTGCAGGCTTCACACCCATTGCGGGAGGCAAAGGTGATTGTCGAGGATATTGAAGACAACCCTGGATTTTTCCGCGTCAAGTTGTTCGCCGTGCCGCACTTTCAAGTGGAAGGTATGGATATCAACTTGTCACTGGTTTCGCAAATGCCTAAGGCGAAATCTTAACTGCGGCTGCAGGAGTCAGTGCCTTGAATATTGACCGTCCATTATGGGCTTCGGGAATGTTGTTGTCGCCACAACAATTCCAGCAGCAAGCGCGCCTCGAGTCATGGACCAACCGCTTTTGTTCGCACTTGGGTTTCATTCACCCTTGGGGTGTGCAGGCGGTGGACTTCGACAAAGATGCCCTGCTTCTGGGCAAGCTCAAGGCAACGCGTATTTGCCTCTGCATGCCTGATGGCACTTTGATTGACACTGATCGGGTCGATCCACTGCCGGGTGCAATCGAACTGACCCATCTGCTGGCGGAAGACGCACAGAGTGCGACGGTGGTGCTCGCCCTGCCGCTCGAGCAGGCCAATGGCAACAACTGCCTGTTCGAAGGGGGCAGGGCTGATCGCCCAAGGCGTTATCGCCAGGCGTGGCGGGAAGTACAGGACCTGTACGGCGATGAGGTGCAGTCCATCGGCGTACTTGAACATGCCCTGAGTCTTCGGCTGGAGAGTGACGACAATGCCGACTACCTGACGTGCCCGCTGGTTCGCCTGGTTCGTGGTGCTCAGGCTGTTTGGGAGGTAGATGGGGCATACATTCCGCCGCTGCTTGGCATCGACGCTCATGCTGGGTTGCTTACACAGTTGGACAACCTGCTTACGCAGCTTTCGGCCAAGCGCGAGCGGCTGATGGGCATGCGCCGTGAAAGCAACCAGCGCATGGCCGACTTTGCCGTGGCGGATGTAACGTTGTTCTGGTTGCTCAACGCGTTGAACACCTACCAGCCGGTGCTGGCTGACCTCAAGGCGCATCCTGCTCGGCACCCCGAGCAGGTCTACCAGCTCCTCATCCAGTTGGCCGGGAGCTTGCTGACATTCTCGCTGGATCAGGATGTTGGCAGCGTTCCGGCCTATCTGCACGGCAACCTCGAGATTGTCCTTCCTCCTTTGATCCGGACGATTTCAAGTTTGCTGGAGGCGAGCCTGCCGTCGCGGGTCGTGGCACTGGTGCTTGAGCAGTGCAGTGCCAACCGTTGGCAGGTCACGCTGAACGACCCGCGCTTGCTCGAACCCAACGGGGTCGATTTCTATCTCTCGGTACGTTGTCGCTTACCCATAGCGCAAGTGCAAAGCCAATTCCCGCGCTTGTGCAAAGTAGGCGCGCCACAGGACGTCGATCACCTCGTAAACGCCGCGCTCGAAGGTGTGCCACTGCAGCCGCTCAGTCATGTGCCGGCAGCGATCCCGCTTCGGATGGAGAACCAGTACTTCGCGCTCGACCTCGGCCACAGCAAAGGCCAAGCCATGTTGGCGGAGGGCGTCTGCGCGCTTTACGTACCGAGCACGTTCACCGAGCTGAAGCTTGAACTCTTTGCGGTACTTCGCGCATGAACCTTACAGAGCAACACGTCGCCACGACGTCGGACATCGATGAGCTGCTGCAGGACACCTACCTGTTGGTAATCGAGTTGCGGCAGGGAGCGATGGTGCAGCGCGCACCGGAGCTCTGGGCCAACTGTGTAGAGCAAGTTGAACGCGTGCGCGAAGCGCTCGGTGAGGCGGGACTGGATGCGCGAAACATCGATTTCATCAGCCACGCGCAATGCGCCTTGCTGGACGAAACAGTCCTCGCTCGCGTAGAGGGCGAGGCTCATGGCGCCTGGGCCAGGGAGACCTTGCAGGCGAAATACTTCAATAGCCATCAGGCAGGTGAGTTCCTTTACGAGGAAATGCGCGCGGTGTTGCGTGAACCGTCCGCCAATCCGCTGGTACTGACAGCGTTCCTGCGGGTGCTGATGCTGGGCTTCCTGGGACGATATCGCGACCTCGATGACCCGCAGCGGCAACAGTTGCAGGCTGCGCTCGCCGCTCAAGTCGCCCCGTTCGACCTTACGCAAAGGCTTGTCACCGGAGCAGGGCACGCTTCTTCGCGAAATGCGTCGTCATGGCTGCATTCGCCACTGTTGAACATCGTGGCCGCGACAGCGGTGGTCGTCGGTGTCTGGTGGGGGCTCGATCGGGCGCTGGCTGATGCGCTTGAGTCGCTCCTGCCGGGGCAGCTGTGAGGGGCCTATGACACTCAAGCAAATACAAGGCCTCTGTCTATGGAGCGCCGCATTGGCCCTGGTACTCGTGGCCATTGTCCCGCTTGCCATTGGTTGGCGAGTGCTCTGCGTCATGACGATAGTGTCCTTGCTGGCCTTGACCTGGCGCCGCATGGTGCGACGTAAAGGGCAGCGGAGCGCCTTGGTTCTGGCCAATGGCAGCTCCCTGCCTCCCGCCTCATACCCGCACCCCGTCCTGCTGGTGTGTGGCGATGGGCTTGGTGGCCTGTTCGAGTCGATACCCGATGAGCATTTGGCACTGCGAGTAACCGATCTGGGTTGTTATGTGCGGGTGCCTTGCGTTGACCGATTGCAAGGGTTTGCGGCGCAGATCCTGGCCAAAAGGCCAGAGTGGGGTGGACAGCTCAGTGCCATGTTGGTTGTGGACGCCTGCGCTCATACCGACTCGGCGGTACTGGCTGGCCAGGTACGCCGCTTCAACAATCAGGTGGCAATGATGCGCAGGCGTGGTATCGGCCTGCCTGTTGTTGTCATGTCCTATCTGCAAATCCTGTCAGAGGGCTGGTTCAGCTGGGAGGCTGGGCATCCTCGCCCTGTGGTGCGGGAGGCAGGCGACTGCGTGAATTTGAGCGAGTGGCAGCAACAAGCGGATGGCTCGGTTCAGGCTGCGCGTTTAGCGGCGTGCGTGCAGTTGCAGAGTACCGCGCAATGGCTCGCTCAACTGATGACGCCTGATTTGTCTGGCAACGGGCGCGCTCAGACTTCGCAGCCCCCCGTTTCTGTTGCATTCGTGGCCCGACCGTCGCAGGGGCAGTGGGTAGAGCGCAACCTCTGGCAGCGCTGGCTGCATGAACGCACGGCATTGAGCGTCGTCGAGAAAGTGCCAGCGTCGACGCTAGCTGCGCAGTCACCGTTCCCGGACGTTTTGCTACACCTGTTGCCAACCAGTGCTGCGCGTCCCAACCGATTCCGCGTACAGCTGCTGGGCATGTGGCTGTTCGTGCTTGCTTGCATCGCGGCGCTGATGAGCTCTGCCTGGCAGAACACATTGCTCATGCGCCAGGTGAGTGATGACTTGCGACGTTACGCGGCGATTTCGCCGAGCCTGGATGCAGAAGACAGTGCGCTTCGAGAGCGTGCACTGGCAACACTGCGCCAGGATGCGCTGCGACTGGATGATTACTACCGCCAGGGTGAGCCGTGGTCGCTCGGCTTTGGGCTGTATCAGGGCGAGCGGATGCGAGCGCCTTTGCACGCCGCCATTTCCGGTCACCGCCGACCGGCGACGGTATCCGCCTCGGCTGATGCCCCCGAAGTCATCCGGCTGGACAGCCTTTCATTGTTCGGGAGTGGAAGCGCTCAACTGAGCTCCGAGTCGACCAAAGTGCTGGTCAAGGCATTGGTCGGCATCCAGGCCCAGCCCGGTTGGCTCATCGTCATCACCGGCCATACCGACACCACTGGCACTGAAGAACACAACGTCCGTTTGTCCAGGGCCCGCGCTGGCGCTGTGCACGAGTGGATGGCGCGAATGGGCGATATCCCGGACAGCTGCTTTGCCGTTCAAGGCTTCGGTGCCAGTCAACCGATTGCCAGTAACGATACTGAGCGCGGTCGCTCAATGAACCGTCGCGTCGAAATTCGCCTGGTGCCGGAGCCGGGGGCCTGTGCCTCGTCGGCAGCGAGATCAGGCGGGCAACCCAAGCCGCATTCAGCGGCATTCAACTTCTAGGAGAAGGAGCTTCACATGGCTATACCCGTTTACCTCTGGCTGAAAGATGACGGCGGCGCGGAGCTGAAAGGTTCCGTGAACGTCTCGGGGCGTGAGGGCACCATCGAGGTGGTCGCTCAGGATCACAGCCTGTACGCCCCGACCGACAACAACACCGGAAAGCTGACAGGAACGCGAATTCACACGCCGTTCAAGTTCAGCAAGGAAATCGATGCTTCAAGCCCGTACCTGTACAAGGCAGTGACCACCGGCCAAACGCTGAAAACCGCGGAGTTCAAATGGTACCGAATCGATGATGCCGGTCAGGAAGTCGAGTACTTCAACACCACCCTGGAGAACGTGAAAGTCGTAAAAGTCGCATCCAAGATGCACGACATCAAGGATCCCTTGAAGGAAAAGCACAACCATCTGGAAGAGGTTGAGCTGCGTTACGAGAAGATCACCTGGACCTACAAAGACGGCAACATCATTCATTCCGACGCCTGGAATGAGCGCTCTAGCTCCTGATGCCGTAGCCGGCAGACGGTTATCCGTCTGCCGGATCCGCTTCCGGTGTGCTGGGCCGAGCGTCCGTTCGCGGATGTTCAGCCGAACACATCGGCCAGTCTCCATCGGTTATCCGGACGCATGCCGATAACTCAAAACAAGGACGCTCTGTATGTCGCTTGACTCAACCCGCCTGCTTCGTCGCCTCAATCCCTACTGTGCCCTGGCACTGACAGCGGCCGCGTCCATGTGCCAAAGCCGTGGTCATGCCCAGATCACAATCGAGCATTGGCTGCTCAAGTTGCTGGAACAAGGGCAGGGCGACCTGACTGTCATTGCACGTCGCTATGGTTGGGACATGGATGCGCTGTGGCAGGGCCTGCTGGAATATTTCGACAGGTTGCCACGCAGCGTTCGCAGCAAGCCGCAACTGAGCACGGAGTTGCAACAGCTGATCACCGATGCCTGGTTGCAGGTATCGCTGGAGGGCAACAGCGACCGCCTGCGCTCGTCTCACCTGCTGGGCGCCTTGCTCAAAGACCCCAGTCTGCTCAAGTGCTCGGCCGCCTGGCCATTGCTCGGCATGGGCACGGCGCAGTTGCAGCAAATGACAGGGCTGCTCGATCAAGAATCCGAAGAGCGTCCCGAAACCCAGCCTTCTCTCGGCGAGCGATCTGTTCTGGATGATGCCGGTTCAGAGCACGCCGGCAGTCATGACAGCGCCTTGCTGGAGGTGCTTGAACGGTTCACACAAGACATCACCGGCAAAGCTGCGACAGGGCAGGTTGACCCAGTCTTCGGTCGGGATGACGAGATTCGTCAAGTCATCGACATCCTCGGTCGGCGGCGCAAGAACAATCCGATACTGGTGGGCGAGCCCGGGGTCGGCAAGACCGCGCTGGTCGAAGGCTTGGCGTTGCGTATCAGCAAGGGAGAAGTGCCCGACAGTCTCAAGCCCGTGCAGGTACGCACCCTGGATCTAGGGCTGCTGCAAGCGGGGGCGGGGGTAAAGGGAGAATTCGAGCAGCGGCTCAAAAGTGTCATCGACGCGGTACAGCAGTCGGCGACGCCGATCCTGCTGTTCATCGATGAGGCCCACACCCTGATCGGTGCAGGCAATCAGGCAGGCGCTGCGGACGCCGCCAACCTCCTCAAGCCTGCCCTGGCCAGGGGCGAGTTGCGCACCATCGCAGCCACGACCTGGAGTGAGTACAAGCAGTACTTCGAGCGCGATGCTGCCTTGGAACGGCGTTTCCAGATGGTCAAGGTCGACGAGCCTGACGATGGCAACGCGTGCCTGATGCTGCGGGGCCTGAAGGAGCGCTATGCCAAGCACCATGGCGTGCATATCGAAGATGCCGCGGTACAGGCGGCGGTCAGCTTGTCGCGCCGTTACCTGACTGGCCGCCGTCTGCCCGACAAGGCGGTGGACCTGCTCGACACAGCCTGTGCGCGTGTTCGCATGAGCCTGGACTGCACGCCGCAGGCGTTGGTCCGACTGCAGTCCAGGCAGACCGCATTGACATTGCAGCGTCAGGCTCTTGAGGAGGATGCGCAGCTCAGTGGCTGCGGCGACGACGCGCTGTTGGCCAATCTTCGCGAGCAACTGACTGAGTTGGAAAGCCAGAAAGCGGTGTTGGAGCTGCAGTTTCGCCAGGAGCTGGCGCTGACCCATCAATTGTTGGAAGCGCGTCAGCTTGCTCCGAAAGACCCTGCCTACCTCGCTGAGCTACAGCAGCAGTTGACCTGCGCCCGAGGGCCGCAACCTTTGCTCTCGCTAGACGTCAACGCGCGCAGCGTGGCCGAAGTGATCGCCGACTGGACCGGAGTGCCCCTGGGCAGCTTGCTCAAGGATGAGCAGGCCAATCTTCTTGCCTTGGAGCAGCAGCTAACCGAGCGCGTCATCGGTCAGCAGGAAGCGTTGAGCGCACTGGCGCAACGCCTGCGCGCCGCCCGCACGGGACTGACAGATGACAAGGCGCCGCTGGGCGTGTTCCTCCTGGTTGGCAGCAGCGGCGTAGGCAAGACCGAAACTGCACTCGCATTGGCCGACTGCCTGTTCGGCGGCGAAAAGTCGCTGATCACCCTCAACCTTTCGGAATACCAGGAGGCTCATACCGTCAGCCAGCTCAAGGGCTCCCCGCCAGGTTACGTGGGTTACGGGCAGGGCGGCGTACTCACCGAGGCCGTGCGCCAGCGCCCTTACAGCGTGGTGCTGCTGGACGAAGTGGAAAAAGCCCACCGCGATGTGCTCAACCTGTTCTATCAGGTTTTCGACCGCGGCTTCATGCGCGATGGCGAGGGGCGAGAAATTGATTTTCGCAACACCGTTATCCTCATGACATCCAACCTTGGAAGCGACCTGCTGCAAGGTTTCCTTCAAGCGCAACCCGAAGCGCCAGACAGTGAATTGCAGGGCCTGCTGCGACCGATTCTGCGCCAACACTTCCAGCCCGCCTTGCTGGCACGTTTTCAAACCCTGGTTTACCGGCCACTGCGGGCTGATGCGTTGAAGCGCATCGTGACCATCAAGCTGACCCAGGTTGCCAAGCGGTTGCTTCGTCACTACGGCCTGCATTGCCACATCGACGAGGCCCTCAACGATGCGTTGGTCGCTGCCTGCCTGCTGCCCGACAGCGGCGCCCGCAACATCGACAGTCTGCTGAACCAGCAAATCCTTCCGGTACTCAGCCAGCAACTGCTGCAGCGCCAGGCCAGCGGGCAGCCCACACGGAGCGTGACACTGGGGCATAGCGATGAGCTGGGCGTCCTCCTGGACTTTGCCGATAGGGCTGATAAGGCGCAGCGTGCGCCTGTGGAGGCTTGATCATGTCTGAAGGGATTCTGGGCGTGTTCAACCACAGCCAACACAAGCTGGACGTGGAGGGTTTGGATGCAACCCTCGATGTCCTGACATTCGAAGGCCAAGAGAGGTTGAGCGAACCCTTTGTCTACAGCGTGGAGTTCACGTCTGCGGAGCAAGATATCGCCGCCGAACGCATGCTCGGCCGGCGCGCGAGTTTCAGCCTCCACGAACGAACGCAGACACTGCACCTGCCTGGCTTCAACCTACCCCCGGTCAAACCCCTGCGCACGCTGTATGGGACGATCACCGGCTTCAGGCGACTGTCAGGCTCCAGGGACGAAGCCCGCTATCAGCTCACCCTGCAGCCGCGTTTGGCACTGCTCGAACGCGGCCAGCAATACCGCCTCTACCAGCACCAGTCGGTACCGGAGATCGTCGAGCACATCCTGCGTAGCCGCCATGAGTTCGAAGGCCAGCACTTTTTCTTCGACCTGGTGCGCGAGTACCCTCGGCGCGAGCAGGTCATGCAGTACGGCGAAAGCGACCTGGCGTTTATCACGCGCCTGCTCGCCGAGGTCGGCATCTGGTACCGCTTCACCAGCGATGACCGGCTGCGCCTGGACGTGGTCGAGTTTCATGATGACCAGCGGCGCTACCAGTTCGGCGTCGAGCTGCCTTGCCGGCCACAGTCAGGCCTGAGCAGCACCGACAAGGACGCCGTGTGGGCATTGCAGACGCGGCACCAGGTGGTGGAAAAGCACATCAATATCCGTGCTTATCAGCACCGTGATGCGGCGGCCTATCTGGATGCCGATGTCGACCAGAGTCGAGGCGCCACCACCACCTACGGTGAGAGCTACCGCTACGCCGAACCCTATGCGGCGCTGGGGGATGCTCTGGATCAGCACGAAGACCTGCTCAGTGAGAGCGGTTACTTCTACGCCCGCTTGCGGCACGAGCTGTACCTCAATGATCAGACCCGGCTCAGTGGTGCCAGCAGCAGCCCCTCGTTGGCGCCGGGGCAGGTGCTGAAGATTGCCGGTGGTGCACCGCAGGCCTTCGAGCCCGGCGCGGTGATTACCGGCCTGGTCATCGAAGCCGCACGTGATCGCAGCCTGGAAGTCACCTTCGAAGCCATCCCCTATTCGGAGACGGTGTGCTTTCGTCCCAAGCTTGCCCCTAAGCCGAACATCGCCGGCACCGTGCCGGCCAGGGTCACCAGCTCGCGCAAGAACGACCCGTATGGGCACATCGATCTGCAAGGCCGTTACCGGGTCAACTTCCTGTTTGACCGTGACCACTGGAATACCGGCGAAGAGAGCGCCTGGCTACGTTTGGCCCGACCTTATGCCGGAGATACCCACGGCCTGCACCTGCCGCTGATTTGCGGCACCGAAGTGGCGGTGGCGTTTGAGCAGGGCGACCCCGACCGGCCCTATATCGCCCATGCGCTGCACGACAGCCAGCACCCGGACCACGTCAACCTGCGCAATTACAAACGCAACGTGCTGCGCACCCCGGCCAACAACAAGCTGCGCATGGACGATACACGTGGGCAGGAGCACATCAAGCTCAGCACCGAGCATGGCGGCAAGAGTCAGCTCAATTTGGGGCACCTGGTCGATGCCCAAAAGAAGAAGCGAGGGGAAGGCTTTGAACTGAGAACCGATGCCTGGGGCGTGATGCGCGGTGGCAAGGGGGTGTTCATCAGCGCGGATGGCCAAGCGAAGGCGGAGGGTCAGATGCTCGATATGAGTGCAGCATCCGCTGAGCTTGGTAACGCGATCCAGCTCGTCGCAGCGCTTGCGCGGAGCGCCTCGGCCTCGGGTGCGTTGGCTGCAGATACGGAAGCCCAGCAGGCATTGAAGAAAGCGCTGGTCAATTTGGCTGATGCAGGCTTGATCGCCTCGGCACCCGCGGGTATGGCGCTGACGACCCCGAGCAATTTGCAGTTATCGGCCGGCTCCAACCTCATCGGCACGGCAGGTGATAGCGCCGACTTCACTGTTCATCGGCGCTTCAGCCTGGCGGCGGGCGACGCCATCAGCCTTTTTGCACACCAGTTGGGGCTCAAGTTCTTCGCTGCCCATGGGCCTGTGGATATTGAGGCGCAAAGCGATGTAATGACATTGCAGGCCGACAAGGCACTGACAATCAACAGCGTCAATGGCGAGTTGGTCCTCAACGCGAAGGAGGGCATCACGCTGGTCAGCCGCGGTGCCTACATAAAACTCAAGGACGGCTCCATCGAGATCGGCGCGCCAGGTGACCTGCGCATACGTAACGATCACGTCGAGTGGGGTGGCTCGGCATCAATGGACAAGGCACTCAGCGCAATGGTCCATCAGGACCCTGTGTACCAGCATCCAACTCAAGGCCGGTTCCAGGTCAAGGACAACCAAAGCGACGAACCTAAACCGCATGTGCGCTACCGAATCGAAGCCGTTGACGGTTCCGTAGTGCGTGGTGTGACCGATGGAAACGGTTATACCCAGCACCACTACGGTCTGGATCTGCAAAACATCAAGTTGTTCTTTGAATGAACATGGAGTCCAGGAGCATGGATCAGACTAGTACGCCTGTGGCACAAACGCAGACCAGCAAGAAGGGTTCTACGGCGATTGCCTATCACCAGTCCATGCAGTGCTACTTCCGGCCTGAAACGGAATAGTTGGTGTTCATCGCTGACAGCGAAGCGGGCGCGTTCGAAACCCACTGGCGCGGCATGCTGGCCAGCATGGACGCCTTCCACCAGGCTGGAGCAGTCTATTCCAGTGCACTGCAAGCCTACGGCCTTGCAGCCCAAACCGGGCTCTCAGCCCTGCAGCAGGAACGCCACGACAAAGCGGTGAGAACCGCTGAGCAGACGTTGGACGAAAACCGCAAGGCCATTCAGGAAAAACTGGGCGAGTTTTCCATGGAGGGCATGAGCTATGACGATGTGGTCGAACTTATTCCCATTGGCGGCCAGGGCGCCAAGGGCAAAAAAGGCGGCAAGTCGACGCGCTATGCGTATGTCAAGAAAGGCTACTTCAGCAAAACCCAGCAAGGGCTGAAACTGCACTCGGTGTCGCTCAAAAGCAGTGACGGCAAGGGTGGGGCGCAAAGCTTCATCAGCAAGGACAAACATGGCAGGGCCTTGATCGATACAGGAAAGCTCGGCAAGCAATTGCGAGCGCTTGAATGGCCGAAGCTGAAGCTTGAGCTTAAAGATGTGCTGAAGTGGGCCAACCCGGATTTCGACCTTAAAAGTTTGGGCGTCGACGAGGTGCTCTTCGACTGGGCGGAAAGCTGGAATCACAGTTTGCACGGCGAAAAGAAGGATCTTGTTGCCAATGTGGATCTCTCTGGCGGGGCGCAATTCATGCGTTACGTCTCCAACATGGGCGCCAGCGCCGAATTCGATCCCCAAAAGAGACAGGCGGCGATCAACGGTGAACGCAAATGGAGCCTGACTTTGGCCTCAGGCACGGTCGCTCTGACGGCGTATGTGCCCGACCGTTTCGGCTGGAACCTTAAGTACACCGACAGCAAACAGCAGCTGTTCGACATGGGCCATTTCCGCCTGGTCGTCTCCCCAAGTTTGACGGGGTTCATCGGCGGGTCGGTAGTGCTCGAAGGGCAGTTGCAGGTGATGGTCCAAGGCGACAAGCAACTGCTGGCTGGTCAGTCAGGGGGACGACTGCCGCGGTTCAAGGAGCGGCGCACGCGTGGGGCTGTGTTTTACCAGCAGATGGCCAGGGAAGATGAAGGGCTGAACTTGTCCGTCGAAGGCTTTGCAGGTGTTCGGGCGGAGGCCGGACTCAAGGGGAGTTTGCAATGGTTGAAACCGGCTGAGCCCTATGACCCTGAAAGCAGTGTTCCCGGATTACTGAAGTCCACTGGCGAGTTTACTGACTTTTGCAGCATTGCCGGCAGCATCTCTGGATTGGCGGGGCTAGGTGCTGGCAGGAAATTTCACTGCACGTTTATTAATGGCCGGTTTTACTTTCATGTGGCTGCGAGTGTGTGTTGGGGCGCGGGGGCCAAAGGGGCCGTTGTTTGTGAGGTGGGTGTCAATACGATTGTTGAGTTTGGGGTGTGGTTGATCTATCAGTTATATCGTTTGGATTATAGTTTTTTCGATGTGGTGAAGAAGGACGCTTTCGCTGCCTATAGCCAGTATTGTGTAATGCAAATGGCAGATGCAGCGCTAACAGTATATGAAGCCTACAGCCGTCTTTCAGGCGCAACGACTGAGGTTTCAAGAAAATTTCGGCTTGCTGTTGACGAGTTCATTGATGAGAGTCGAGATGGAATTGTGTCTTCGCGAAACAGGAACGCTTTAGCATCTACCACGATTTCTCGACGACAAAATTTGCTCCGATATACGCCCGAGGCGAAGGGCATACTTCTATATCTGCTTACGCGGCATGGAAAATGGGATCGTGTGGATCCAGAAAATCGAAGTAGCGCTTTTCTTGATGTATTTGCGACTCGCAAGGAGGCCGTAATCTGGGTGCTGAGGAGTATTCAGACCCGTGCCGAGTGGCGAAAAGTGTTGTGCCGATTGACGGTGGATGGCAGCAACTTGGCTAAAAATGCTGATGAGGCCACTGTTGAAAAAGAGCAGGAGCAGCATCTCATCAATTTTTTACAATTAGGTTTTAATCGCGATGACGAACTTCATAAGGCTAAGTATGAAATAGTCTCCATTCGACAGAGATTAAAAGTGGAAATTGCCTGGGGGTATGCGCTTGCTATGAATGACACGTGGCATTACAAGCTCAATAGCATGGATAATCCTCATTACCCACAGCGCTGTATGTTTTCGCCCTGTGATGAAAATTCAGATCAGTTGGCATAACCTGGAGTGAATATGGGTGTTTCGAGGTTGGTGATTGGTTTGTTTGCTGTTTGTGTGTTGGCAGGATGTGACCTGTTAATTGGCCAGGAGAGAGGTAGTGGTAGGGGCGTTACAGATGAGGAGCTGGATGCTTTTATTAGAGGGGTTAAAGACAATATGATCTTTATTGAGGGTGGGGAGTATCTGATGGGCGACTACGGTTCGCAGTATGGCCCAGGAAGGCTACCTTATGACCTTGATAAAGACAGTAAGCCGCTGCATCGAGTTCGGCTCAGTAGCTATTCGATGTCGAAGTTCAAAATTACAAATCGAGAATATTCATTTTATTCTAGGCTTAATGAATCTTCGGTGTTGAAATATACCGCTGAAGATGATGAGTATGAGTTCGTCAGCGTGCCGCCGAGTAATCCTGCACCCATTGACTGGTATGAGGCTGAGAAATTCTGCAATTGGTTGGCGAATGTCAGCCAATTGCCATTTGCATTGCCTACTGAGGCTCAGTGGGAGTATGCCGCTCGCAGTCGAGGCCGTTTTTTCATGGTCGCCACGGACGACGGTACCTACAAGGTGACCGATGATGAGGTGACTGCCGAGTGGCGGGATGGGCCTAAGGGAATCAATATTTCTACGCTTTGGGATAGAGAAGCCTTTGCTGAAGAGATGGGATGGAAAACTGGTATGCACACCCCGCTGCCGGTCGATAGATTCCCCCCTAATCCGCTGGGCTTGTATGGAATGTCTGATAATGGCCTGGAGTGGGTAAAAGATTGGTATGACCCCGACTACTACAAAAATTCTCCGATTGAGGACCCGCAAGGCCCCAGCAAACCTGTCTACAAAGGCCCCGACTCTAACGATAACTATGCCAAGGTGCTACGAGGAATAAGTTATGCGGATCCGCTTTGGGGGGGTGGGATAAATGTACAGCGTAGCTACAGAAGTCCAGATGGGTATATCAGCGGGTTTAGACCGGGAACAGAACTGTTAGCTGTTGTTGGTAAGACTGCGCGATGCGTAGTGAATAGCGCGAAACCGTTACACTAGCTTGATAAGTATTTGCCTTTGTGGTTTTGAGGCAGTCGCTCTATGGGCGTGGGACATTGCCTGGGTAGATGCGCGTGTCATGAATGACACGAGGTATTACAAATTCAATGGCGCGGCCAATCCTTATTATCCATGGCGTTGTATATTTTTGCCCTATGATGAATGTTCAGATCGGTTGGCATAACCTGGAGTGCATATGGGGGTTTCGAGGTTGGCGCTTGGTTTTTTTGCTGTATGTGTGTTGGCCGGATGCGACTCTTTAACTGGGCAAGAAGTAGGTGGCAGTAGGAGCGTTACTGGTGAGGAACTGGATACCTTTATTAGGGGGGTTAAAGACAATATGATCTTTATTGAGGGTGGGGAGTATCTAATGGGCGACTACGGTTCGCAGTATGGCCCAGAAAGGCTACCTTATGACCTTGATAAAGACAGTAAGCCGCTGCATCAAGTTCGGCTCAGTGGCTATTCGATGTCGAAGTTTAAAATTACAAATCGTGAGTATGTGATCTATTCAGCGCTCAATGAATCTTCATTTCAGAAATATATTTCTGAAGATGATGAGTATAAATTCGTTAGCGTGCCGCCAAATAATCCAGCACCTATTGACTGGTATGAGGCGGAAAAGTACTGCAATTGGTTAGCAGATGTCAGTCAATTGCCCTTTGCGTTGCCTACTGAGGCTCAGTGGGAGTACGCCGCACGCAGTCGAGGTCGTTTCCTTATGGTCGCTACGGACGACGGTACCTATAAAGTGACGGACGATAAGATAACTGAATGGTGGCATGATGGTCCCAAGGGAATCAATATCTCAACCTCCTGGGATAGAGAAGCTTTTGCTGAAAAAATGGGTTGGAGTACGGGTACTTTCACCCCGCTGCCGGTTGATAAATTCCCACCTAATCCGCTGGGCTTGTATGGCATGTCTGATAATGGTCTGGAGTGGGTCAAGGATTGGTATGATCCCGATTACTATAAATACTCTCCGGTTCAGGATCCTCAAGGTCCTAGTGAGCCTGTGTATAAAGGTCGTGAATCTAACAATAATTATGCCAAGGTGTTGCGGGGTATCAGTTATGCAGATCCGCTTTGGGGGGGAGGTGTAAATGTACAGCGTAGTTACAGAAGCCCTGATGGATATATTAGTAGTACGATCTCAAGCGACGGTTTGCTAGCTGTCGTTGGTAAGACTGCACGTTGCGTGGTGAACAGCGCCACTCCTTTGAACTGAGGCAGTTTCATGCCTGTTATTTTTGGCTGATCATTGAATTTGTAAGCGACGCTGGTCGTTAAGCACCTTTCTTCGTTCAAAGTTCACCAGGCCCTAAGCTACGTGATCGATGATGTGTGCCCGTTGTTTGATAATCATAGATTGCCATTTAAACTTTTGGCGCCTGCTTGCTCTGGCGCGTTGGGGGCGTATGAAAGCTTTGTCAGTAGTAAAATGGGTGTTTCTCATGGTGGGTGCCGTGTTGGTAGCAATTGGTGCGCTTTCCTATAAAAAATCCAGCGATTTTTTGGCTGAGGCAATTTCCACAGAAGGTACGATAATAGCGTTTGCGCGATTGCCCAGTACGGGTGCGATCAAGCCTGTTGTGCAGTTTCTCGATAAGGAGGGTGCGACTGTGGAGTTTACTTCCCCCGATAGTGTCAATGACAAATATAATCCGATAGGAAAGAGAATTGAGGTGGTCTATTCCCCCGCTGACCCTCAGGGTGCCAGGATAAAGTCGTTTATTTCCCGATGGCGCATTGCACTTCCGATGATGTTGACAGGCAGTCCGTTTTTATTGACAGGCATTGGAATGGTGCTGGTTGGTCGTCTCAAAATCCGCAAGATAAACCACCTGAGACAACAGGGTCAGGTGGTACAGGCAAATTACCAGTCCGTTGACGTAAATCACTCGTTTTCAATCAACGGTCGACACCCCTACCTGATTGTCTGTCAATGGCTGAACCCGACAACCCGAGTGTTGCATCGGTTGGAAAGTGACAATATCTGGTTCGATCCAACGCCTTATATCAGTAGCGACAAGATCAAAGTATTTATCGATCGGCAAAACCCCAAAAAATATCACGTCGATCTGTCCTTCTTGCCTGAATCAGCGGATTGATGATTGCCGCGCAATTTTTATGGGGAGCTCTGTATGAAGGGTGTCATTCGTATCGGCGACAAGCGCTGTTGGGGCAATCAAGGTTTCATTCACAAAAGCCGCCCGATGGCTTTGCACGGCCATCGTTGTGATTGCGGTTGCACCTTGATCACTTCGTTGCCACAGGCAGGGAGGCGTTGACGTGCCGGTTGACCTCGACACCTTACCTGAGCGGATTGTGCCGCCGTCGGCTCCCGATATAAGGCGCTGGCTACTGGTGATTTTATTGTGTTGCCTGCTGGGCGGCAGCCTTGGGGTGCTGTTCTGGCCAAGTGATAGCTGGCGGATGTCGCTGTGGTTCTGGTGCTGTGTGCTTGTACTGCCGTCGGTGGCCGGACTTTTGATGTTCGCTCTACGCGCAAGGGCTTATGAGCAGGAGCGGGATTACGCGCAGAGCTGGAACCAGCAACACACCGAACATGAGCGCTTGCTGATAGCTCACGGTCAGCGCGCCATCGCCTTGCTGGCCACCTCTTACCGCACCCCGGCAGGCAACAATCAACTGGCTCGGGCGCTACGCAATTCAAGTACACCCTTGCAGCCTGTCTACCTGTCAGATGTGGATTCGACCTTGCGTGCCAGTCAACTGACGCCCGCAGGCGAGAGCACTGTGCTGCATTCATACCAGCGGCGCTTGCAGCTGTTCCTGCAGCAACTGATGTGCGGCCTCGATGACGAATTGCAGCGCTATGGGCGATCAACATCGTTGAACCTTCGGATCAAGCACAACCAGGTGCTCAGCGATGCTGAAATCCTGTCGTTATGGCGCTCCTGTGCAGCCGAAGACTTGGCAATTGACCACGTGCGATTCGCAACACAGGACGACGGTGTGCTCTGGCTGGATGAATGGCTGGATCAGCCCGAAGCCTGTTCGCTCTTGCTGTCGCTTGAGATCAATCTGTTCCAGGAGCCCGTTACGGAACAGGCTGAATCGGTCTCTGCCTTGTTGCTCGCACAACCGCAGTTTTGCGAAATGCAGAAGCTTACGCCAGAAGCATGGATCCATCGCCCTGTGCCAATGATCAACGAGGCGAAGTCACTGCAGGACGTATTGCGTTGGGGGCGCATAGGAGACAACGAGCCTTATTTTGTCTGGCAGGCGCAGATACCTGGCGATGTCCTGTGCGCTGTGAGTATCGCAATGGACAGTGCAGGTCATTCGCTCGACATCGATAAGTGTCTGCGGCTGGACGACGGCTTTGGCCGGCCAGCCAGTGCTTTGGGCAACATCACAATCATTGTCGCCAGTGAGCAAGCGGCGGCGGATGTTCAGCCACAGTTGGTCATGTTGCAGGACGCTTCACCGCAATGGTGCGTCATACGACCAGCTGTACAGACTGGAAGTGAAATCAAGTCATGAAAAAGCAAATTAGCATCTGGATTGTGCTCCTTTGCATCGTTGTCATCGGCGGGATATTGATTTGGGTCGACAACCCAATCGTTTCTGTAACCGATGAGAACAATCAGCTGAAGCTATTTGCTGGTGTGCTCGGGTTGTGTTTGCTTGTGTTACTCCTCGATGGCCTTGGCGCGCTGGGTATCAGGAAGTTGGCATCACTGGAGTTTTCCTCGCGCGTACCCCGTTCTCTTTTACGGTTGTTTCCCAGCCCTGCTCGTAGCGAGACTACGGCCAACACCGTCAGGCAATCGCTGCGCGACCATTACGGCTTCTTCTGGCGCCGCAAAGTGCGTTTGCTGCTCGTCGTCGGCGAGTCGGAGCAGATTGAAGCCATTGCTCCAGGTTTGGCTGAGCAGCAGTGGCTCGAAGCGCCAAATGCGGTGCTGTTGTACGGCGGCGGCATGGAGGTAGAACCGAATATAGAGCTACTTGCCAAATGGCGTGGGCTTGACGGTGTCGTCTGGGTATTAAGCAAGGAACAGAGCCGCGATGTCACGGCGATGAGCAGCGGCGCTCGCCGCTTGCAAAATCTCGCCAAGGACATGCGTTGGCAATTGCCGCTACATCTATGGCAGGTCTGCGAAACTGCCTGGCCGCAATCCGCACGCGAGGTACAACCGGTGGGCTGCAGTCTGCCGGCGCGGTTTACGGCGACGCAACTGGATGCGCTGCTGCAGCGATTGCAGCAACCGTTGCGCGAACAGGGTTTGGCGCAGCTTCAGAACGACCTCGGCCATGATTTCCTGCTGCGCTTATCGCGCGATTTTGGGACCGAGGGCGGTGCGCGTTGGCGAGCCGCAATGTCTGCGGTACAGGGGGGACGTGGCGTTTCGTTGCGTGGGTTGTGGTTCAGCTTGCCGCTGGCGCCAAGGGACACGTCCAGCGTGGCCCACCACTGGCTGCCCGCTCCGGCCTGGCTTGGCGTGTTGGGCCACAGCTCGGCCAATCCGCAGCGCCTGGGCTGGAGTGCTAGCCGAATAGGTTACGTTGCCGCCCTGAGCTTCGCCGCAGTGTGGGGCGCCGGCCTGCTGCTTTCCTTTGTCAGCAACCGCGCCGAAGTCGGCCGGGTAGAGGCGGCATTGGCGACGCTGCAGCAACCGGTTGAAGGCCACGATTCACGGGTCGCCTTGACCGAAGTGGTCCGCGAGTTGTCGCGCCTTGACTACCGCACCGAACACGGCGGCCCCTGGTACCAGCGCTTCGGCCTGAATCGCAGCGAGGCGCTACGCGATGCCCTCTGGCCGCACTATGTGGGCGCCAACAACCGACTTGTGCGCGATCCGGCAGCGTCCGCGCTGCAAGCCCAACTCAATGCCCTGGTCAAACTGCCCCCGAACAGTCCTGAGCGCAGCAAGCGGACCCGAGAAGCCTACAACCAGCTCAAGGCCTACCTCATGCTGGCCCGCCCCGAGAAGGCCGATGCGACGTTCCTGGTCCAAACGCTGGGCAATACCGAGCCCACGCTGTGGACCTTCTTCGCCGAGCAGTTACCCGCCAACCCCGACTGGGCCATCAAGGCCGATGCCAAGCTCATCGCCCAGGCCCGTCAGGTGCTGCTCGGCCAACTCGGCCAGCGCAATGCCGAAAGCAGCCTCTACCAGCGCGCGCTGGAATCAGCGGCCAACCACTACCCCGCGCAGGGTCTGCAACAGCTGGTCGGCGACACCGATGCCAGCGCCTTGTTCAGCACCCAGGCCAGCGTCCCTGGCGTGTTCACCCGCCAGGCCTGGGAAGGCCACATGCGCGACGCGATCGAGGAGGCCGCCAAGGCGCGCCGCGAAGAAATCGACTGGGTCTTGAGCGACAACCCGGACAACCTCACTGCCGCGCTAAGCCCTGATCAGCTCCGCGAGCGCCTCACCGCGCGCTACTTCCAGGACTACAGCAGCGCCTGGCTGGCCTTCCTCAACAGCCTGCGCTGGCAGCAGGGCGACAGCCTGGAAGAAGTCATCGCCCAGCTGACCCTGATGAGCGACGTCCGCCAGTCGCCCTTGATCGCCCTGATGAACACGCTGGCCTATCAAGGCCAGGCCGGCATCCGCGGCCAGGCCCTGGCCGACTCGTTGCTCAAGTCCGCCAGAAACCTGATCGGCCAGGACAAGCCCGCGGTGATCGAGCAACTGCCCCAAGGCCTGAACGGCCCGCTGGACAGTACCTTCGGCCCGCTGCTGGCGCTGTTGGGCAAATCCTCTGAAGGGCAACGCTTCGATGACAACCTGAGCCTGCAGGCCTTCCTCACCCGCGTGACCAGCGTGCGTTTGAAGCTGCAGCAAGTGACCCAGGCGCCCGACCCGCAGGCCATGACCCAAGCCCTGGCCCAGGCGGTGTTCCAGGGCAAGCGTATCGACCTGACCGAGACCCAGTCCTACGGCCAACTGATCGCGGCAAGCCTGGGCGCCGAATGGGGCGGGGCGGCCCAAGCGCTGTTCGTGCAGCCCTTGGACCAGGCCTGGCAACGCGTCCTGCAGCCGTCGGCCGCAGGGCTGAATCGCAACTGGGAACGCGCCATCGTCAATGACTGGAACGGCGCCTTCGCCGGCCGCTATCCGTTCGTGGCCACGTCCAGTGATGCGTCGCTGCCCATGCTGGGGCAGATGATCCGTGCCGACTCGGGGCGCATCGAGCAGTTCGTCCGTGAGCAACTGGCCGGGTTGCTGCGCAAGGAGGGCAGCCGTTGGGTGGCGGACCCACGTCACAGCCAGGGCCTGCGCATCAATCCTCGCTTCCTCGCCGCGATCAACCAGCTCAGCGCGCTGGCGGATGTGCTCTACACCGATGGCGGCATGGGGATGAGCTTCGAGTTGCGCGGCAAGCCGGTGCGCGATGTGGTGCAGACCACCTTCATCCTCAATGGCGAAAAGCATCATTACTTCAACCAGCGCGAGCGCTGGCAGCAGTTCCGCTGGCCTGGGCAAAACGATTACCCCGGCGTCAGCCTGACCTGGACCAGCGTGCACACGGGGGAGCGTTTGTTCGCCGACCTCCAGGGCACCTGGGGGCTGATCCGGCTGCTCGAACAGGCCCAGGTCACCCACCTGAACGACGGCGGCAGCCAAATGCGCGTGGTGTTGAAGGCACCGGATGGTATCGGCCTGACCTGGCACCTGCGCACCGAACTGGGGGGAGGGCCGTTGGCCTTGCTCGGACTGCGGGGCTTCCAGTTGCCACGGCAGATCTTCCTCGTGGAAGACGCCGCAGAGCCGCGGTTTGCACTGCGAGAGGAACTCGAATGATGTTGAACAAACTCATCGATATTTGCCTGCCAGAAGGCGATCCGTTGCACCTTGCGCGCCAGTACGGGCAGTGCTGGGAGGGCTGGTTGCAGCCCATCCGCCCGGACGCTCCAGTGGGAGATGATCCGGCTTACGAAGACGACTTCCAGCGCATGCGCGAGGAGGTCAACAAGCTTTCCGGTGCGGATGTCGATCAGGTGATCGCGCTGGCAGAGCGGCTTCTAAAGCAAACCAGCAAGGACTTGCGTATCGCCACCTATTACCTGTGGGCGCGCCTGCACAAGGAAGGGGAGGCGGGATTGGCGGACGGGCTGAGTCTTCTGGCAGCGCTGGTGGAGCGTTACGCCACTGATCTTTTGCCTGCACGTGCCAACAGTCGCAAGTTGGCCATGGACTGGCTTGCCAGCAGCAAGGTACTGGACAGCCTGTCCCTGTATCCGCAAGTGGTCAAAGCGGAGGCTCAGCGAACGGTTGCCGCACTCGCATGGCTACAGAGCGGCCTGAGCGGGTGGCCTGAGGAGCACCAGCCAAACCTTTCACCCCTGGTCGGCGCCTTGTCCACTCGCCTGGCACAGTCCGGTGGCGTCGATGCAATCGTTCCTCAGACCAGTAGCGAACAGGCGCCCATCAATAAGACCCCTAGGCCCGATGCAATGCCCATCAAGTCAGGCCGCGATCTGCTGGACAGCGGTCGGAGCCTGGCAAGCTACCTGCGTGATCAACCCGACGGCTGGCTGGCCGCCCATCGCCTGATGAAAAGCCTGCGGTGGGACACGCTGCACCAGGTTCCGCCCCAGGACGCCTATGGCGTTACACGCCTGGCCCCTCCCCGAGGTGAGTACCGTGCCCAGCTCAAGCGTCTGTACTTGCAGCAGGGGTGGGGCGAACTGCTCGACCAGGTCGAGCGGATGTACGCCGAAGGGGTGAACCATTTCTGGCTGGACCTGCAATGGTACCTGTACCAGGGGCTGAGCCGATCGTCGGCACACCCCAGTAGCTGGGCGGGCATCGTCAAGCGTGACCTGGGCATGTTTCTGGAACGCATGCCGGGTATCGAGCTGCTGTGCTGGAGCGATGGCAGCCCCTTCGCGGATGAAGCGACCCGCGACTGGATCAACCAGCACGTCAGTGGCAACCAGGCGCATCCGTGGTTACCCGCTGCCTCGGCAGTCTCCACTCAGGACGCGCACGACGTGCTGAGCCTGGAAGCCGAAGCGCTGGCGCAGGCTGACAGCGATGGCATCGAGCACGCACTGACATGGCTGACTGCGCGCCCTGGGCTGGAAAGTGGGCGACAACGCTGGCTGTTGCGGCTGGTGATGGCACGGGTGGCCGAGCAGCACGGGAAAGGTGAGCTGGCATTGCACCTGCTGGCCGAGCTCGATGCCAGCGCCCAACGGCATGAACTCTCGCAATGGGAGCCCGAGCTGTATTTCGAAGTGAAGGCGCGGCTGCTCAAATTGCTGCGCTTGAAAGCCCAACGCAACGATGCCGACAAGCCAGGCCTGGCTCGACAGATGGAGGCGCAGCTGGCTGCGCTCGTTTCAATGGATCCCGTGCGCGCTGCGGTGCTGTGCGGCTAGCGCTTTCTAACAGGAATGGTTTCTTGAATACGGACAACCCCACACTTCGCTACTTCGATGCCGAGATGCGCTACCTGCGTGAAGCCGGCAAAGAGTTCGCGCAAGCCTTCCCGGACCGCGCGGCGCAGTTGAACCTCGACAAGCCCGGTGCCGATGACCCCTATGTAGAGCGCCTTTTCGAAGGGTTTGCATTCTTGATGGGGCGACTTCGCGAGAAGCTGGACGACGACCTGCCAGAATTGACCGAAGGGCTGGTAAGCCTTTTGTGGCCACATTATCTGCGTACCATCCCATCGCTATCGGTCATCGAACTGATGCCCGATGTCGAACAGATGAAAGGCAGTGCGTTGGTCGAGCAGGGTTTTCAGGTCCTTTCGCAACCGATTGGGCCGGCCCGAACCCGCTGTCGCTATTCCACGACCTGCGCCACTACCCTTCAGCCGCTGACGCTAAGCGCTGTTCGCCTCGACCATGAGCTCGATGGGCGTGCACTGCTGCGCTTGCGCTTTTCATGCGGCGTGCTGGCGGACTGGGCCGAAGTCGATCTTGCCGATCTGGCTCTCTATCTTCATGGCGATGCAGCGCTGACCAGTGCTTTGCACCAGGCGCTGACCTTGCACGTGGATCAGGTGTACGTGCGAGTGCCGGACGGGAATCGCCGACCACTGGATGGCCATTTCGCGCCCAAGGGTTTTGCTGAAGAGGACCGACTCTGGCCCAAGGGCGACAGTGCGTTCAGTGGCTATCAACTCCTGCTGGAATATTTCACGTTCCGTGAAAAGTTCATGTTCGTGACGCTGCGAGGCCTGGAGCAGCTTGAGCTGGATGCCGGTACGCCCTGGTTCGAGCTGGACGTGGTGCTCGATGCGTCCTGGCCGCACCCGTTCACCCCGAGCGCCGAGCATATTCGCTTGCATGCGGTGCCCGTCATCAACCTGTTCCCACTGGAAGCCGATCCGTTGACGGTCGATCCATTGCAGAGCGATTACTTGCTGCGCCCCATGCGCTTGCAGGATGGCCACACGGAAATCTACTCGGTCGACCGCGTCACCGGCTCGAAAAACGAGACGCGGCATGACTATGTACCCTTCACCAGCTTTCGCCACAAAGGAGGAATGCTGCGTGACGAGGCACCGGAACGCTACTTCCATACCCGCCTGCGTCGGGGCGCCAATGGCCTGCATGATACGTGGCTGATACTGGGTGGGGAGCGCTTCGACAAGGATGCCTTGCACCCGGGTGAAAGCCTGTCATTGCGCCTGACCGGGACCAATGGGCAGCTTCCCCGCAAAGCCCTGCAGAGCACACTGCTCGATACCGTCGCCCAATCCGCCCAGGCAGGCCTGAGGGTGCGCAACCTGTGTGCACCGACCTTGCCATGCTACCCGCCGAACCGTGACCGCTTTCACTGGCGAGTGCTCAGCCACCTGGGCTCCAACTTCCTGCCGATGCTGGCCAGTGCCGAGGTATTGCGCGGCACGTTGGCGCTCTATGACTGGACGGACAGCGAGATGAACCGACGCCGTCTGGAGGCGATCGTCGATGTCAAACACCACCTCATCCAGCGTTTTGAAAAGGGCTTTTTGCTGCGCGGCGTGGATATCGAAGTGACCCTGGATGCCAATGGTTTTTCAGGGGAGGGCGATATCAGCCTGTTTGGCGAGATGCTCAACCGCTTCTTCGCGTTGTATGCCGATATTCATCTGTGCACGCAACTGACGCTGATCCTTCAACCCACTGGAAAGTACCTGCGATGGAACGAGCATCACAGTCAGCGTATGCCCGGCTGAAGGCCACGGGTTTGCTGCAAGCATTACAAGGGCGTTTGACCGAGGCCGACCTCTTTCGTGTTTGCCAGGTGCTGGAACAGGCCATGCCTGGGCAGCCTGTGCTGGGCAGCACGGCCTACCCAAGGCATGACGTCATCCGTTTTCGTCCGGACCCTGGCATGGGATTTCCTGCCAGCGAACTGCGCGCTATCGAGATCGATGAGGCGAATCCAGATAGGCCAGCCACGCTGCGGACTCGTCTGCTTGGCCTGTACGGCGTCGATTCCCCGCTGCCTACGGCCTACCTGGATGACATCGCCCAGCGCCGCGAAGGGCACGAGGCGGTAGAGGCCTTCCTGGATATCTTCAATCACCGAATCTTCACCCAGTTCTACCGAATCTGGCGCAAGTATTCGTACCCGGCGACGTTCGAGGCAGGTGGCGGCGACGCGACTTCACAATGCCTGCTCGGCTTGATCGGCCTTGGCATACCCGGTACTGCTGGGCAAATAGCTACCCCGATGTCGCGCTTCCTGGCCTTGCTCAGCGTGATGCGCCTGCCCACCCGCAACGCCGAGGGGATTGTCGCGCTGGTAAAGCTGCTCGCGCCTGATACACGGGCAACGATCACCGGTCACTGGCCGAGAAAGGTGCCGCTCGAGCAGCCCGCGCGGCTGGCTGCCAGCAGGCCGGTGAAGCTAGGGCAAGGTACGCCGCTTGGCGCTTTCAGCGTCGATGGCAACAGCCAATTGCACCTGGCCCTGTTCACCGAAGACCCGAGCGAAGCGCTTGGCTGGTTGCCGGGAGGTCAGTTGCACCTTGATCTGCTGGTGTTGTTGCAGGTGTATCTCGGTTGGCGTTGCACCGCCAAGCTCCAGTTGTCACTCCCTGTGCGCATCCTTCCTGCGCCGGTGCTCGGCAAGGCCAGGGCGATGCTTGGCATGACAGCGGTGCTGGGGTTGACCGAGGCAACTCAGGCCGCCGCAAGGCGAAGCCTTGTCACCCTTCATCTGGGCCACTACCAAGGCCTGCATTTGAACCCTTGTAACAGGGAGGTACAGCATGTGGCGTACCGTTTTTAACGTGCTCACGGTCGTAACGACGGCAGCAGGGCTAAGTGGCTGTGGGCTGACGCAAACGGTGGCGGATACCAGCTCCGCCGTCACCAAGGCGATCTTTTACAAGCAGGTGAAAACGCTCCACCTGGATGTCGTTGGCCGTGCGGCGATAAACACTGACGCCGCCGACGGGAGGGGATTGTCAGTCCCGACCCTGGTCAGGGTTTACCAGCTGCGCGACGGCAAGACATTGGAGCGTCTCACCTACGACGACTTGCTGAGCAATGCCGATCGAATGCTGCGCGATGACCTGCTCAGCGAACGTACCCTGGTCATCAAACCTGACGGGGCTGCACTGTTGAGCATGCCGATGGAGAAAGACACCCGTGTCGTCGCGGTGGTGGCCCTGCTCCGGGCACCCGACAGCCAATCCAACGCCTGGCGCCTGAAGCTCAGCCGCGATGATCTGGACCCGGATCAGGCGCGGGTAGTTGAGCTTGGGGACAATCGCCTGGCTTTGCGACCCCGGTCGAAGGAGTAGGTGATGCCTGAAACGACGCCCTCACTGTACGAGCTGTTACTGCAGAATTTTGCTGGCGACCTGGAGCTTCATCGTGTCGATGCAGAGAACCAGCAGACGCTCTCTGTGCTGGACAATCTTCAGCGCATCCTCAACAGCCGCGCCGGGGCCCTGTCCCACTTGCCGGACTACGGGCTGCCTGACATGGGGACCATCTTGCAGGGGTTACCTGCCACCGCGCACGTGATGATGACGACCCTGGTCGGCACCTTGCTCAAGTACGAGCCGCGCTTGGCCGCAGTCGACATAGACATGCTGCCGCAGACACGGGCTGGCCACCTTGAGTACACCCTGGACGTACAACTGAAAAATGGTGAGCGCATGACATTCGGGACGACCCTTGCGCCCGAGGGAAAAGTGCTGGTGCGCCACCTCAAGCAGCAGGGTTACCTGTCGAATTCGTAGGGACCGGAGGAAACTGATGTCGCCGTTGTTTGAAGTGCGTATTCGAATGGGGGGTGATCCGCGCGCCCTGGATCAGTTCAAGGCCATCCAACAGGAGTTGGCCAAATTGAATCATCCGGCTTGCCCGGATGTGGATTGGGTGAAAATCGAAAGGGCATGCCTCGACATCTTCGAACAGCATGGGGCGGAGTTGCAGACTGCTGTGGCCTTTGTCCTGGCGCGCAGTCATCGCGCGGGACTTGCGGGAATGGGTGAAGGCCTGGCGCTACTGGCAAGGCTGATCGAAGAGTGGCCGCGCCTGTGGCCACTTCAGGCGTCCGTGCGCATTGATCTTCTTGGAGGGCTGTTCGCTCAGCTGCAACCTATGTTGCGCACGGTGCACTGGGGGCCGGACAGAGTGTCGGCCCTCAATTACCTGGCGGTTGAGCTGGCCCAATTGGAATCTCGGCTGTTTGAGGTCGCGCCGGTCAGGGTGGCCCCACTTCAGAGCCTGCGTAGCCTGGTCGATCTGTTCATGCAACGGATGTCCGAGCAGCGCCTCCAGGCAGTGCCGGTACAGCATTGGGCGAGCAGCCCTGTATCGGACTTCATGGCGCCTGCTGCGCTGCTGCCGCCTTTACAAAACACGTATAGGCTGGTCATCGAACCTCAAGCCAAGAAGCGCAGTTTCCTGCCGTGGCTATTGGTGATGGGGTTGGTGATTGCATTGTCGGGCGTGGGCGGATGGCAGTATTGGCAGGCTTACCAAGCCAGTCAGGTGATTACGCCAGAGCCAATCCAGCTAGAGAGCCTGAGCCTCTTTGCGCCAGGCAGTGCGCAGTTCAAGCCCGATTCCACCAAGTCTTTGATGAGCGCACTGGTCGAAATCAAAGCGA
Source organism: Pseudomonas sp. NPDC089395 (assembly GCF_044749525.1). Taxonomy (NCBI): domain Bacteria; kingdom Pseudomonadati; phylum Pseudomonadota; class Gammaproteobacteria; order Pseudomonadales; family Pseudomonadaceae; genus Pseudomonas; species Pseudomonas sp. NPDC089395. The sequence goes on from NZ_JBIVID010000003.1 coordinate 89,606, forward strand.
GACCGGGTTGGTTGATCATGATCTCCGGGCATGCCGATGCCAGTGGCGAGGTCAGCGCGAATCTAGAGTTGTCCCGTGCTCGCGCTAGCGCAGTGAGGGATTGGCTGCAGCAGATGGGTGATATCCCGGACAGTTGCTTTGCAGTCCGTGGGGCCGCGGCGAACCAGCCGCTTACCAGTAATGAGACGACGTCCGGGAGGGCCGCAAACCGTCGGGTGGATATTCGCTTGTTGCCAGCCTCGGGGGCGTGTGGCGAGGTCGATCAAGCGTCGCGATAAAGGGATGGGCGAAGCGTCACGCGCCTGTAATGCCCAGTTGATAGCGTGCGTTTCCCTTTCCAGCCCAAGGTGTACGACACGGTGTCCCCCGGCACGCCCCGCAAGCAGTTCATGCTTCGCTCCACCAACATGCGCAGCGACGATTTCGCTGCGCTGTTCACCCAACTGCACGGCACCCTCTACGCCGACATGCCACGCCTGCCGGAAGGCATCGCCGTCGGCGGTGTCTATGGCCGTTTCGAGGGCATGAGCGTGCGGCGCATGCATTACCAGGGCGACTTCACTCTCGTTCTGCCCACGCCCCAGGATGAAATCACCTTCGTGCTGCCCACCGCGGGCAAGATCATTTTCGATCACCGCGGCGAGTCGATTGGCGGTGCCCAGGTGGGGCTGGCCGTCGACAAGCTCGACATCCGTTCCGTGCGCTTTGCCGAGGGCCACGCCCAGTGCGGCATGTCGCTTCGCCGTGGGCTGTTTGCCGAGCGGCTTTCGACGCTGCTGGAGCGGCCATTGGCCGCGCCTGTTCGTTTCGCCCCGGTGGTGGACCTCAAGGTGGCGACCTTCCAGGGCATTCGCGCCTTGCTCGAACTGGCCACCGGCACCGAGTTCGACCCACTGATCAACAGCGGCGTGCTGATGCCGCTGCGCTTGCAGGAAATGCTGGTCGACGCCCTGCTGGAAGCCTGGCCGCACAACTACAGCGAGGCGTTGCGCAGCCCCACGCCCTCGCTCGCACCGCGCCACGTGAAGCTGGCCATGGCGTATATCCGTGAACATCCCACCCACCTGGCCAGTGGCAGCGAGCTGGCAGGGTTGGCCAAGGTCAGCTTGCGGGCGCTGCAGGAGGGTTTCCGCCGATTTGCCGGGACCTCGATCGTCGGCTATCAGCGCCAGGTGCGCCTGGAGCAGGCGCGCCAGGTGTTGGCGAGCGAGGAGGGTGGTTCGGTGGCGGAAGTGGCCTTGCGGCATGGGTTCAGCAATGCCGGGCGGTTTAGCCACTATTTTCAGCAGGCGTTTGGAGTGAGCCCAGCACAGGTCAGGCGTCGGCTGAGCTAATCGAGACTTTCGCGATCCCTGTGGGAGCCGGCTTGCCGGCGATAAGGCCGGCGCAGACAAAGCCGCGCAGGACCCTATCGCCGGCAAGCTGGCTCCCACAGGGAAATCACTGCTTTCAAGGCATGTGGTGAATGTAGGGGCGCGGCCCGCTAATGGTCAGAAGGCGTAGCTGGCCTTGAGGCTGCCACTGACCCCATGGCTGTCTCCGCCGCCCAGGGCCACCACCTCGGCGCCGACACTCATTGCCCCCAGGTTGGCCATCAGGTTCAGGCCAGCGCTGAACTGGTCACGATTGTCGAAGGCCGCGCGCTGCTCGATATCCAGCCCCAGCAGGTGGCCTTCGCTGTCGACCTGGTGGTCGCCGAGGGCGTGGTCGTAGCCCACTTCGATCCCCGGCACCAGCTGCCAGCTGCCCATGGCCATCGGGGCGAGCGATGCCTTCAGGTGGGTGAACGCACTGCGACGGGTCTCTTTCAAGTCGTCCACCTGCAACGCCAATTCGCTGCCTTTCTCGGTGAACCCTGCCAGGTCTACTCGGCTTACTCGCATGCCCAGGCTCGGCTCCAACACCATACCACTGGCGTTGAGGCGATAGCCCAGCGCCAGGCTGCCTCCGGCCAGGGTGCCATGGCTGTCGCCTTTGGCCGTGCCCAGGCCGCCACCCAGTTCGCGCTTGCTGGAGTAGTCGAGGTAACCGGCGCTGGCATTGGCGTCGATGAACAGGCCTTGCTCCAGGCTGCCTGGCGCAAAGCGGGCGCCGAGGCGCAGGAAGGTCAGGTCGGTGTCCGCTTCGCCACCGGCACCGCCCACGTTGCCTTGGCTGTAGCCGATCCCAGCATGGGCGCTGAGCTGTTCGGAGAATCGCTGGGTCATGCCGACCATCAAGCCTTGGCTGTGCTCGTTGCTGCTGGCGGCGTGGGCCGAGCCATCGGTACCCAGGTAACCGGCCAGGGCGGTGCTCCACAGGCGCGACTGGCCGACCTTGAGGTCGCTGCCATCGGCAAACGGGGCCGCCGCACGGTCGATCATGGCCGCCTGGCGCAGCAGGTAGCTGGCAGCGTCGGCATGTACCTGACCGCCGACGGTCGACTCCACGCCACCGAGGGTGCCGGCGTCGATGGCCGATTGCAGGTAATAGTTGTAGGCGCTGTAGGTGCCGGACAGCGCCGTGTCCTGCAATTGCCCGAGCAAGCGCGCCCCGGCGGCGGCATTGCCCTGCAGGCCGGCCTCGCCGGGCAGGGTGGCGTAGCGCACCATCTTGCCACGTAGCACGTAGAGCGTTTCCTGGCTCAGGCCCAGACCTTGCTTCAGGTAGTTGTCCATGCTGCCGTACTCGGCTGTCACTTCGTCCAGGCCGGCCTGCAGGTAGCTGGCCTCGACGCCGAGCAGCGGCGCGTAGACTTCGGCCATGCTCGCCGGCATGTGCGCCAGGGTCGCTGCCACGCGGGCGGCGGTGTAGTCGTTGGTGGCCAGGTAGTTGCTCATGATCGTGGCGTCATCGACTCCCGCAATGCTCTGCAGCACCGCCGCGGTCCAGCCGGTACGGTCCTTGCCGGCGGTGCAGTGGAACAGCGCGGCGCCGTCGGCACTGGCCAGTTCATTGAACAGCTGTGTGAACTGCCCGCGCATGCCGGCGTCGCTGACAAAAGCGCGGTTGGTCTGCTGCATCATCGCCCGGGCTTCGGCGGCGCTGGAGAATGAGATGTTGGTGATGTTCGAGCCTGAGGTGGTGCTGCCGATGATGTCGATGTTGGTGTAATGGGCGCCGGCTGGGAGGGTGTCGGGCGTTGCGGCGATTTCACTGGGGGTGCGCAGGTCGAACACATCGCTGATACCCAGGCCGTTGAGGATGGCCAGGTCGGCGGCGGTCGGGGTCAGGGCGTTGGCGCGGTAGAACACGCCTGCACGCATCACGCCATCATGGCTTGTGCCGTAGGCAGTGGTGGTGCCGGCCACGTCGCGGAAGTTGTCCATGCCGGCCAGGCGCGGGGTGTCGAGCGTATCGGCGGCGTGGGCGGCGGAGATGGCGAGGGTGAGCAGGGACAGGGAACAGAACAGACGTTGCAACACGGAAGTGGCCTCGAGAGGGGAGCTTGGGATGGCCACTTTCCGGGGGTGAGATGAAACTGAATGTTACAAAGTGCAGGCCGATGCAAAAGCCTGCGCGATGTGTCCTGGGCGTGCGTTTTCTGTCTGCACTGTCCGCCGCTACTTGAAAAACTGACTCGGACTGACCCCGAACTGCCGCTTGAACATACTGGCAAACGCACTGGGGCTGTCATAGCCCAGCGTGCCCGCCACGTCGATGATGCGCTCGCCCAGGGCAATGCGCTCCAGCGCCTGCATCAGCCGCGCCTGCTGGCGCCACTGGCCGAAGGTCATGCCGGTTTCCTTGCGGAACAGGCGTTGGATGGTCTTTTCGCCGATACCCAGGTGCAGGCCCCAGTCGGCCACCGTCGAGGGGTCGTCCGGCTTTTGCTGCAGCGCCGCGCAGATCGCCCGCAAGCGCGGGTCGCTGGGCTGCAGCAGCTTCAGCGGCAGGGTCGGCAGCACGCTGATCTCGTCGAGGATCAGGCGCATGATGCGTGCCTCGCGCGAGTCTTCGGCGAAGGGCCCGCTGAAGTCCACCGAGGCCTTGATCAATTCGCTGAGCAGCGGCGAGATGCTGATGGCCTTGCTCTGGGGTGGCAACTGCGCGGCCGTGTCGGGGCGCACGAACACACTGCGCATCTTCACGTCACCAATGCAGCGGATGGCGTGTACCTGCCCGCAGGGCATCCAGATGCCGCGACTCGGCGGCACGGTCCAGCGTTCGGCCTGCGACTCCACGATCATCAGGCCCTTGATGGCGTAGATCAGCTGGTGCTTGGCATGGGAATGCGGGGCGATGTACCAGTCCGGCGGGTAGTCGGTGGCACGGCTGCCCACTTCCCAGGACCATTCATCCACCTCCACCAGCATGTCTTTCAAGGGCTTGACCATGGCGCTCCCGTACAGCCGCATTGCCGCGCGGCCAGCTTAGCAGCAGGTGGCCGGCCGCGCTTTGCTGCGGGTTGCCGGCAGCAGTGCGGTGGCAAACCCGAGCAATGGCAGGAACGCGATCGCCTGATACACCCACTCGATGCCGTGCCGGTCGGCCAGCACACCGAGCCCGGCAGCGCCGACGCCGCTGATGCCGAACATCAGGCCGAACATCACCCCGGACACCATGCCGACCCGGCCCGGTACGGCTTCCTGGGCATACACCACCAAGGCGGCGAACGCCGAGGACATCACCAGGCCGATGGCCACCGCCAGCACCGCCGTCCAGGCCAGGTTGGCGTGGGGCAGGGCGAGGGCGAAGGGAGCTACGCCCAGGAACGAGACCCAGATCACCGCCTTGCGCCCGATGCGGTCGCCCACCGGTCCGCCGGCGAAGGTGCCCAGGGCCACGGCGGCGAGGAACACGAACAGGTACAGCTGGCTTTGCTGCACGCTCAGGCCGAAATGTTCGATCAGGTAGAAGGTGAAGTAGTTGGTGAACGAGGCGATGTACACGAACTTGGCGAACATCAGTACCGCGATCACCCCGACGGCGCGCCACATGGCGCCCTTGGACAGCCCGGGGGCCTGCTGGCCGGCGAAAGTCTTGAGTCGGGTCTGGCCGTGGCGCACGGTCCAGCCGGTGACCCGCAGCAGCACGCACACCGCCAGCGCGGCGGCCAGCATGAACCAGGCGATGGCCGATTGGCCGTAGGGGATGATGATGGCGGCGGTCAGCAAGGGACCGATGGCCGAGCCGGTATTCCCGCCGACCTGGAAGGTCGATTGCGCGGTGCCGAAGCGCCCGCCAGAGGCCATCCGCGCCACCCGCGAAGCTTCGGGGTGGAAGGTAGCCGAGCCGACACCGACCACCGCCGCCGCCACCAGCAGCAGGGTGTAGCTGTCGGCGAAGGCGAGCAGGGCAATGCCGACCAGGGTCACCAGCATGCCGGCGGGCAGCAGGTAGGGTTGCGGGTGCTTGTCGGTGTACATGCCCACCCAGGGTTGCAGCAGCGAGGCGGTCACCTGGTAGATCAGGGCGATCCAGCCGATCTGGGCGAAGCTCAGCGAGAAGTCGCTCTTGAGCATGGGGTAGATCGAGGGCAGCACGGCCTGGATCAGGTCATTGAGCAGGTGCGCGAAGGCGGCGGCGCCAACGATGCTCACCAGGAACCCCTGGGGTTGATCGCTGGGCACGGAGGCCGAGGCCGTAGTGGCGGCGGAAGTCGTCATGGGCGTGGCTCTTTTTCGAATGAGGGCAAGGCATTGCCGCTGGAGGATAGCCAGCGCTGCTTTTGTCTGTCTCACGTCGAACGGGCACTCACTAGCGCGTTTCGGACATTACCTTGGGCTTCATCGCCGGCTTGCCGGCGATAGGGCCCGTACGGACAACCCATCAATCCGTGTTCCACCGACGGCCAACCGTGCAAATGGCGCCAGCGCTGCTATGCCTAACCTTGGCGCACTCACTCGCCCCTGGCCACGGTGCCCCAGGGCGGGCGTAACGCACAGGTGCCGAGCAACTGGGAGGTGCCACATGTTGTTCATCATCCACTGGACCATCGCCCCGGAAAACCGCAATGCCGCCATGGCCCGCTTCGCCGAGACGGGCGGGGTGGCGCCTGCCAGCCTGAAGGTACTGGGCCGCTGGTATGCCGTGGGGCAGCTACTGGGGTTTGCCGTGGTCGAAAGCGATGAACTCGCCCCGGTATTGCAATGGACGCTGGATTGGAGCGACCTGATGCAGATGCACGTCTGCCCGGCGATGACTGACGAGCAGCTGGGGCCGCTGCTGGTCGCGGCCGTCAACAAGATGGCGTTGTGAACCCTGGCCAGAGGATGGCTAGAGCGACATGCCTTCTCTGGCCATCCACTTCAGCAGCGTGGCAATCGGCACGCGGCGGTGTACTTCATGACGTTGCAGTGCATTGCCGTTGCCATACCGCTCGCGGTAGCGGCTCACGATCAGGTCTCGACCATCGTCGGACACCCGCGCCTCGAGCTCGTGCAGCAGCGCCTGCCTGGCGTCACTCTCCAGGCGGCGGAACAGCAGCACCGGGGACTGGACTACATCATTCATCGCTGTTCATCTCCTGGCAGCTCGACGGGCGTTTGCCCGGCGCGCCAATCTCGGCCTCGGCCACCCGGTCGGCGCGCTGTTGCGCGGTGTAGTTACGCAATGCGCTGTAGTAATCGGGCTGCAGGCGCAACATGTCGGTCACCGGCAGTGCTGTCGCGCGACCGTCCACCAGGCCGCCGGCCGATGCCACGCTGGTCATCGTACTGACCGTGTCGCTGTTGTCGCCGAATGGATTGAGCGCCAGGCCCAGCACCGTGCCGGTGGCATCCCGCAGGTTGTGCGAGCCCAGCACCGGCAGTTCGACGATCGGGCCATCGGCCATGTCCCATACGGCGAAGGTCTGGCCGAAGTCCGAGGTGTGGCGAGCCAGGCCCATCTTGCTCGACACATCGAACAGGCCGGCCACACCCAGGGTGGTGTTGAACATGAAGCGTGACAGGCTGGTCATCGCCCGCTCGCCATTGCCTTGCAGTACGTCGTTGACGAAGACTTTCGGCTCGCCGAAGTTGGTCGTGAAGTTGTGCACGCCTTGGCGGGTGAAGTCGGGCAAGTGCTTGTAGCCGCGAGCGATGGGGGCCAGCGCGTAGTTATCGACACTTCGGTTGAAGGCGAACACGGCGCGGTTGGCCGGTTCGGCCGGGTCGCTGACCTGATAGGCCATGTGCCCGCAGGCACTGGCAGGCGGGCGATTGCTGCAGCCACCGGCGGCGAGCAAGGTCAGGGCGAGAACCGTTTTGTAGGCTGAAGAAGACTTGGGCATGGGGCAGATTCCAGTCAAGAACTGGTGCCAATGCTGCCGATGATTGATTGCCTGGGAATGTCCGAATTATCTCGCTGCAGACACTTTATTGCAGCGTAGAAATATATGACGGATGCCGGATGATGGCATTACAGTACGTCTTATTTAACTTTGTTCGCGGTGCCCCGGCGTGAGTTATTTACTAATTGTCGACGATGATGTCGAAGTGCTCGACCTGCTCCAGAAGTTCCTCCGTCAGCAGGGTTATGAAGTCGATGTTGCCTGTGATGGCAAGGGCCTCTGGCAGGCGCTTGAACGGCGCGTGCCGGACCTGGTCATTCTCGATGTGATGCTCCCGGGCGACAGTGGCCTGGTGCTGTGCCAACGCCTGCGCACCGAATACAAGGTCGGCGTGATCATGCTCACCGCCATGGGTGAGTTGAGTGATCGGGTGGTCGGGCTGGAGCTGGGCGCGGACGACTACCTGACCAAACCGTTCGCCGCCCGAGAGCTGCTGGCCAGGGTGCGCGCGGTGCTGCGCCGGGCGAGCGAAAGTACCAGCAACGCGCCGACCAATCCCCGGACATTCCTCGAGTTTTCGGGCTGGCAGCTGGATGTGATGCGGCGTGAACTGCGCTCGCCGGAGAACGTCCTGATTCCCTTGTCCAACGGTGAGTTCGAACTGCTGCTGGTGTTCGCCGAGCACCCCCGGCGCGTGCTCAGTCGCCAGCAGTTGCTGGACCTGGCGCGGGGCGAGGCACACGACGCCTGCGACCGTAGCATCGACGTGCAAGTGAGCCGGCTGCGCCGCAAGCTTGAAACCGATGGCGACAGCGAGCCGCTGATCCGCACCTTGCGCAATGTCGGGTATCTGTTCACCGCCCATGTGAACAAGCGATGAGCTGGCTTGCCTGGGCACGCAAGGCCATGCCCCGGCCACGTATCACCATTGCCCGCTGGATCGCGCTGACCACCCTGGCGGCCATGCTGAGCCTGCTGCTGCTCAAGTGGCTGTTCAGCCTGGTGCTGGGCGTCTGGGCACAACCGCCGTTGCTGGAAAGCGGTGTCATCGAAAAGATCGCCACCGTCACCCGCATGATCGACGCCGCCGCCATGGCGCAGCGCGCGACCATCGCCAGCGCCGCCGGCGATGGGTCGTACAGCGTGCAATGGCTGCGGCGGCGTGACGAGTCCGGCTTGCCGGTGCAGGTGGAGCGCGACGTCCATAAAGGCGCGATGATACTGAGCGACCTGTTGCAGCGCCCGAATGTGCAGATCGAGGTGTTCGGGCCCGAGAACCTGCCGGCATCCCAGCGCGGTTATGCCCTGCTGGTCCAGCTCTCGGACCAGTCGTGGGTGCAGTTTCATGTCAACGATCGCAGCTGGGGTTTGGATGAGCTGCCGCGCAACTTGATCATCCTGGCGCTGATGATGGTCTCCAGCCTTGCCGTGGCCTGGTTCGCCGCGCGTTATCTGGCCGATCCGCTGGAGCGCTTTACCGAAGGCGCACGGCGCTTTGGCAAGGATTTCAACGCACCACCGATTCCAGTGGTCGGCCCCCACGACCTGCGTCAGGCCATCCTCGCGTTCAATGCCACCCAGGCCCAGCTCAAGCATTTCATCGATGACCGCACGCAGATGCTGGCGGCGATCTCCCATGACTTGCGCGCGCCGCTGACGCGCATGCGCTTGCGCGGCGAGTTCATCGAGGATACCGAACTGCAGGCGAAAATGTTCAAGGACGTGGACGAGATGCAGGCGATGGTCGACGCCGCATTGCAGTTCTTCCGCGATGATGCGCGGCTGGAGCAGGTCACCGCCTTCGACCTGGGCGGGCTGCTGCTGACGGCGGTCGACGATTTCAAGGATGCGGGCGTGGATGTCACCTACAGCGGGCCGCAGCGCTGCGTCTACGTTGGCCGGCCAATTGGTATCAAACGGGTGGTGGTCAACCTGCTCGACAACGCCGCGAAGTACGCCTGCGAGCCTGCGGTCCAGCTGACGGTCGATGCCGAGCAGATCGTCATCCGCGTGCTCGACCGTGGTCCGGGCATTGCGACGCACCTGCAGGAGCGTGTGTTCGAGCCGTACTTTCGCATCGAAGGTTCGCGCAACAAGGACACCGGCGGCGTTGGCCTCGGCTTGCCCGCAGCCCGCGCCATCGTGCTCGAGCAGGGCGGTAGCATGACCCTGAGCAATCGCCCGGTTGGCGGGCTCGAAGTCAAGGTCACGCTACCGGTCGGCTGACCGCCGTCAGAGCCCGAGGTCGCTGAGGCCGGGGTGATCGTCCGGACGTCGGCCCAGGGGCCAGTGGAATTTGCGGTCCGATTCAGCGATCGGGTGTTCGTTGATGCTCGAATGACGATGCTGCATCAGGCCATCGTCGGCAAATTCCCAGTTCTCGTTGCCATAGGCGCGGAACCACTGGCCGCTGTCGTCGTGGTACTCATACGCATAGCGCACGGCGATGCGGTTACCGGTGAAGGCCCAGAGCTCCTTGATCAGGCGATAGTCCAGTTCGTGGTTCCACTTGCGTACCAGAAAGGCCTCCACTTGCGCACGACCACGGGGAAACTCCACACGGTTGCGCCAGACGGTATCGGGCGTGTAAGCAAGCGCCACCTTGGCGGCGTCGCGGCTGTTCCAGCCGTCCTCGGCCAAGCGGACTTTTTCGATGGCGCTTTCGCGGGTGAAAGGGGGCAAGGGGGGGCGGGACATCGGTGAGCTCCTCGGATTGATTTCGCAGGTAGGAGCGTAGTACCGGGGGGCGCGAGCGAGAATGGGCGCTCGCGACATTTCATAATTTCGGTAGACGCAACGCTAGCCGGAACCGAAGGTCCTGAGGCTGCGGCGCAGCCTCAGGCGGTTGTCGGTCAGGCCATGCCGGTCAGGGCCTGGTCAGCCACTTTGCCGCGCCCGCCCAGCCACACCAGCAACAAGCCGGCAGCCGCCAGCATGCCGCCCGCCATCGGAACCGCCGCATAGCCCAGGTCCAGGCTGATCACTGCGCCGCCCAGGGCCGCGCCCACGGCATTGCCCAGGTTGAATGCACCGACGTTGATCGACGATGCCAGGCCAGGCGCCTCGGCGGCTGCGGTCATTACCCGCATCTGCAGCGGCGGAACCACCGCGAAGGTGAACACGCCCCACACCAGCAAGGCGACGGCGGCACCGAGGTGGTTACCGAGCACCAGTGGCATCAGCAGCATGATCAGCGCCAGGGCGCCGAGGAAAATGCGCGCCGCGCCGTCCAGCGACCAGTCGGCCAGGCGACCTCCCAGGCTGTTGCCCAGAGTGAAGCCGACCCCGATCAGTACCAGGCCAAGGGTGACGAAGCTGTCCGAAGCGCCGGTCAGTTCGGCCAGCACCGGCGCCACGTAGGTGTACAGGGTGAACATGGCGCCGGCGCCGAGCACGGTGGTGGCCATCGCCAGCAGGACGTTGGGGCGGGCGATCACGGCCAGTTCCTTGCGCACGTGGGGCACGCTGCCGCGCTCACCCTTGGGCAAGGCATACCACAGGGCGGCCATGGCCAGCAGGCCAAGCACGGCAGTACCTGCGAACGCCATGCGCCAGCCGACTTGCTGGCCAATCCAGGTGGCGGCCGGCACGCCGCCAATATTGGCGATGGTCAGGCCCATGAACATGGTGGCGACCGCGCTGGCCTGCTTGTCCTTGGGCACGACGCTGGCCGCGACCACCGCGCCGAGGCCGAAGAAGGCCCCGTGGTTGAGGCTGGTGACCAGGCGCGAGGCGAGCAGGGTGTAGTAGTCCGGCGAGAGTGCCGACAATAGGTTGCCAAGGGTGAAGATGGCCATCAGCGCCATCAGCGCGGCACGTTTGCCGAAGCGGCTGAACAGCAGCGTCATGATTGGCGCGCCGACCATGACCCCGATGGCGTACGCGGTAATCAGCATCCCCGCGCTGGGAATGCTGACATCCACGCCTTCGGCAATGACCGGCAGCAGGCCCATCGGTGTGAACTCGGTTGTGCCGATGCCGAAGGCGCCGATGGCCAGGGCCAACAAGACCCGTTTAGGCGAGAGTGTGCTCATCGCTGATCAGTCCCACTCCGGTGCCAGCCCATCCGGGCTGACTTCACGGCCACCGCGTTCGAGCGTGGCGATTCGGGCCATGTCATCCGCGTCCAGGTGCAGGTCGCGGGCAAGCAGGTTGCTTGCCAGGTTCTCGCGTTTGGTGGACGAAGGAATGACCGCGTAACCCAGCTGCATGGCCCAGGCCAGGGCCACCTGGGCAACGGTGGACTTGTGCTTGGCGGCAATCTCGGCCAGCACCGGGTCTTTCAGCACCTTGCCGTAGGCCAGGGTCATGTAGGAGGTGACGGTGATGCCCTGCTGCTTGAGGAAGCCAGCCAGCTTGCTGTTCTGCAGGTAGGGGCTGAGTTCGATCTGGTTGGTGGCGATCTCACCTGCGCCCACCACGTCGATGGCCTGTTGGGTCAGCGCGATATTGAAGTTGGAGACACCGATCTGCCGCGTCAGCCCAAGCTTTTTCGCTTCGGCCAGTGCGCCCATGTATTCGGGCAATTCAACGCCGTTGCCAGGCGCCGGCCAGTGGATCAGCAGCAGGTCGACGTGATCGGTGCGCAGCTTGGTCAGGCTCTCGCGCAAGCTGGGGATCAGTTTGTCGGCGGCGTAGTTCTCGACCCAGATCTTGGTGGTGATGAACAGCTCGCTGCGCGGTACGCCGCTGTCGGCGATGGCTTGGCCGACTTCGGCTTCGTTCTTGTAGATCTGCGCGGTGTCGATGACCCGGTAGCCCAGTTCCAGGGCGGACTTGACCGAATCGATGACGGCTTGGCCAGTGAGGCGGAAGGTGCCGAGACCGAAGGATGGGATGCTCATGGGGGCTGCTCCTGAATTCAGCGGGCCGTGGCCCGGTCGATGTTTCGAGTGACAGCCAGTGTGCGGGTTCGAGGCGTGATGATTAAGGGGCCCGCGAACCAAGGTCATTTGCGTTGCAATCACGAATGGCCATACGGGTTGTGCGAAACGTACATAAATATAGCCTTCCAACAGGTTCTTTCAGGCTAGCTGCCGTTCCTTCTCCAGAACGGACCTCGCCCCATGACTGACTCTCCAATCGCCCCGGACTCCATCGATGCATTGATTGCCCGACAACTGCCAAGCTGGCTGACCGGCACAACGCCTGAGCTACTGGTGCAGTTGCGCACCTGTGTGGCTCGACAGCAGCAGGCCCAGGTCCAGTTGAAGCGGGCGCTTGCCGCCGTCACACCCATGGATCGCTTCGCCGAACCCTTGCTCTCGCAAGCCCTGGCCGACGCAGGGCTTGTCGAGGTGGATCTGCGCACGGCTCAACTGAACGTGGTGCATTTCCGGCCGAACCCACCGATTGCCGCCAGCTTGCCGCCCAGCTTCACACGCACCGAACAGCGCCAGACACTGCTCGCCGCCGCGCTGCATAACTTCCACCAGTGCGAAACGGCAGCCGCAGGCTTCGCCCGTGGCTCGTGCCTGCTCGATGCGCACGGCCAGCCGCTGGCCATGACCCCGATGCGCTTCGCTGAAATCTGTCGCAGCCTGGACCTTGGGCTGCAGTATCAGAACCATCTGAAATCGCACCTGTTGGATGAGGCCGCAGGGCCGGCTGTCGCGACGGCCATGGAACAAGCCCTGCGCATCAACCTTGAAGTGGCTGCTGTTGTCGCCAGGGCCCGGAACGACATCGATCAGGCGACGTTCCAGCCCATCCTGCACCTGCTTACCGCGCAACAGCCGGGCGCTGCGACACTGCACTGTCACAGCCTCCGCTTGCTTGGCAAGCGGGTGATCGGTGCTCTGGCCATGGAACTGCGCCAGGCGGACAAGCTGCTCGGCGTGATCGCCTGGTTGCCGGACGACCCCTATGCCCCTCTGAGCTGGCACGCCAGCTGGCAGACGCTGTACCTCACTCTGGGCTTGCGCCTGCGCAGTGGTGGTTACCGCATTTACATCCAGCGCCTGATCGCCGAGCGCGACCGGGTCGGTTTCAACACCGTACTCAAGGCGCGCCTGGCCAAGGGCGGCAACGATGTGCCGCTTGAGGTCGATGGCCGGCACTTCGCAATCGAGGGTGACGTGTTTGCCAGCCTGCGTCGGGAGCAGCTCGACAAGATGCTGGATGACGCTCGGGTGCTGGCAGTGCCAACCGGAGACGAAGACAGCGAGGACCGCCGCGCCCGTTTGCATGCCTACCTGGAGTTGGGGCTGGACTTGTTGGGGCTGGCGGCGTTCTTCGTGCCGGGACTTGGAGAAGTGATGCTCGGCGTCATCGCGGTACAGATCGCCGCCGATGTTTATGAGGGCTATGAAGATTGGCAGCTGGGAGACCGGGAGGCTGCCCTGGGGCATCTGTTCAATGTCGCCGAAACGGTCGCGCTGGTTGGCATCACTGCCGGCGCGGCCCATGGCTTGGGCAAGCTTGTCCAGCGGGTGAGCAAGGTCGACGGCCTGCTGCCGGTGGCCCTTGCCGATGGTCGGCTGCGCCTGTGTGACCCTGGTCTGCCAGGTTTTGCCGTGGAGGAGGGTGAGCAGGCAATGGATGTGGGCCAGACCATTCGCCAGGGTGGCCGGCAGCACAGGCGCCTGCACGAAGGGGTGTATGTGGTGGCACAGGATTCGGCAGGCGGCGACTGGCAAATCCGCCACCCTGCCCAGCCCGATGCCTATTCACCACGGCTGGAACACAACGATGCCGGGGACTGGCGGCATGAGTTCGAACGCCCGCGCTACTGGGATGACCCTGTGTATCTGGTGCGACGCCTGGCCAGCCGGACGGCTGTGATCAGTGAACAAGAGGCGCAGAGCGCGCTGCGCAGCACGGGCTTCGATACCGACCGCCTGCGTCGGTTGCACCTGGAAAACGCGCCACCGCCCGCGCGTCTGCTGGATGTCATCGAACGTCAGCAGTTGCACGCGCGTTATCCGCAGGTGCAAGGCGACGCGTTCGAAGAACTCTTCAACAACCGCCAGGTCCATCCGCAGCCTGCCGACCAAGTGTTGATGCGCGACTTTACCGGCCTTACACCGCGCTGTGCGCGGGAAATCGTCGAGCAGGCCAGCAGTGTCGAGCTGGACAGCCTGCTGACTGCGCAACGTGTGCCCTTGGGCCTGGCCGAGCGGGCGCGCTGGGCCATCCGCGACAGCCGGCTGGACCGCGCGTGTGCCGCCCTGTACCAGCAAGAGACGATCGCCGAAGGCGTTGTAGTGGACCGCGAGGCGCTGGCCAGGCAAATCGGCTTGGCGCCTGTCGGGCAGGGTATTCGCCCTCCGCAGCGTTTGCTGGACGGGCGCCTGGGCTATCCGCTCAGTGGCCGCGGCCAGGGTGGCCGGCAGGCATTGCTGCAGGGCTTGGGCCAGCTCTTCCCGCTGCTCGACGATGACCAGCTGGAGCGTTACCTGCAGGGCTTGGCACAGCGCCAGGTCGACCCTTGGCAGCACTTCAGCCAGCTGCGCCAGGGCAGGGAGGCCCTGCAGCAAGCATTGCACGCCTGGCGCAATGAGTCGGGTCAGGGGCTGATCCGTCGCCTGCGCCGTGCCTGGGTCGCCAGGCGTATCCTCGGCAGTTGGCGGCGCATGTACCCCGGCATGGTGGAGGGTGATTTCCACCTGACCATCGAAGGCGACCGAGTGGGCGCGCTGCCGCTGTTGCCTGCTGGCGTCGACTTCAGCCACATCACCCACCTGACCCTACGCAACATGCAGCTCGATGCACTGGATACCTCCCTGCTTGGCCGTTTTTCCGGTGTTCGCAACCTCGACCTCAGGGACAATCGATTGACCCGGCTTCCCGCGGGCATCGAACACTTGGCCGCGCTGAGAAACCTGCGTCTGGGCAACAACCGCATCGTGCTCACGGCCGAAGACAATCTGCGCCTGGGGCAGTTGACTGGCCTGCGGCGCCTGGACCTGAACGGCAATCCCATCGGCATGCTGCCACCACTGGGTTCGTTCGTGCAGCTGCGACGCTTGTCATTGCGTCGAACCGGTGTGCAGGAGCTGCCAGCGGAACTCTCCGTGCATGGCCACCTGCAAGAGCTGGACATGCGCGACAACCAGATCAGCGTACTGCCTGACGAGCTGTTTGGCTATTCACCACGTTTGTTGCGGCGCCTGCACCTGCATGACAATCCACTCACCGAGGACAGTGCATTGCGCCTGCAGCGTGCTCGCCAAAGTGCCAATGCGGGGGCCTCGTCACGCTTGATCCATGGCCAGCCGGGCCGCAGCCCTGACGATATGTGGCTGCGCGGCTTCACGCCTGCGCAGCGTGAACAACGGCTGGCGCAATGGCAGCGCTTGCAGCAGGCGCCGGGCTCGGAGGACCTGGTGCGTTTCTTTGGTGACCTGCTCGACACACGCGAGTACGAGAGCCAGCCCCGCGACGTGCAGACCCGGGTGTGGCACATCATCGATGCCTGCGAGCAACATGCCGAGGTGCGCAGTCGCTTGTTCGAGCTGGTCAGCGGCCCGCGTACCTGCAGTGACGAATTTCTGATGACGCTCAGCGAGTTGGAGGTCGGCGCTTTGGTCGCCAGGGCCAATGCGCAAGCCCTGAGTGTTGCCAGTGAACAAGCGCTGGCGGCCCTGGGACGCTCGCTGTATCGCCTCGATCGGGTCAATGCTATCGCTGCCCGGCACGTGGCCGAGCTGGCGTCGAACGATCCCGTCGAGGTTTATCTGACCTATCGCGTCAGACTGGCAGACAGTCTGGATTTGCCTGCGCAACCCGGGAATTTGGCATTTCAGACCTTTAGCGGGGTAACCGCAGCGGACCTTGGAGCCGCCCGGGCCGAGGTGTTGCGGGAGGAAACCCCGCAGGCATTGGCCGAAGCACTGGCTGACCGGGAGTTCTGGGTGGAACATCTGCATACGCAGCAGGCGGCGCGCTTCGAACGCATGGACGCACCGTTTCACCAGCGTTTGCAGGCGTTACTAGAGCAGGGGGCGACAATGCCCGATCAGGCTTACCTGCAACAGGTGGAGCAGGTAGTGACCGAGCGTGAAACGGCGGAGCGTGACCTGATCATCGAGCTGAGCCGCGAGGCGGTGCTACGCCAAGGCTGGGCGCTCGGCTAAGCCGGGTGTCAACAACTCACCGGCCCGCCAAAGGGCGGGCCGATGGCCGTCACGGCGCTATTTGCCCCGGCACGGACTGCAACAGCCACAGGTGGCGCAGCCCCTCCAGCTGGTTCTCCAGTGTCGAAGCCGCGCCCGTGCGCCGTGCGGCTCGGTCCTGATCGAGTAGCGCTTCAAGCAGGTTCAGCAAGTCGCGCGATTGATCCGCCGAAGTACGGTTGGTGACATCCGACTGCACAACCCCTTCCTGATAGGTCCGCACACGCTCCTGCTGGCTGGCCTCCTGAGAGGCGCTGGCTTCCACCAGCGCGTTGTTGGTGAACGCCAGGCGGGTGGTGCTGTGCGAAACGTCCTCGACCTCGTGATAGCGGTAGTTCTGCGATTTGCTGTCACGGGTAAGCATCAGGTCCACCAGCGGGTTGAGGCCCTTGTGCCAGGCCGCCTTCAGGCTGGCTTGCTGATCCTGCTGCACGGTCAGGTTTGCGGCATTGCCTTTGCGGCTGGTTGACTGCGAGACCTTGTAGTCGAAGTGATCCGCCTCCTCAGGCCGCAGCGGGTTGATCTTCTGCACAGTTTGCGTGATCGAGGCATCGAAGTCGGCCAGGCCGCTCAACAGCGTGCGGCTGACCTTGTTCTGCGCCGTGTCATGCCCGGATGGGCGAGGGCTGACGTCATCCACACGGTTGAGCTGGCTAAAGGCATCCTTGAACAGGGCCATCAACTGCTCATCACCTTGGCCGCGCTGCTGGGCGGCATCGAACTGGGTCAGGTAATTGGCCACCGCGGCCTGGCGCTGTGCCTGGCTGCCGATCAGGGTACCGCCCTGGGTATCGAGGTTCATCTTCACCTCGCCGCTCGGGCCTTGCAGCTTCAGGTTGCGGGTGTGTTCGTCCAGGTGCAGGTCAAAGGTCTGCGGGGTTGCGCTGGCGGTGTCCAGCTTGGCGTTCATCTGCACGCCAGTGAACAGGCTTGGGTCGAGCTCGACCAGCGCGCCCAGTTGCAGCTGAGGGGGCTCCCGGGTCAGGCCGTTGATGGCGGACTGGAAGCTGTCTGCCAAGGCTGCCAGGCCTTTGAGTTCTTCGCGGGTCAATGTGCCGCCTTGTACGTCGGCGTCGACCGCGAGGCCCGCGTCGCTGCTGTACAGACCCAGGGAGATAGTGGCGCCCGATGCGCTGGTGAGCTGGAAGGTCACACTGTTTGTGGCATGCTCGCGCAGCCTGGCTTGTTGCATGCCCAGCAGCAAGGGCTCGGTTGCCGTGCCGTCGTTGACTGCCAGGCCCGACTGGGAAATCCGTTGCCCGCCGTCGGCCGCCAACTGTTCGAGCAGGGCGGCGCCAAGGCCCTGGAAGCGTCCTGCAGGGGAAGTCGACTGGACTGCGCTGTGCATGTACATGCTGAGCTTGTCGAGGCCGTTCTGCTCCCATACGTACTGGCCCTGCACCGCTTGGAGCGTGCCTTTGGCGGTGTAGGTCCGGGGTTCGAGGCTGGTGGGCTGCTGGCCAAGGCTGACCACGGTGCTGGGGCGCACGGTCAATGCTTGGGGCGAGCGGGTGCTGGCGACCTGGGGGGCGCGGGAGGCGATTTGAGCGACGGGTGTCAGGCGTACCGCGGAGGTAATGAGGGTCATCGCCAGCATCCTTACTGATCATCAAGGCTAAACCTTGATATCGGCAGGCCGGCAACAAACCTGAACGCTGCAACAGAAAGCACATGGCCCACCGAAGGGTGGGCCATGTGGCACAACGATCAGCGGCGGCGGAACAGCGGCAGCGGTTCGTCAGTGGCGGCCTGATAGGTCACCGAGAAGTCCTTCAGGCTCTGCAGTGCATCTTCCGGGTCCTTGTCGGCACGGATGGCGAACGCATCGAAACCGCAACGGGCCATGAAGAACAGCTGGTCACGCAGCACGTCGCCAATGGCGCGCAGCTCACCCTTGAACTGGTAGCGGTCACGCAGCAGGCGCGCATTGGAGTAGTTGCGCCCGTCGGTGAAGGCCGGGAAGTTCAGGGCGATGACCTGGAAGTGCTGCACGTCGTCACCGATTTCTTCGGCTTCTTCGTCGCTGTCCAGCCACACACCCAGGCCGCCGTCGCGGGCCTTGAGCACGTGGGCATGGTCACGCCACAGGTGCAGCGGGACGATGTAGTCGTCGCAGTTGGTCAGCTCGTCGAGGGTGGTTTCCTTGGGCAGCAGGTGCCAGGTTTCGTCGACGATCTGATTGTTCTTAATGATTCGCTGCATAGACGCGTTCCTTGAAGGGGTCGATGCCGATACGCTGGTAGGTGTCGATGAAGCGCTCTTCCTCGGTACGCTGTTCCACGTACACGGCGATCAGCTTTTCGATCACGTCGGCCATGGCGTCCTGGGCGAAGGACGGGCCGAGGATCTTGCCCAGGCTCGCGTCGCGCGCGGCGTTGCCGCCCAGGGACACCTGGTAGAACTCTTCGCCCTTCTTGTCCACCCCGAGGATGCCGATATGGCCGACGTGGTGGTGGCCACAGGCGTTCATGCAGCCGGAGATGTTCAGGTCGATTTCGCCGATGTCGAACAGGTAGTCCAGGTCGTCGAAACGGCGCTGGATCGATTCGGCGATCGGGATCGACTTGGCGTTGGCCAGCGAGCAGTAGTCACCGCCCGGGCAGCAGATGATGTCGGTCAGCAGGCCGATGTTCGGCGTGGCGAAGCCCGACTCGCGCAGCTCCAGCCACAGGGCGTGCAGCTGGCGCTGCTCGACGTCGGCAAGGATGATGTTCTGCTCGTGCGAGGTACGCAGGAAGCCGAAGCTGTAGCGCTCGGCCAGGTCGGCCACGGCGTCCAGCTGCTTGTCGGTCAGGTCGCCCGGGGCAACGCCGGTCGGCTTGAGCGACAGGGTCACGGCGACATAGCCAGGGCGCTTGTGGGCACGGGTGTTGCGCGAGCGCCAGCGGGCGAAACCTGGGTTTTCGGCGTCCTGGGCGCTGTAGTCGACGTTGTCGAGGGCCTGGTACTCAGGGTCGACGAAATGGCGCGAGACGCGCTGCACTTCTTCTTCGGTCAGCGTAGAGCTGCCGCCGCGCAGGTGGGCCATTTCGGCCTCGACCTTCTCGGCGAACACTTCCGGCGTCAGTGCCTTGACCAGGATCTTGATCCGCGCCTTGTACTTGTTGTCACGGCGACCGTAACGGTTGTACACGCGCAGGATGGCATCCAGGTAGCTGATCAGGTCCTGCCACGGCAGGAACTCGTTGATGAACGAACCGACCACCGGGGTACGGCCCAGGCCACCGCCGACCAACACGCGGAAGCCCAGCTCGCCAGCGGCGTTGCGCACCGGCTCCAGGCCGATGTCGTGCACCTCGATCGCGGCGCGGTCTTCTTTGGAACCGTTGATGGCGATCTTGAACTTGCGCGGCAGGTAGGCGAATTCCGGGTGGAAGGTGGTCCACTGGCGGACGATCTCGCACCACGGGCGCGGGTCGACGATCTCGTCTGCGGCCACACCGGCGAACTGGTCGGTGGTGGTGTTGCGCAGGCAGTTGCCGCTGGTCTGGATCGCGTGCATTTGCACGGTGGCCAGCTCGGCAAGAATGTCCGGGATGTCTTCCAGGGCCGGCCAGTTGTACTGCACGTTCTGGCGGGTGGAAATGTGGGCGTAACCCTTGTCGTAGTCGCGAGCGATCTTGGCCAGTGTGCGGACCTGGTGAGCGTTCAGCTGGCCATAGGGCACAGCGACGCGCAGCATCGGCGCGAAACGTTGGATATAGAGGCCGTTCTGCAGGCGCAGAGGGCGGAATTCTTCTTCGCTCAGCTCACCGGCCAGGTAGCGGCGGGTCTGATCACGGAACTGCTTGACGCGGTCCTCGATGATCCGCTGATCGTACTCGTCGTATACGTACATAAAAGTCCTGTCTCAGGCTGCATGCAGCAATTCGCGCGCACGGCCGCGCACTCCAGTTCGGAGCCGGGGAACGATATCAGGTTGGGGTTATGCGCTAAAGTGATGTTTTTGCATATGAAAAGAACCAAACGAACTAACTGAGACTGACTGGCATTTGTTCGTCGGCGCTTATAATCCCGCGTTTTTTACAAGGGGTTGACCGCATGCTCAAGGCGCTGTGCCAATGCTTGTGCCTGAGCTTGCCACTGGCAGCCACGGCACAGGCTGCTTCGGTGGTGTTCCTCAACCCCGGGCAACCCACTGAAACCTTCTGGCTCAGCTACTCGCGCTTCATGCAGGCGGCTGCCGATGACCTGGGCATGACCCTGCGGGTGGAGTACAGCGAGCGCAATGCCGAGCGCGCGCTGAGCCAGGCGCGAGCCGTTCTCGAAGGGCCGCAGCGGCCGGATTACCTGGTGCTGGTCAACGAGCAGTACGTGGCGCCGGAGATCATCCGGTTGTCCCAGGGTACCGGGGTCAAGCTGTTTCTGGTCAACAATGGACTGACCGCAGGCCAGGCGCACAGCATCGAGGCGCAACCTGGCCGATACGCGCAGCTGTTGGGCACGCTGACGAGCAATGACGAACAGGCCGGTTACCAGATGCTGCACCAGATGGTGGCCTTGCTGCCGCGCAGCAACGAACCGATCGACCTGGTGGCGTTTGCCGGGGTCAAGACCACACCGGCCTCACAGCTGCGCGAGCAAGGCATGCGCCGGGCCCTGGCCGATTTCCCTCAGGTACGCTTGCGCCAGGTGGTGTACGGCGGTTGGAACCGGCAACGTGCCTTCGAGCAGGCGCAGCAGTTGCTGCAGCGCTACCCGGATACAAAGCTGGTGTGGTCGGCCAATGACGAGATGGCCTTTGGCGCCATGCAGGCGTTCGAAGCGGCGGGGCGCAAGCCGGGGCGCGACGTGGTGTTCAGTGCGGTCAACAGCTCGCCCGAAGCGCTGCGCGCCCGGATCGACGGGCGCCTGGGGGTGCTGATGGCCGGGCATTTCAGTGTCGGTGGCTGGGCCATGGTCATGCTGCATGACCACGCGCAGGGGGTGCAGATCAACCGTGACGGTCGGTCCGAGCATGTGCTGCCGGTGTTGCAGTCGATCGACCAGGCCAAGGCCCGGCGCTGGCTCAAGTTGCTGGAAAAGGACGACTACGGGGTCGATTTTCAGCGTTACAGTGCCGAAGGACAGCCGGCGAACTACCAATATCCTTTTATTGCGTCACCCGTCGACTATTGAAAGACCCTGCTTGAGCAAAGGGCATGGCTCGTCTTAACTGCTGGTGGTGAAGTGCATTCCCATAACCACTACAAGAGGCAATGCAATGGGAAACTCTACCAAGGTCCGCAAAGCTGACAGCAGTGTCGATGCCTGGGCGATCCTTTGCTTGATCGTTCTGGTGGTGGTCACTGCCGTGTATTGGGTCAGCCACCAGTAGCACCTTGTTTTCTAGACCGTGATGCAACCTGAGCCGCCCGCGGAAGGGAATTTCGCGGGCGGATTGCGTTCTAGCGGGCGGTGAGGTGCAGGGCCAGCTGCACCAGGCCGATCAGTACCAGGATGAATACCAGGGTGAACAGCGTGCCCAGCGCGATGAAATGGCTGGCTTTGCCGTGGGTGAAGTCGCGCGCGCGGTTCTTGCCGCTTTGCACGCCGAAGGCGGCGGCGAGGATGCTGTGCAGCATCTGCCAGAAGGTGGGGGGCTTGCCTTGGCTGGAATCGTCCATGGGGGCTCCTGAGGAAATCGGAGGCAATCAGGGACAGTGTAGGTGGGCATTGGGGCTGCTGCGCAGCCCATCGCGACACAAGGCCGCTCCTACAGGGAGTCGCGTGATCCTGTAGGAGCGGCCTTGTGTCGCGAAAGGGCCGCAAAGCGGCCCCAGCGATCTCAGCTGTCATACCCAAGGTTAGGCGCCAACCAGCGCTCGCTCACGCTCACATCCTGCCCCTTGCGCGCGCTGTAGCTGTCGATCTGGTCCTTGTCCACCTTGCCTACGGCGAAGTACTGCGCCTGCGGGTGGGCAAAGTACCAGCCACTGACCGCCGCCGCCGGGAACATCGCAAAGTGCTCGGTCAGGAACACACCACTGGCCCCGGTCTCACCGATCGCCGTGCCATCGAGCAGGCGGAACAGCGTTTCCTTCTCGGTGTGGTCCGGGCAGGCCGGGTAGCCCGGGGCAGGGCGGATGCCGCTGTACTGCTCCTTGATCAGCGCCTCGTTGTCCAGGTGCTCGTCACGGGCATAACCCCAATGCTCTTTGCGCACCTGTTCGTGCAGCCATTCGGCGCAGGCTTCGGCCAGGCGGTCGGCCAGGGCCTTGACCATGATCGAGCTGTAGTCGTCGCCCTTGTCCTGGTAGGCCTTGGCCACTTCCTCGGCGCCGATGCCGGCGGTCGTGATGAAGCCGCCCACATAGTCGGTGACGCCGCAGCCCTTGGGTGCGACGAAGTCGGCCAGGGAGAGGTTGGCCTTGCCTTCGGGCTTGATGGTCTGCTGGCGCAGGTGGTGCAGGGTGGCCAGGGTCTGGCCGTCTTCGCCATACACTTCGATGTCGTCATCGGCCACCTGGTTGGCCGGCCAGAAGCCGAACACGGCACGGGCACTGATCAGCTTCTCGTCGATCAGTTTGTCGAGCATCTCACGGGCGTCCTTGTACAGCGCCGTGGCGGCTTCGCCGACCACTTCATCGGTGAGGATGCGCGGGAACTTGCCGGCCAGGTCCCACGAAATGAAGAACGGGGTCCAGTCGATGTACTCGGCCAGGGTACGCAGGTCGATGTTTTCCAGCACCTTGACGCCGGTGAAGGAGGGGACCGCCGGCTGGTAGCTGGCCCAGTCGTACTGTGGCTTGGTCGCCACCGCCTGGGCATAGCTCAGGCGCTCGGTGCGGGCGCTGCGGTTGGCGGTGCGCTCGCGGACTTCGACGTAGTCCTGGCGGGTCTTCTCGACAAAACCGGGTTTGAGTTCCTTGGACAGCAATTGGGTCGCCACGCCCACCGCGCGCGAGGCGTCGGTGACGTAGATGACCGCGTCATTGCTGTACTTGGGCTCGATCTTGACCGCTGTGTGCGCCTTGGAGGTGGTGGCGCCGCCGATCATCAGCGGCAGGTTGAAGCCCTGGCGCTGCATTTCGCGGGCGACGTGGACCATCTCGTCCAGCGACGGGGTGATCAGGCCGGACAGGCCAATGATGTCGCACTTTTCGTCGCGGGCGGTCTGCAGGATCTTCTCGGCCGGCACCATCACGCCGAGGTCGACGATGTCGTAACCGTTGCAGCCCAGTACCACGCCGACGATGTTCTTGCCGATGTCATGCACGTCGCCCTTGACCGTGGCCATGAGGATCTTGCCCTTGGCCTCGGGCTTGTCGCCTTTCTCCGCTTCGATGAACGGAATCAGGTGGGCCACCGCCTGCTTCATCACGCGAGCGGACTTGACCACCTGCGGCAGGAACATCTTGCCGGCGCCGAACAGGTCACCGACCACGTTCATGCCACTCATCAGCGGGCCTTCGATGACCTCGATGGGGCGCGCGCATTGCTGGCGGCATTCTTCGGTATCTTCGACGATGAACGCCGTGATGCCCTTCACCAGCGCGTGCTCCAGGCGCTTTTGCACCGGCAGCGAACGCCACTCTTCGTTTTCCACTTCCTTGGCCGCGCCGCCGCCCTTGAAGTCGTCGGCAATGGCCAGCAGCGCGTCGGTGCCATGTGGGGTGCGGTTGAGCACCACGTCCTCGACCTTCTCGCGCAACGCAGCCGGGATCTCGTCGTAGATCTCCAGCTGGCCGGCGTTGACGATACCCATGGTCAGGCCGTTGCGAATGGCGTGATAGAGGAAGACCGAGTGGATCGCTTCGCGCACCGGGTTGTTGCCGCGGAACGAGAACGACACGTTGGACACACCGCCGGAACTCAGCGCATGGGGCAGGTGGTCACGGATGAAGGCGCAGGCTTCGATGAAGTCGACGGCGTAGTTGTTGTGCTCTTCGATGCCGGTGGCGACGGCGAAGATGTTCGGGTCGAAGATGATGTCTTCCGGCGGGAAGCCCACTTCGTTGACCAGAATGTCGTAGCTGCGCTGGCAGATTTCCTTCTTGCGTGCGGCGGTGTCGGCCTGGCCGACCTCGTCGAAGGCCATCACCACCACGGCGGCGCCGTAGCGCTTGCACAGGCGGGCGTGGTGCTTGAACTGCTCGACGCCTTCCTTCATGGAAATTGAGTTGACGATGCCCTTGCCCTGGATGCATTTGAGGCCCGCTTCGATCACTTCCCACTTCGACGAGTCGATCATGATCGGCACGCGCGAGATGTCCGGTTCGCAGGCAATCAGGTTGAGGAAGCGGACCATGGCGGCCTGGGAGTCGAGCATCCCTTCGTCCATGTTGATGTCGATCACCTGGGCGCCGGCCTCGACCTGCTGCAGGGCGACTTCCAGGGCCTCGGTGTAGTTCTCTTCACGGATCAGTCGGGCAAACTTGGCGGAACCGGTGATGTTGGTGCGCTCGCCGACGTTGACGAACAGCGACTGGCGATCGATGGTGAACGGTTCCAGGCCCGACAGGCGGCAAGCCTTGGCGATTTCCGGAATTTCACGTGGCTTGTACTTGGCCACGGCTTCGGCAATGGCCTGGATATGGCCCGGCGTGGTGCCGCAGCAACCGCCGATGATGTTGAGGAAACCGCTGGCGGCGAACTCTTCGACCACCGCGGCCATCTCGGCCGGGGTTTCGTCGTATTCACCGAAGGCGTTCGGCAGGCCGGCGTTGGGGTGGGCCGAGACGTGGGTGTCGGCCTTGGTCGACAGCTCTTCCAGGTACGGGCGCAGGTCCTTGGCGCCGAGGGCGCAGTTCAGGCCCACGGAAATCGGCTTGGCATGGCGCACCGAGTTCCAGAACGCTTCGGTGGTCTGGCCGGACAGGGTGCGGCCGGAGGCATCGGTGATGGTGCCGGAGATCATGATCGGCAGTTCGATGCCGTCGTCCTCGAACACCTGCTGCACGGCGAAGATCGCCGCCTTGGCGTTGAGGGTGTCGAAGATGGTTTCGATCAGGATCAGGTCGGCGCCGCCTTCGATCAGGCCGCGGGTGGCCTCGATGTAGTTGGTTACCAGCTCGTCGAAGGTGACGTTGCGGTAACCGGGGTCGTTGACGTCCGGGGAGATCGAGCAGGTGCGGCTGGTCGGGCCGAGCACGCCGGCGACGAAGCGCGGCTTGTCGGGGGTTTCCAGGGTCTTGGCATCGGCGACCTGGCGGGCGATGCGCGCGCCCTCGACGTTCAGCTCGTAGACCAGCGACTCCATGCCGTAGTCGGCCTGGGAAATCTGCGTGGCGTTGAAGGTGTTGGTTTCGAGGATATCGGCACCGGCGTCGAGGTAGGCTTTCTCGATGGCGGCGATCACGTCCGGGCGGCTGAGCAGCAGCAGGTCGTTGTTGCCCTTGACGTCGCTTGGCCAATCGGCGAAGCGCGTGCCACGATAGTCGTGTTCCTCGAGGCGATAGCTTTGGATCATAGTACCCATGCCGCCGTCGAGGATCAGGATGCGCTCTTTGAGTGCGTTCTGGAGTGCTTGGAGACGAGCGCTGCGGTCGGACATAGGAACTACCTGGTCGGGCAAATATCAGAAGGTGCGGAATCATAACAAAGCTGCGCGGTTTTTAGGCGCATCGGCCATTTGCATGAATTTTGTTCATGTTGAGCCACCAGCACCCAAGGACGACCAGACAATCGTGATGGCTTTCAAGAACCAGGACTTACGGCACATGGTGCATCGCCTTATGGCTGCCGCCCTTGCCTTGCTGACCAGCAGCATGGCGTTCGGGCAGCCCCCCCAATCGAGCCCGGCAATTTCCTACACCCGGGATATCCAGCCGATCTTCACCGAGAAGTGCGTGGCCTGCCACGCCTGCAACGACGCCGCCTGCCAGCTCAAGCTGGAAAGCCCCGAAGGGGCGGTGCGCGGCGCCACCAAGGTACCGGTGTACCAGGGTGAACGCAGCAAGGCGGTGCCCACCACGCGGCTGTTCTACGACGCCCACACTGAAGAACAATGGCGCAGCAAGGGCTTCTATTCGGTGCTCGACAACCAGGGCAGCCAGGCGGCGCTGATGGCGCGCATGCTCGAGCTGGGGCACAAGACGCCACTCACCCCCAATGCCAAGTTGCCCGAGGACATCGTCCTGGGGCTGAATCGCAACAACATGTGCCCCTTGCCCCACGAGTTCGACGCCTATGCCGGCGCCCACCCGAAAGAGGGCATGCCGCTGGCGGTCACCGGCCTGACCGACAAGGAATACCAGACCTTGCAGCACTGGCTGGCAGCGGGCGCGCCGGTCGAGTACCAGCCGATCAAGCCCAGCGCGGTGGAAGCCAAGCAGATCGCCGACTGGGAGGAACTGCTCAATCGCCCAGGCTCGACCGAGGCACTGGTAGGCCGCTGGCTGTACGAACACCTGTTCCTGGCGCACATCTACTTCGTCGGCGGCGATCAGGGCCACTTCTTCCAGTGGGTGCGTTCGCGCACGCCAAGCGGCCAGCCGGTCGACCTGATCGCCACCCGGCGCCCCAACGACCCGCCGGGCACCGATTTCTACTATCGGCTGATCCCGGTGCAGGGCGTGATCGTGCACAAGACCCACATCACTTACCCGATGGGGCCGCAGAAGCTCAAGCGGGTGAAGCAGCTGTTCTATGCCGGCGACTGGCACGCCTCGGCGCTGCCGGGCTACGGCCCGCGCCACCGGGCCAATCCGTTCGAGACCTTCGAGGCGATCCCGGCGGTGGCGCGTTACCAGTTCATGCTCGATAACGCCGAGTACTTCGTGCGCACCTTTATCCGCGGCCCGGTATGCCGGGGGCAGATCGCCACCGACGTGATTCGCGACAACTTCTGGGCGCTGTTCCAGGAACCGGCCCACGACCGTTACATCACCGATGCCGAGTACCGTGGCCAGGCCACGCCTTTGCTGGCCATGCCGGGCCAGATCGATGACGTGGGCAGCGTGCTTTCGCTGTGGCACGCCTACCGCGACAAGCGCAACGAGTACGAGAAGCTGCGCCGCGAAGCCTATGCCGATATGCCGGAGCCGGGCTGGGCGACCCTGTGGGCCGGCAACGACAACGCCATGCTGAGCATTTTCCGCCACTTCGACAGCGCTTCGGTAACCAAAGGCTTGATCGGTGACGTGCCGCAGACCGTTTGGTTGTTCGACTACCCGCTGTTCGAGCGCACCTATTATCAGCTGGCGGTCAACTTCGATGTGTTCGGCAATGTCTCGCACCAGTTGCAGACACGCCTGTATTTCGACCTGATCCGCAACGGCGCCGAGATCAACTTCCTGCGCCTGATGCCGGCGGGCCAGCGCGGCGCGATCCTCAGCGACTGGTACCAGAACAGCGGCAAGGTGAAGATGTGGCTCGACTATGAAGACATCGACACCGACACGCCGAGCGGCATCAAGCTCGACCCGCGCGACCCCAAGCATGACTTCGGCCTCAAGCTGTTGCAGCGTACCGGCAGCCTGAATGCTGCGCCCGATCCGATCAACCGCTGTCAGGGTGCTTACTGTTCGCGGCCGCAGATGAGCGAAGCGTTCCGCAATGCCGAGCAGTCGCTCAGCCGTCTGGTGTCGCGCCCGGCGGCGGGGCTGAAAGTGATCAACCAACTGCCCGAGGCGACCATGCTGCGCATCGAAGGCGAGGGTGGCCAGCGCCAGGTCTACAGCCTGTTGCGCAACCGGGCGCACAGCAACGTGGCCTTCCTCCTGGGCGAGGCCCGTCGCTACCTGCCGGGGCTGGATACCTTGACCCTGTACCCTGGGGTGCTCAGCAGCTATCCGAACTTCATGTTCAACATTCCGGTCAAGGATGTGCCGGAGTTCGTCGAGGACATGGAGTACGCGCGCGACGATGCCGACAAGTTCGAGCGCATCGTCATGCGCTGGGGCGTGCGCCGTAGCCATCCGGAGTTCTGGCGCTACTTCCATGACCTGAACACCTACATCAAGGAGACCACGCCGGTAGAGGCGGGCGTGCTGGACATGAACCGCTACGAGAACCTCTGATCGGTTCGGCTGACCTTTGCGAAAGCACTGCGGTCGGAAACGGTGGGTGGTCCGGGGCTGCTTTGCAGCCCAATCGCCGGCAAGCCGGCTCCCACAGGTGCTGTGCTGTTTTGGGCATGGCGCGGTTTCTGTGGGAGCCGGCTTGCCGGCGAACGAGCGCGAAGCGCTCGCCGGGCCTCAATGCACCGGCAATCGCAGGGTAATTCATGCTGTATTCGCTTCAGGCACTGCGGGCGTTCGCCGCCTGGGTGGTGGTCTGCCACCACTTCATGCAGATCTTCTTCGACTTCCATGCCACCGGCCCCCTAGGCCAACTGCTCAGCGACCGCGGCGCGGTGGGCGTCGACATCTTTTTCGTCATCAGCGGGCTGGTGATCTACCTCTCGACCCGTGACAAAGCCATCGAGCCGCGCCAGTTCCTGCTCAACCGGGCCCTGCGGATCGTCCCTGCCTACTGGTTCTACACCGCACTGATGGCGGCGCTGCTGCTGGCCTTCAGCCAATGGATGCCGCATCAGGAATTCGCCTGGCGTCACCTGTTCCTGTCGCTGTTCTTCATCCCCGCGGAGAACCCCGGAGGCTACGGCTTGTACCCGACCTTGAACGTGGGCTGGACGCTGAACTTCGAGGTGTTCTTCTACCTGCTGTTCGGCCTGGCATTCCTGGTTCGCCAGCGCCACCATCTGTTGCTGGTGACGGCCGCGTTGCTGCTGGTCAGCGAGGTGCTGGGCCGCCTTGGCGTGCTCAGCCGCTTCTACAGCAACGACATCATCTATGAATTCCTGCTGGGTATTGGCCTGGGGGTGCTGTATCGCCGCGGGCTGGTGCGCGAAGGCCTGTGGCTGCCGTTGGCGCTGCTGGCGGTGGCGGGTTATGCGCTCTACCATCTCGACGCTTCCCAGCGCCTGCTGCACTGGGGCCTGCCCAGCGCGCTGGTGGTGCTGGCCTTCATCGCCCTGGAGCCGTACTTCCAGGGCAATCGCGTGCTCAAGGCGCTGGGCGACTGCTCGTACTCGGTGTACCTGGTCCATGTGCTGGTGCTGTATGGCGGCTGGTTCGCCAGCCAGCGCCTGCACTTGAACCCTTACCTGGTGTTCGCCCTGTGCGTGCCGTCCATTGGACTAATGTCGTGGTTCAGCTATCAATGGCTGGAGCGTGGCCTGTACCGGCGGATGCAGGCCTGGCTGGCGGCGTCACGGGAGCAAAACCCGGTGTTCGCGCTTTCCCGAGTCAAATACTAGGACTTTGTTCAAGGGCCAGGTTGGCGTACACTTGGCCGCAAGACTGTGAGGAACTTCCATGAGCGCTATAACCATTACCGACGCCGCCCATGATTACCTGGCCGATCTGCTTTCCAAGCAGAACACGCCTGGCATCGGCATCCGCATTTTCATTACCCAGCCGGGCACCCAGTACGCCGAAACCTGCATCGCCTACTGCAAGCCGGGCGAAGAAAAACCCGACGACGAGCCGGTGGGCCTGAAGAGCTTCACTGCCTACCTCGACGCGGTCAGCCTGCCGTTCCTGGAAGATGCACTGGTCGACTACGCGACCGATCGCATGGGGGGTCAGCTGACCATCAAGGCGCCCAACGCCAAGGTGCCGATGGTCAACGAAGACAGCCCGATCAACGAGCGCATCAACTATTACCTGCAGACCGAGATCAATCCGGGGCTGGCCAGCCACGGCGGTCAGGTGAGCCTGGTCGATGTGGTCGACGACGGCGTAGCGGTGCTGCAGTTCGGTGGTGGTTGCCAGGGCTGCGGCCAGGCCGACGTGACCTTGAAGGAAGGCATCGAGCGCACCTTGCTCGAGCGTATCCCCGAGCTCAAAGGCGTGCGTGACGTGACTGACCACAGCCAGAAAGAAAACGCCTACTACTGATGGGCGTTTGATGGTTGCTAGCAACAAACTGTTACGGTTTCAACCCCTGCGACAACTGGCCGCAGCCCGTGTTTAAAGGGCTGCGGGCCATCTGAGCCTTGGTCGGGTAGAACCCCTCTGGGCGTCATGCAAGAATGCCCCGGTTTTTTCGGCCGGCCCGCTTTAGGGGTCGGCACCTTCCCTGAAAAGGATGGTTTCATGAATGATCTGTTGACCCGGCGCGCAGTAGTCGCCGGGATGGGCGTTCTCGGGCTCGGCCTGCTGGCAGGCTGCAACCCGGCCCGGGGGCTTGATTTCAAGTACGGCAAGAACATGAGCAACGAGATCCTCGGGCGCAAGTTCCGCCTCAAGGATCCCCAGGGTAACGAGCGTACCCTGTCGAGCTTCTACGGCAGCATGCCGATGATCTTCTTCGGTTTCACCCAGTGCCCGGCGGTCTGCCCGACTGCGCTGGCGCGCGCGGCGCAAATCAAGAAGCTGCTCAAGGGACGCGACCGCGATCTGTTCCAGGTGGTGTTCATCACCCTGGACCCGGAACGCGACACCCCCGAAGTGCTCGATGCCTACCTCAAGGCCTTCGACCCGACGTTCACCGCGCTCACTGGCACCCCCGAGGAAATCGCCGAGGTGGCCAAGGAGTTCAAGGTGTTCTACGAGAAGGTCCCGGCCGGTGACACCTATACCATTTCCCATTCGTCCACCAGCTACGTCTATGACACGCGTGGCACCTTGCGCCTGAGCCTGGGCCATTCCCTGAACGCCCAGGAATGTGCTGAAGACCTGCGCACCCTGATGGAGATCTGCTGAATGTCGATGCAACCAATCAAGCGCGGCCTGGCCGTTCTGGCATTGATGGGCCTGGCCCTGCCGGCCCTGGCCCAGACCACCGTGAGCGATGCCTGGGTACGCGCCAGCGTGCCGCACCAGCAGTCCACCGGTGCCTTCATGACCTTGACCGCCAGCAGCGACAGCAAGCTGGTCGGCGTGGCTTCGCCGGTGGCCAAGACCGTACAGGTGCACGAAATGACCATGAACGGTGACGTGATGGGGATGAAGGAAGTGAAGGCGGTCGAGCTGCCGGCGGGCAAGCCGGTGAGCCTGGACCCCAATGGCTACCATGTGATGCTGATGGGCCTGACCCAGCAGGTGAAGGAAGGCGAGAAAGTACCGCTGACCCTGACCATCGAAGATGCCAAGGGCACAAAGGAAACGCTGGACGTGCAGGCAGAAGTTCGAGCCCTGACTGCGGGCGCGGGCGGGCATGACCACATGCACATGAACCACTGATTCAACTGATTCACCCGGGGCCGCTTCGCAGCCCTATCGCCGGCAAGCCGGCTCCCACAGGTTCTTCACAGCGCTTAAGGCTTGCGCTGTACCTGTGGGAGCCGGCTTGCCGGCGATAGGGGCGCGTAGCGGCCCCAGTTCATTCAGCTACGAAACCGTGGCAAAGGCCTGTCGAGTGTCAGCGAGGTCAAGGTCTTGCGGACCTGGGCTTCGTCAGCCTCCAGCGCCTTCAGGCTAGCGCGGATCTTGCCGGCGGCGGGCACATCGCCCTGCCGGTCGATCCAGTCGGCAATCTCCTTGCAGGCACTGCTCAGGCAGGCTTGGCGCTGGGTCATCAGCGACAGGAGGGTGGTGAGCTCTCTTTCGGACATGGCAGGATCCTCCGTTTAGCCCTGTCAGTGTAGCAGAGGGTTTCTGCCTGGCTTCGGACCTCTCTGAAACTTCGCTATAAGAATGGGGGCAAGCGCAAGCCTGCTACCTTTCGAAAAAATTACGCAAAATGTTTAAATTTGATTCAGTGCCGGAAGTGTGAAATGTGGTGAAGCGTTTTTAGGGTGCATTCTAGAGCCACTTTACTTGCTTTCAGGTTATGAACTCCGGTGATGAGTGTAAGAAAATTCTTCTTCCTCATTCGTTGTGGCGGTTCTGTTACACGTTGCCTGTTGCGTACTTTCAACGAGCGTCTTAGGTTGCTTTTCCCCCGCAATGGATACCTGACATGCTCGCCTTGAGTGTTAATCGCAGAACACGACCTCTTGTAATCTCTTACTGCTTATCAAAGTGTGGTGAGTTTGCGTTTGAAACCGCCTTTGCGGTAGCCGTAGTATCCATGTCAGATGCCGATCTGTTTCTCATAGGCGTGGTGTATTTCTTCCACTACATACCAAGTTTGCTGTTTTCACCCTGGGGTGGTTGGCTGGCGGATACCGGCAACAAGAAGCGCACCTTGTTGTGGGTGGAAGCAGTCAAGAGCATGTTGGCGCTGGCCTTTTTCGCCCTCTATAGCTCGTCCATGTTTGCATTACCTGCGCTCACAGGTTTGGCGATGATCATGACAGCGCTTGAATGCCTTTATGTGCCGACCTTTCGTGCTTATTTTCCCGACATTGTCGAAAAGGAGAGCCTTGCATCGGTCAATAGTGTGATCCAGGTGATAGAAGATGCAGCATCGATTGTCGGGCCGTTGATTTTTTCGGCATGCGTGCTGATGCTGTCTCGTGAGGCCAGCTTCTTGTTTTTCGCGGTATGCCTGGCTTCGTCGGCTCTTTGTATCGCTAGGCTGGGCCCTTCCAGCTCGAACGCGGGACAGGCCTTCGACGGGCGAGTGATGATCCGTGATGCGATGCGCAGCGTGGGCCAGCTCAAAACCAGCAACGCTCCGCTGTTTGCAGTTATTTGTTGCACGACGTTCTGTGCAATGTTCGCCATTTCCGTGATTCGCTTCATCCTGCCTGCTTCGGTGCTGGAACATTTCGCTTCCGAGGTCGCGGTTGGCTATGTTTTATCGCTGCTTGCGGCAGGTACCGTGATGGGTGGTGTGCTCTACACCCGCTTCAATAAGGTCACGACTGCACGGTTGGTACTGCGTTACTGGGCATTATACGGCGCGCTGTTTTTTCTTGCGGCCGTTGCGCTCCAGTACAACAAGTGGCTATTTCTTTCGATACTGTTCGCAGTTGGTTTCATTGGCGCTTTTGTCGATATCGCCATCGTCACCAATATTCAGTGCCTGTCAGAAGAGCATGAAGTCGGCAGAAATTTCTCTCTTTATTATTTTACCGCCGTCATCGGTGATGCGGTTTCAGGGGTGGTAGCCAGTCTGATCTTTCTGCTTGCGGGGCCAATGACTTTTATCTGGATGACCTTCATGCTGTTGATCGCGCCGATGCATTGGAACAGCGGTGGGCGCGCCCGTGACACGAATAAATAATCTACTTGGTAGGAAATGACGGGTGAACGCATGCCTGCCGATAGGCCCCCGGCGTCACGCCATAGGCTTGCTTGAATTGCCGGCTCAAATGGCTCTGGTCGGCAAAGCCTAAAGCAAACGCCACTTCCGAGGCCGCCTGGCCTTTCTTCAGCAGATCCCGGGCATGGGCCAGGCGACGCTGCTTCAACCAGGCATGCGGCGGCAAACCTGTGGCCTGGCGGAACACCCGGGCGAAATGGAAGGGTGACAGGTTCACCGCCGCAGCCAACGCCTCCAGGGAGGGCGGGTCCGCCAGTTGGCTTTCCAGCAATTCGCGGGCGCGAGCAACAGCCACAGGCTCGTTGCCGGGGGCCGTGGGTTCTGGGCAATGGCCGTGGCGCTGCACCAGTGCCAGCACCGCCTGGCGCCAGGCGGTCTGCTGCTCGAGGGCGCTGGCGCCCGACTCCGACAACTGGTGCAACTGGCTGAAGGCCGAGGCCAGGGCCGGATCCTGGATCACGCTGGCCTTGAAGTGGGGCATGCCGTGGCGGCCCAGCTCCAGTTCGTCCAGCACGCGGGTGACCCGCTCATGCTCGGGATAGAAGCCACGGTAGCGCCAACCGGCCTCATGGGCGGTGGCGCCCGTGTGCAGTTCGTCCGGGTTGATCAGCACCATGCTGCCGACCGGCGCCAGGTGCTCGCTGCCGCGGTGCCAGAAGCGCTGGGCGCCGGACTCGATCACGGTGAACACGTAGCCTTCATGCACATGCGGCGCGAAGCGCTGCTGGAAGTAGCGTGCGTGCAGCATCTCGACATCGCCCAGGGCGGGCGCTTGCCAGAGGTGGGTCTGTTCGCGCAGGGGCGGAGTCATGCCAGCCAGCTGCGCAGCAGGAAGAAGATCAACATGCTCGCCAGCATGCTCAGCAATACGCTGCGGGTCAACAGCACCAGCCCGACCGCGACCAGGGCACCGAGCAGGTACGGGTTGAGCAGGCTCAGGTCCAACTGGTGACCGGGCAGGAAGATGATCGGCCCGCAGATGGCTGTCAGCATGCCGGGCACGGCAAAGCCGAGGAACTGGCGCGCATTGGAGCTCAGGCGCAGCGGCAGGCGCGGTTCGAGGAAGGCATAGCGGTTGAGGAACACCACGGCGCCCATGGCGAAGATCAGTAGCCAGGTCATGCGCGAGCTCCGGAAAACTTCTGACAGATAAAACCAGCCGACATGCCCAGCAGGCCCGCGACCACCAAGGCGGTTTCCCAGTGCCAGTAGCTGAACAGCACGGAGCAGAACAGCGACACCGCTACACAGACCACTGTGGCGAGGTTGCGCACCAGCGGCGCGATCAGCGCGACGAAGGTGGCGACGATGGAAAAGTCCAGGCCCAGTTGGTCAAGGTGCGGGATGTTCTGGCCCAGCACGATGCCGGCCAGGGTGAACAGGTTCCAGGCCACGTAGAAGGTCAGCCCGACGCCGAGGGCGTACCAGCGGTTGAACTGCTGTTGGTCGTAGTGGCTGGTGAGGGCGAAGAATTCGTCGGTCAGCAGAAAGCCCAGCCCCAGCCGCCAGCGCAGTGGCTGGTTGGACAGCACAGGGCGCATCGACAAGCCATAGAGCAAGTGCTGCGAAGTCAGCAGCA
The DNA here is from genome assembly GCF_044749525.1 of Pseudomonas sp. NPDC089395. Classification (NCBI taxonomy): domain Bacteria; kingdom Pseudomonadati; phylum Pseudomonadota; class Gammaproteobacteria; order Pseudomonadales; family Pseudomonadaceae; genus Pseudomonas; species Pseudomonas sp. NPDC089395. The sequence goes on from NZ_JBIVID010000003.1 coordinate 124,578, forward strand.
GGGTGGTCAACAGGATCGACAGCAGGCTGGCGCCGCCCTTGAGCATGCCGATGGCCACCAGTTGCGCGGCGCCCGCGAAAACGATCGCCGACAGGCCTTGGCCTTCCCAGGGGCTGAGGTTGGCCTCGATGGCCATGGAGCCGGCCAGCAGGCCCCAGGGGGCGACCGCAAGCGACAGCGGAAGGATGGCGATGGCGCCGTGAAGGAAGGCTTGGCGAGCGATGGGGGGATTGCTGGGCATGATGGCTGCGACACGGTTACTCGGTAGGGCAGCTTGCCAGAGGACGGTGCGGCTGGCTTGAACGATCTTGCTCGTTTGACGCCGAACCTTGGCGCGTCGCGGCTAGCACCGAACGATCAGCGATGGCTGGTCAAACGCTGCTGGGCCGCCACGCATCCGTTGATCTCCACGGCCTTCTGCAGCAGCGTCTGGCGGTGCTGCGGGTCGAGATCGCCCAGCAGCCGGTACACCTCGGCCTGGTAATCACGCTGCCGGCCCCACTGCATTTCCAGCCCCTGCGGCTGGCTGCGGCTGCACGCCAGGCGGGTAGCCGGCTGCGGATAATACGCGGCATACAGTGTCGCCATGCTCGGTATCGCTTCCAGTGCCTCACGGTAGGCATGGCTGGCGTTATACGGTGGGCACCAGGTGGCGATCGCCGTCGCCGGCGGGGCGAACCCCTGCTTCAGGCTTGCTTCCAGCAGCGGGCAGGCGGCATCGGGGATCTGCGCCGCAGGCAGATAGGTCGTGTAGTACAACGCCAGGCGATACTGAGCCACCGGATGGCCAAGTTCCACCGACTTTTTCAGCAGTGCCACCGCCGTTGGCAGGGTGCGGGCCAGGGCCTGGCCCTGGCGGTTGAGCTCGGGGTCGCCGCCAATCGCAGTGCGGATGGGGATGTCGCTGTCGTCCTGGTTGTCGGCCTTTTCCAGCAGCGGCAGGGCCTGGCGATAGAGCAGGTCGGCATGCGGGTCGATGCGGACATCGAGCGCGCGCGCTGCCTGCGGCGCTAGTGTGATGAGCAGCGCAGCCAGGTACGGAAGGACGGCATGGTGTTTCATGAGGAATGCAAATGCGCCTCGGGCGTATCGGAACGACGCGGTATTCTAGCCAAGCCAGCAGCTAGACCGAAAGGCCGGCGTGCATTTGTCAGACGAGCTTGATCGGCGTGACCTTGCGCTGGGCGTGCTTTTCCTGGGCCAGACCAAGCTTGGCGGTGATCACCTTGGCCAAGGCATTGTTGCCCAGGTCGTTCAGGTGCAGGCGATCGATGAAGAGGTCGGCGCCGAATACCGGAGAGCTGCTGAGCATGCTGTTCATGTCGTAGCAAGGCACCGGATCGGCCTGGCTCTTGATGCGCCGGAAGAAATCCATGTGCAGCTGGCTGTCGAAGGTGCCTTGCAGCAGGCGGTCGAAGTTGCTCGGGTGCCGTTCCAGCGCCGTCAGCATCGCCTGTTCGCTGGCCGGCAGGGTCTCGCGGCACCAGGGCAGCAGCGGTTGCAGGATGAAGGTGAGGGTGGCGTGGCTGTCGGCCAGCATCCGGTCCCATTGGCGCAGGGTGCGGCCTACCGTATCGGCGGCTCGTGTCAGGCGCTTTTCCGGGGCGCAGAGCAGCCAGTCCGGCAGAGGCTCCGGGCGAGGGGGGAGGAGCGCCTGCCCCAGGCGTCGCAACAGGGACGACGGCCGGGTTGGGCCGACAGGCGGCATGCCTTCGTTGAAGCTGCCAAGGTAGGCCTGGTGGGCCTTGGCGTGGTGCGGGTCGTGCGGGCCGGCCAACACTTCGCCCAGGGCTTCATGGGCCAAGGTATTGAGCCCGCTGAGCACCACCACATGGCCAACCTCGCCCAGGCGGTGCTGATGGGTGAGGAACAGCAGCAGTTCCTGGCTGGCATTGAGCCCGCAGCCCGCCAGGCTCAGCCACACCTCCCCGGTCAGCATCGACAGGTGCGAAGCCACGGTGTGCTCGTCGGTGCTGGCACCGATGCCCATGGCGGTAGAACCACCCACCAGCAGGTTGATGCGCGCTGCGCTTCCGCGTTCGGCTGCCGAGTAGCGTTTGCCGGCGCAATGGCTGTAGCGCAGCCCGAGGGCGTCGGTGTTGATGGTGCCGGAGCGGTAGCCGCTTTCGTGAACATGCAGGTTATGGGGCGCGCGGCGGCTGCCCAGTTGCAGGAAGCGCTGGTAGTCCTGCTGCAGCAATGCGCGCAGGCCTTGGCCGTAGGCGGCGGTGTCGAGTGTCGTCATCAGCGCTTCCTTGGTTCTGGCGTGGCCTCAGCCCGCCAGCTCCTTGAGGTTGTAGGCCAGGCCGCCGACGGCGATCAGCAGCAGGGCAACGCCGGAGGCCAGGGAAATGAAGCGATTGCTGCGCGGCGAGGCGAGCTTGCCGATGGCGAAGATGTACAGGCTGAGCACGGCGAAATCGATGAACACCCACAGCAGCGACAGCACCACCATGCTCTTGCCGAACGACTCGGTGATCTGGATGAACTGCGGGAAGAAGGCGATGAAGAAGATGATGTCCTTCGGGTTGGAAATCCCCACCATGAAGCCTTGCCAGAGGCCGCCGCGGCCGGCTTTCGGCGCTTGCTCGACGGCTTCGCTGGCCGGTGCCTGCAGGCACTCGCGCAAGGTGCCCACGGCGATGTAGCCGATGAACAGGCACCCCAGCAAGCTCATGCCGCTGAGCCAGGCCTTGTCGATGGCCGCGCTGGTCAGAATGATCCAGGCCGCGGCGCCGATCAGCACCAGCGACGCCCAGTTGGTGCCGACGGCGGTGAACATGGCCTTTCGCGAGCCGGATGCCGCAGCAGTGTTGACGATCAGGGCCACCACAGGACCAGGCGTGGCGATCAGCAGCAGGACAGTCAGTGCGTACGTAGCAGTCAGTGCGGTATTCACGGTCAGTTCTCGGTCAATGTGTCGGGTGTCGCGTGGATGTGGGCATGGAAGGGGCAGCGCGACGGGTTGAGCGAGCCTGCTTCCTGCAGTTGGTATTGTTTCCATTCGTAGTTGTCGTCCTGGCCAAAGAAGCCCAGGCTGTCTGGCATGACGCCATCGTTGTAGTGGCGTACACGGTCGCGAATGCGCGCGCGGATGCGCTGGCCGCTCTCGGTACTGGCGTTGGCCACTTCGTCGAAGTTTTCCCGCGGGTTGATGACGAAGGTGATGTGCTTGCCCAGGTTACGGCTCTTCATCTGCTGGTGGCCGGGGAAATTCATGTTGATGAACAGCGGCATACCGGCGTAGCAGAACGACCAGCCGGTGTCGTCCGGGTCGGTGGGGATCGAAGAAGGCCAGGGGTGCGGATCACGCGCATGGACGCCGCGCAGGACTTTCCAGGCCAGCGCCTGTTGCTCGGCGAGGGTGCAGTCGGCGGCGGTTTCGAGAAACACCACCAGGGGGCTGCCGATGCGTTGCTTGACCGGCACCGGTGCGATGTCGCGCACGTAGTCGGCCAGGCCCTGGGCGATGTCATCGGCCAATTGTTCAGCGCGGGCGAAGAGGATATGGCACGTGGCGCCATTTACCGCCTTGCGCCCGAACAGGCATGGAAATTCGGGGTTGGCGAGCACGTCGCGAAAGTGTTGTAGTGTCTGGTATGTCCAGTGGCGCGTGTTCCGCACAGGTTCAGCGGTCAGCTCTAGCGCATCCAGGCGATAGCAATTTCCATAACCCGTAAACATGTTTTCCCCAGGCGTTTAATGAACGGAAAGTTCGAGTGATATGCAGGCAGGTTATTGGCTTATCTTTGTTATTTACCTGCATTTTCTGAGACGCACTTAACGTTGTAAAACGCGTGGAACTATGACCTACTATTAGTCTTACTCATGCTTCGGGGGCTTCATGTCGGAACGGATCCAGGCTTTGCATGCACTGCGTGCCTTCGAGGTTGCCTCGCGTTATGGGTCGTTTACCCGCGCAGCCGAAGAGCTGGCGCTGACCCAGGGCGCCGTCAGCCATCACATCAAGACCTTGGAATCCATGTTCGGCTGCGACCTGTTCGAACGCCGTGGCCCCAAGCTGAGCCTGACCGAGCACGGGCGCCTGCTGGCCCAGGAGCTCAAGGTCGGTTTCAAGATCATTGAGAACGCCTGTGCGCTGTTGCGCCAGGATCGCTACGGCTTGCGCCTCAAAGCGCCCTCGACCCTTACCGTGCGCTGGCTGCTCAGGGCGCTGGATGCTTTCAAGAAGGCCGACGACGCGTGCAGCGTGCAGCTGTCGAGCGTGTGGATGGACATCGACACGGTGGATTTCTATTCCGAGCCCTATGACTGCGCCATCCTCCTGGCCAACGGGCGCTTTCCCGCCGATGTCGAGAGCTTCAAGCTGTTCGACGAATGGCTGATTCCGGTCTGCCACCCCGACTACATGGAGCGGGCCCAACCCGAGCTGGCTGACCTGCGTCAGTGCGAAATCCTGCACCCGTCCCCGGACCGCCGCGACTGGCGCCGTTGGCTGGCGCGCATGGATGCGTTGGAGATCAACATCGACCAGGGCCAGGTGTTCGATACCCTCGACCAGGGCATCTCGGCGGCCCAGCAAGGCCTTGGGATTTCGGTGGTCGACCTGGTGCTGGCCACCGCCGACCTCGGCGCCGGGCGCCTGGTCACGCCGTTCAAGCATGCCGTTGCCACCGGCGATGGTTATTACATGACCTGGCTCAAATCCAGCCCCAAGGCGCGGCAGATGCACAAGTTGCGCGACTTCCTGCTCGGCCAGGTGCCAGCGCTGGCCTACAAGGACATCGATTACCTGTACGGCTGAACGCGCCCGGGAAGCTAAGCCGCACCGCTCACAGGCGTGCGGTGCTCACGGTGATGTAGCCTTTGTCGAGCAGGGCAATGCGGATAGTCGTTTCATCGACGCACGCCTTGCGCTTCTGCTTGATGCACACCCCCTCGATTGCCGCCGCCCGCATCTGCTGCGCGACGGCGCGGCCACAGACATCGAAGAACGCTTCGCTGGCCAGCAGCTCGATACGCTCGACCAGCTGCCGCGTGCGCTCATCGGTCGCGCAGAAAAACAACACACCCGAGAAGTGTGGGTCATCGTCGGGGTTACTGACGTCATGGGCCATCAATTCACGCAGGGTCTTGCGCAGTTCGGCGGTGGTGCTGAGGTGCGAATGCATGCGGAGCCTCCTCTGGGTCGAGCGCTGGTGCCGGGCTGAGGCCGGTACCGTCCAGGGGCTGATGTTGTTTTCAGTGGGTGACGACGACAAGTAAGACGATTCTGAGCTTAGCGTAGGAATTTTCTGATGACGCTGAAAGGATGCTTCAGCCCTGTCGATGCGGCACAATTGCGCGCCTACACGCACGCCGACCGAGGACACCGATGAACAGCCATTTTCAAGCCGTCGACCTGAAAAAGGCCTACCGCCTGCTCAACCACGGCCCGACCGTGCTGGTGTCGGCCAGCCATGAGGGCGTGGACAACGTCATGGCCGCGGCCTGGGCCTGTGCGCTGGACTTCGACCCGCCCAAGGTCACCGTGGTGCTGGACAAGAGCGCGCGCACCCGGCAACTGGTCGAAGGCAGTGGCTGGTTCGTGATCCAGGTGCCCACGGCTGCCCAGGCGCAGCTGACCCATCAGGTCGGTACCCGCAGCCTGTTCGACCAGCCCGACAAGCTGGCCCGCATCGGCGTCGAGCTGGCGCGGGTAGGGGGGCATGCGGCGCCGCTGGTCGAAGGCTGCTCGGCCTGGTTGATGTGCCGGGTGATCGATGAGCCGCACAACCAGAACACTTATGACCTGTTCATTGGCGAGGTGGTGGCAGCCTGGGCGGATGACCGGGTGTTCAAGGACGGGCACTGGGCCTATGAGCATGCCGACCCGCAGTGGCGCAGCTTGCACTATGTGGCGGGTGGGCATTTTTATGCGATTGGCGAGGCGGTGGTGGTCGACTCGCAGGGTTGAATTTACCGGCCCAATCGCCGGCAAGCCGGCGATTGGGCCGCGCAGCGCCCCCTTCAACCCCCAACCTCCCGCTTGAAGCGCAACCGCCAGCCATGCAGCAACGGCTCGGTATACCCACTGGGCTGCTCAAGCCCCTCGAACACCAGCGCCTGCGCCGCACGATAAGCATGTGACCCGGCAAAGTTGCCTGCCATCGGCCGGTAGGCGGTATCGCCGGCATTCTGCTGATCGACCACGTTAGCCATCCGCTGCAGCGTCGCCTCTACCTGCTCGGCCCCCACCACACCATGGTGCAGCCAGTTGGCGATGTGCTGGGCCGAGATGCGCAGGGTCGCGCGGTCTTCCATCAGGCCGACGTCATGAATGTCGGGCACTTTGGAGCAGCCGACCCCTTGTTCCACCCAGCGCACCACGTAGCCAAGGATGCCCTGGCAGTTGTTGTCCAGTTCGGCCTGGATGTCCTGGGCGCTCCAGGGTCGGTCCGGGCTGACCGGAATGCTCAGCAGGCCGTGCAGCAACGGTTCGCGCTCGGCGGCCAGGTCGGCGTTTCCCAGCGCCTGCTGGACCGCGGCCACATCGACCTGGTGATAGTGCAACGCATGCAGGGTCGCCGCCGTGGGCGAGGGCACCCAGGCGGTGTTGGCGCCGGCCTTGGGCTGGGCGATTTTCTGTTCCAGCATGGCCGCCATCAGGTCGGGCATGGCCCACATGCCTTTGCCGATCTGCGCCTTGCCGCGCAGGCCGCAGGCCAGGCCCACCACCACGTTGTTGCGCTCGTACGCCTGGATCCAGGCACTGTGTTTCATGTCGCCCTTGCGCAGCATGGCACCGGCTTGCATGGCCGTGTGCATCTCGTCACCGGTGCGGTCGAGAAAGCCTGTGTTTATGAACACTACCCGCGCCGCCGCGCTGGCGATGCAGGCCTGAAGATTGACACTGGTGCGCCGCTCTTCGTCCATGATGCCCATTTTCAGGGTATGCCGAGGCAGGCCCAGGAGGTCTTCGACGCGGCTGAACAACTGGTCGGCGAAGGCGACCTCGTCCGGCCCGTGCATCTTCGGCTTGACGATGTACAGGCTGCCCTCGCGGGAGTTGCCGCGGCGCTTGAGGTCGTGCATACCGATCAGGCTGGTGACCACAGCGTCGAGGATGCCTTCGGGAATCTCGTGGCCGTCGCCATCATGGATCGCCGGGTTGGTCATCAGGTGGCCGACGTTGCGGATGAACAACAGCGAACGGCCCGGCAAGGTCAACGGCTGGCCATTCGTGCCCTGGTACTGGCGATCTTCGGCCAATGACCGGGTGAAGGCCTTGCCGCCCTTGCTGACCTGCTCGCTCAAGTCGCCTTTCATCAAGCCCAGCCAGTTGCGGTAGACATTGACCTTGTCTTCGGCATCCACCGCGGCTACCGAGTCTTCGCAGTCGATGATGGTGGTCAGCGCAGCCTCCATGAGGATGTCCTTGACCCCGGCCAGGTCGGCCTGGCCGATGGCGCTGCTGGCGTCGATCTGGATTTCGAAATGCAGGCGATGGTGTTGCAGCAGGATGGCGCTGGGCGAGGCCCGCTCGCCCTGGTAACCCTGCAATTGCCTCGCGTCTTCAAGCCCGACCTGACGGCCATCCTTGAGGGTCACGCGCAGCGCCCCTTGCTCGATGGCATAGGCAGTGGCATCGGCATGGGAGGCACCTGCGAGCGGCGCGGCCTGGTCGAGGAAACGTCGGCCGTAGGCGATCACCTTGGCCCCACGGGCGGGGTTGTAGCCTTGGCCGCGTGCGGCGCCGTCGCTGTCGGCGATGGCATCGGTGCCGTACAGCGCGTCGTACAGCGAACCCCAGCGGGCGTTGGCCGCGTTGAGCGCATAGCGGGCATTGCTCAGCGGCACCACCAGCTGCGGGCCGGCTTGCTCGGCGATCTCGCGGTCGACGTTGCGGGTGCTGATCCGTACCGGGGCGGGGGTATCGACCAGGTAGCCGATGCTGCGCAAGAAGGCCTGGTAGGCCGCCATGTCGGCGATCGGGCCAGGGTGCTGGCGGTGCCAGCGGTCCAGTTCGGCCTGCAGGCGGTCGCGTTCGGCCAGCAGTTGGCGATTGCGCGGGGCAAGGTCGTGGACCAGGCTGCTGAAGCCTTGCCAGAAGCTGGCGGCGTCGAGGGCAGTGCCGGGCAGCACTTCATCTTCGATGAAGCGCTGCAGGAGGGGGGCGACCTGAAGTCGTTTCATGGTTGTCTCGCTGTTCACGTTCATTTCAAAAGGGCTGGCAGTACCGATCACAACGCCGCGGCCCCGGCCTTGGCGACCTGGGCATCCTGTTCGGGCTTGACCCCGGACACGCCGATGGCGCCCACCACCTGGCCGTCGACCCGCAACGGCACGCCACCTTCCAGGCTGGTGAGCAAGGGCGCTGTGACGAACGCGATGCGTCCGCCATTGACCATCTGCTCGTAGTCACGCGTGTCCTTGCGCCCAAGGGCTGCGCTGCGGGCCTTTTCCAGGGCGATGTAGGCGCTGGCCGGTGCGCAGCCGTCCAGGCGCTCCAGGCCCAGCGGGTGGCCGCCGTCGTCGACGACGGCGATGGTCACGCTCCACTGTTGCGCCTCGGCCTCCTGGCGGGCGGCGGCGAGCAGGCGGGTCACTTCGGCCTGGCCGATCACGGACTTGCTATGCATGGCGGTTCTCCTGGTTCAGGGCTGCTTCGACGATTTCGATCCAGTGCCGCACCGGCGTCCGACCAGCGCCGTCCAGGTGGGTCTGGCAGCCGATGTTGGCGGTGGCGATGACCTGCGGTTTGCCACTTTCCAAGGCGTTCAGGCGGTTGTCGCGCAACTGCCTGGACAAGACCGGCTGGGTGAGCGAATAGGTGCCGGCAGAGCCGCAGCACAAATGCCCGTCCGGCACAGGGGTGAGGGTGAAGCCCAGGCGGGTCAGCAGGCTTTCCACCTGACCGCCGAGCTTGAGGGCGTGTTGCAGGGTGCAGGGGCAGTGGAAGGCCAGGCGTTGTTCGGCGCACAGGCCCAGTTGCTCGACCGGCTCGTCACGCAGCACTTCCACCAGGTCGCGTGACAGTGCGCTGACGCGTGCCGCCTTGGCGGCGTAGTGCGGGTCCTTTTCCAACAGGTGGCCATACTCCCGGACGAAGGCGCCGCAGCCGCTGGCGGTCTGCACGATGGCCTCGGCACCGGCCTCGACAGCCGGCCACCAGGCATCGATGTTGCGTCGGGCGCGCTGCAGGCCTTGTTCCTGGGCGTTGAGGTGGTAGTCCACTGCACCACAGCAGCCAGCCTCGGGCGCAGGCTCGACGCTGATGCCCAGCCGGTCCAGCAGGCGCGCCGCGGCAGCATTGGTATTGGGCGACAGGGCCGGTTGCACGCAGCCTTCGAGCAGCAGTATCCGGCGGGCATGGCGCGGTGCCGGGCGTTCGCCGGCCGGGGCCACCTGGGCTGGCAGCTTGTTCTTCAGGGCGGCCGGCAGCACCGGGCGCAGGGCCTGGCCGGTGCGGGTCAGGGCCTTGAACAGGGCCGGGCGAGGTACCACCGCGCGCAGGCCCTGGCGCAGCAGGCGCTGGCCGAGTGGGCGCGGTACTTGCTGCTCGACCACGGCGCGGCCGATGTCCAGCAGGTCATGGTATTTCACCCCTGACGGGCAGGTGGTTTCGCAGTTACGGCAGGTCAGGCAGCGGTCCAGGTGCAGTTGCGTACTGGCGCTGACCGGCTCGCCTTCGAGCACCTGCTTGATCAGGTAGATGCGCCCGCGTGGCCCGTCCAGCTCATCGCCGAGCAACTGGTAGGTGGGGCAGGTGGCGGTGCAGAAGCCACAGTGCACGCAGGTGCGCAGGATGCTTTCGGCCTCTTCGCCGCGGGCCAGGCGCTTGGCGCTTTCGCTCAGGTTGGTTTGCATGGCGTGGCCTCACAGGTCTGGGTACAGACGGCCAGGGTTGAACAGGCCCTGGGGGTCGAGTTGCTGCTTGAGGGCGCGGTGGTAACGCATCAGCGCGGCCGGCAGCGGTGCACTGCTGTCGTCGCCGAGGGCGTAGCCGGTGACATGGCCGCCGACCTTGGCCACCTGTTCACGGATCTGCTGCGCCGGCGCGCTCGATTTGAGCCAGCGCTGCGCGCCGCCCCAATCGATCAACTGCTGTCCAGGCAGGTCCAGCTCGGCCGTGGCGGTGGGCAGCGACAGGCGCCACAGCGGGGCCGGTGCGTCGAAAAACGCCAGGCGCTGTTCGCGCAGATCGCTCCAGAAACGGCTGTCGAGTACCTCGCCGCCCAGGCGTTGGCGGGCCGATTGCACCGAGCCTTCGCCGCCTTCCAGGCGCAGGTAGAGGGCTTCGCCGTCATGGCAGGCGGCGCTGATCGGCAACGGCTGCTGGCCCCACTCGGCCAGCTCGGCCAAGGCCTGGTGGCGGTCCAGCGCCAGACGCAGGCTCAGGCATTGGCGCGGGCGCGGCAGCACTTTCAGCGACACCTCGGTCAGCAAGCCTAGGCAACCGAAGCTGCCGGCCATCAGCCGCGACACGTCGTAGCCGGCGACATTCTTCATCACCTCGCCACCAAAGCGCAGCAGCTTGCCGTGGCCGGTGATGACCCGCGTGCCCAGCACGTAGTCGCGCACCGACCCGGCCCAGGGCCGGCGTGGCCCGGACAGCCCGGCCGCGACCATGCCGCCGAGGGTCGCCTCGGGGCCCAGGTGCGGTGGTTCGCAGGGCAGCATCTGCCCAGCTTCGTGCAGCGCCGCCTCGATCTCCAGCAAGGGTGTGCCGGCGCGCGCGGTGAGCACCAGCTCGGTGGGGTCGTAGCTGACGATGCCGCGGTGGTTGCGGGTATCGACGATCTCCCCGGCCACCGGGCGGCCAAGCATGGCTTTGCTGTTGCCGCCCTGGATGCGCAGCGCGGTGCCCAGGTTCAAGGCCTGGTTGACCTGCTCCAGCAGGTCCTGGCTCATATCGCGGTCCAGGCTCATCAGAAGCGCTCCAGGTCAGGGAAGGGCAGTTGGCCGTGGTGCACGTGCAGGGCGCCGAACTCGGCGCAGCGGTGCAGGGTGGGGATGTTCTTGCCGGGGTTGAGCAATCCCTGCGGGTCGAAGGCCGCCTTCACGGCATGGAACAGGGTGATTTCGTCGCTGTTGAACTGGGCACACATCTGGTTGATCTTCTCCCGCCCCACACCGTGCTCGCCGGTGATGCTGCCGCCCACCGCCACGCACAGTTCGAGGATGCGCCCGCCGATGGCTTCGGCGCGCGCCAGCTCGCCGGGCAGGTTGGCATCGAACAGGATCAGCGGGTGCATGTTGCCGTCGCCGGCGTGGAACACATTGGCCACGCGCAGGCCGTATTCCGTGGACAGTTCGCTGATGCCCTTGAGCACCCGTGGCAGCTCGCGGCGGGGGATGGTGCCGTCCATGCAGTAGTAGTCCGGCGAAATCCGCCCTACCGCCGGGAAGGCGTTCTTGCGCCCGGCCCAGAAGCGCACGCGCTCGGCCTCGTCACGGGCCAGACGCACCTCGCGGGCGCCGGCCTCGCGCAGCACCGCCTCCACCCGCTCGCAGTCGTCCTGCACATCGGCCTCGACGCCATCGAGCTCGCACAGCAGGATCGCCGCGGCGTCCACCGGGTAGCCGGCGTGGATGAAGTCTTCGGCGGCGCGAATCGCCAGGTTGTCCATCATCTCCAGGCCGCCGGGAATGATGCCGGCAGCGATGATCTCGGCCACCGCCCGGCCGGCGTCCTCGACGCTGTTGAAACTGGCCAGCAGCACTCGGGCGACTTGTGGCTTGGGCAGCAGTTTCACGGTGACTTCGGTGACGATGCCGAGCATCCCCTCGGAGCCGGTGAACAGCGCCAGCAGGTCGAAACCTGGGCTGTCGAGGGCATCGCTGCCCAAGGTCAGGCGTTCGCCTTCGACGGTGAGGATCTCGACCTTGAGCAGGTTGTGCACGGTCAGGCCGTACTTCAGGCAATGCACGCCGCCGGCATTCTCGGCGACGTTGCCACCAATGGAGCAGGCGATCTGCGAGGAGGGGTCGGGTGCGTAGTACAAGCCGTAGGGCGCGGCTGCCTGGGAGATCGCCAGGTTGCGCACGCCTGGCTGTACGCGGGCGAAACGGCCCTGTGGATTCACCTCGAGAATGCGGTTGAAGCGCGCCATCACCAGCAGAATGCCCTTGGCCAGGGGCAGTGCACCGCCGGACAGACCGGTGCCAGCGCCGCGGGCCACCACCGGCACACCCCGCTGGTGGCAGAGCTTGAGCAAGGTCTGCACTTGCTCCAGCCGCTCGGGCAGCACCACCAGCAGCGGCACCGTGCGGTAGGCCGAGAGGCCGTCGCACTCATAAGGCTTGAGGTCTTCTGCGCGGTGCAGCACCTCAAGGTCGGGCAGGGCATCATGCAGCGCCTGCAGCAAACCTGGCAGGTCTACGGCGGGCAACACACCATCGACGCGTTCGTCGTACAGAATGTTCATGGGCTCACTCGGTTGTTTTTGTTGTTTGCCTCAGGTCAGCGTGCGCCGCAGCGGCCTTCAGGTCGAGCACGCTGGAAACTGGTCCTACCAGTTTTTCGCCACGGCACTGTTCATTGCCGGCTTTGACCGGCTAGATTGGACACCAGAACAGCAGTGGTCCTACCAGTTGGAGGAAGTCCATGGGTGCAGAAGGCAAGGCCAAGGTCGCCGATCAGGTAGCCGAGCGGGTCGAGCGGCTGATCGTCGAAGGCGTGCTCAAGGTGGGCCAGGCCTTGCCCTCGGAGCGGCGCCTGGTGGAAAAGCTTGGCTGTTCGCGTTCGGCGCTGCGCGAGGGCCTGCGCATCCTGCGGGGGCGCGGCATCATCGACACCGAGCAAGGGCGTGGCTCGTTCGTCGCGGACCTGACCGGTCAACCGGGCATCACGCCACTGATGCATTTGTTCAGCTCGCAGCCGCGCACGCTGTTCGACCTGCTCGAAGTGCGCGCACTGCTTGAAGCCGAATCGGCACGCCTGGCGGCGTTGCGCGCCACCGACGTCGACCGCCTGCTGATCCGCCGCCGCTATGAAGACATGCTCGCTGCACATACCGCGGGCGAAACCCTTGCCCCCCGGGAACATGCCCGGCGTGACCACGCCTTCCACCGAGCCATCAGTGAGGCTTCGCACAACCCGGTGTTGGTGCATACCCTGCAGTCGCTCAGCGACCTGACCTTGAGCACGGTGTTCGCCTCGGTGAACAACCTGTACTGCCGGCCGGCGCAGAAGCGCCAGATCGACCGCCAGCATGCGCGGTTGTATCACGCGGTGATGGAGCAGCTGCCAGAGCAGGCCCAGCGCGCGGCGCGCGAGCATATCAATGGGATTCGTGACAGCTTGCGCGAGATCGAGCAGGAAGAGCAGCGGTTGGTGCGGGCGACGATGCGCATGGATGGCTGGGGGTGAGGTTTGCCTGTTCCGGCCCTATCGCCGGCAAGCCGGCTCCCACAGGTACTGCACCGGCCTTGAAAGCGGTGCAACCCCTGTGGGAGCCGGCTTGCCGGCGATAGGGCCAGTACAGGCAACCCATCACTCGGCCAGGTGCTTGATCATCGCCACCGTCAGATACAACCGCGGCGCAATGCTGGCCAACTCGATGTACTCATCGTCCCCATGCAAGCCTGCCCCCACCACCCCCATGGTCTCCAGCACCGCCGGCTTGTCGCTGCCCGGCACATAGGCATAACCAGCATCGGTACCGAATCGCATGGCAATCGGCTCGATCTTGTGGCCAACCTCGCCATACAGTTGCTGCGCCGTTTGCGCCAGCTTCGCCGAGGCTTCGTTGCGCGCCAGCGGCGGCCGACCTTTTTCGACAGAGACCGTGGCCTGGGTATCGGCCACCAACTGTTTTTTCACGATGCGCTGGGCGTCGGCCTGCACCCGGTCGGTTTCGCTCAGGTCCGAATAGCGCATATCGGCTTCGGCGGTGGCCAGCGCCGGAATGATATTGGCCTTTTCGCCGGCCTTGGCCAGGGTCCAGTTCACCGTGGTGCCTTTGCTCGCATCGCCCAGGTCCTTGAGCTGGAGAATCTGGTGGGCCAGCTCGGTCAGGGCGTTGCGGCCTTCCTCGGGCGCGGACCCGGCGTGGGAGGCACGGCCCTTGACCTCGAGCTTGAGGCGGTTGATGCCGTTGGTCGCGACCGTTACCGCGTCCTTGTCCGGCGGCTCGTAGGAAAACACGTAGTCATGCTTGCGGGCCAGTTCGGCGATGATCTGCCGGGAGCCGGCCGAGCCCATTTCTTCGTCCGGGTTGAACAGCACGGTCAGCGTGCGGTAGCCCTTGAACTGTTGGTCCTGCAGCAATTTCACCGCATGCAGGATCATCGCTACGCCACCCTTGGCGTCGGCAACGCCCGGGCCATAGGCGCGCGGCCCGTCGACCCGGAAAGGCCGTTTGGCCACGGTGCCGGGGACGAACACGGTGTCATAGTGCACCATCAGCAGGAAGTCCTTGCTGCCGGTGCCTTTGAAGGTGCCGACGATGTTGTCGCCCACCGAAGGCTTGGCGGCGTGGGTCTGCACCTCGGCGCCCAAGGCCTTGAGGCGTTTGACCAGTTCAGCACTGACTTGCGTCAGGCCAGGTTCGGTCCCGGTGCCGGTATCGACCGAGACCAGCGCCTTGAGGGTGTCCAGATAAGCTGGCTGTTCGCCTTGGGCCTGTTTCAGCAAAGCCTGAGGGGCGGAATCGGCAGCGGTTGCCTGGGTACAGGCGATCAACAGCGCCAGGGCGATGGCGTGGGGAGGGCGAGGCAATGGCATTGGCAGCTTCCTTGTTTTGCGTGAACAGGTGAGCCTAGTTCCTCAGCTGCAACCTTGTGATGCAATGGCGGCCCTATCGCCGGCAAGCCGGCTTGCCGGCGATAGGGCCGCTACGGGCCTTAATGATTAGCAACCGAGTCATCCTGGGACAGGATGGCCATGGCAATGTCTTCGTCATTGGCCTGTAGGCCAGGATGCTCCTTGCGGACCTGTTCCAGCGCCGACTCCACATAGGCGCCACGGATCGCCCCGTCACTGGCGACGAAGGCGGACAGCTCGTCACGGGCCGGAATGATCCGTTTGTCGTCCTTGAAGGTTGAGTACAGCGAGGCGGAGATACCGGCCGAGGTAGCGACGTCTTCTACATCGACGTCGGCCATGGCAGCTCCGGCAGGCAGCAGGAGCAGCAGCGCAGGGGCGATGATCAGGTGGCGCATGTCGTGTTCTCCAATAGCTTGAAGCCTTAGGAAATTACCACTCAGTGTTTAAGAAAACGGGACGGTGGTGGTAGTTCCCTTGGCTGTACCGGAGCGTGCTGGTTCAGGCGGTCATGCGCCGGGCGACGAAGGCGCTGATGTTGTCCACGGCGCTGTCCATCAGTTGCTGCATGGCGTCTTCGCTGCTCCAGGCGATGTGCGGGTTGAGCAGGAAGTCGTCGCGATCGATGAGCTGGAACAGCGGGTTGCTCGGGTGCAGGGGCTCGACTTCCACCACATCCAGCGCCACACCACCCAGGCGGTCGCGTTGCAAGGCGTCGATCAGCGCCGCCTCATTGACGATCCCGCCGCGGCCCGTGTTGATCACCAGGGCATCGGGCTTCATCAAGGCCAGCTTGTCGGCGTCGATCAGGTTGACGGTTTCTGCGGTAAGCGGGCAGTTGATCGACAGCACGTCGCACCAGGGGAGCAGTTCATCCAGCGGCCGAGCGTCGGGGCCTTGGCGCTTACCCCCGCGGTCCTCGAACAGCACTTGCATGCCGAAGGCCCGGGCCAGGTGAGCCAGGCGCAGGGCGATCGGGCCGCTGCCGATGATCGCCAGTCGCTTGCCACGCACATCGCGGATGCGGTGGTTGAAATAGACGTTCTGGTAGGGCTTGTCGCCGGCGTGAACCTGGCGCATCAGGCGGGTGAAGGCGGCCGGGCGACGGAACAGCTCCAGGATCATCGCCAGGCTATGCTCGGCTACGGTATTGGCGGCATAGCCCGGTACGCTGGCGACTTCGATGCCATGGGCGTCGCAGTAGTCGACGTCGACGATGTCGCGCCCGGTCAGGGCCAGCGAGATCATCTTCAGCCTCGGCAGCTGGCGCAGGTGCTCTTCACGCAGCGGCACGCTGCAGGTGAAGGCGATGGTGGCGTCCTGCAGGTGTTCCACCATCTGCTCCGGGTAGGTGTAGGCAAACTGCTTCCAGGTGTGCTCGCAGTCCGGCCGCTTCAGCCGGGTGGAGGGCGCCAGGCCTTCGTCGTCGAGCAGTACGATGTGTTCGCTCATGCTGCGCTCCTTAGCGTTTTTGTACGGATAGCCGACCACAGGCCAAGAAAGCCTCCGCCGACAATGCACGCGTCGGCTTGAATCGAGTCCTGCAGGGCGGGGGCGAGGTCGCTGTCCAGGTCCAGCGCCTGGGCATACCAGAATCCACGGTACATGAGGAATGCCTCTGAGCATGTTGTTGTGACTCCATGATGCTCAGCGCGGCAGGCGGGCCGATATTACAGGCATGACAATTGATAGAACGGCGGCGCCTTTTGTCATGGGGCTACTATTTGCCCTGCGCCATGTGATATTCCAGACGCCAGGCGCGCCCTACAATGGCGCCACCCAGCAGGTCATGAGGCCGACGTCCATGGTTGCCCAACAAGAACAACTACAACAGCAGCAGTCGCCTGAACCGGCCGTACAGATCAAACCCGAGCTGCGTGTCGGTTTCGTGCTGATGAACCAGTTCACCCTGGTACCGGTGGCAGGCCTGGTCGACTCGCTACGCTTCGCCGCCGACAAGTCGTTTCGCAGCCAGCAGGTGTACTGCCAATGGGACTGGATGACCCTCCACGACCAACCGATCACGGCCAGCTGCGGCATGCCGATTTCGCCGACCAAGCCCCTCGATCTGTTCGCCCAGTACGACTACATCGTGCTGGCCGGCGGCTTGCTTGGCGAAACACGCAACCCACCTGACTGGTTGCTCGATGCCTTGCGTGACGTGTACGCGGCCAACATCCCGATCATCGCCCTGTGCTCGGGTTCGTTCGTGCTCGGCAAGGCCGGTCTGCTCGATGGGCGGCGCTGCGCGGTGCACTTCACCTTGCGTGAAGAATTTCGCGAACGCTTCCCGCTGTCGACCATGGTGATCGACAAGAGCTACGTGGATGACCGCGGCATCATCACCTGCCCTGGCGGCACGGCGATCGACCTGGCCGCCAACCTGATTCGCCGCCATTGCGGCGCGGTGCGGGCGCAGAAGGGCCTGGAGTACCTGCTGGTGGACGAACGGGCCGAAGGCGATGCACAGCAGGCCGCCGGCGACAGCGTCTACCAGAACGATCGGGTACAACGGGCGATTGCCTTCATGCGCGCCAACCTGGATGCGTCGATGACCCTCAAGGCGGTCGCCGAAGCGGTGGGCACCCACCCGCGGCAGTTGCACCGTGAGTTCGTCGCCAACACCCAGGAGCCGCCAGCCAACTACTGGCGCAAACTGCGCCTGGACCACGCCCGGCGGCTGCTGGTCAATACCAGCCAGAACATCACCACCATCGCTTTGGCGTGCGGGTTTTCCGATGCCTCGCACTTCATCCTGTGGTTCCGCAAGCAGTATGGCGAGACGCCCTACAGCTTCCGCAAGCGCCGGCATGAGGTGGAGCGCTTTGACTGGCATGGCGACAAGGTAGGGTTGGACCCGGATTTGTAAATCACGTGTGCCTTGTACGGTCCCTGTGGGAGCCGGCTTGCCGGCGATAGGGCCGGAACAGGAAAAGCCTAGCGCCCGGGTAAACCCGACCGGTTCAGCAAGCCATCGAGCACCACCTCGCACGCCGCCCCCCAACTGGCACTGGCCGGCTGGTGCATCAATACCGCCAGCCCGTCTGCAGTAAAGGTCCCCGGCGTGGCAATCGCCTGCCCCAGCGCCTTCAGGCTGTACTCCGGCTGCTGGCGTGCGCTGCTCAGGCAGTCCTGCAGGTTGCCCAGCACCAGCTCGCGCGCCTGGGCGGGCGGCAGGCCTTTGTCGCTCAGCCAGTGCTGCAAGTCGTGCAACAGGAAGTAGAACCAGCCATTCATGCACGCCGCCACCGTGGCCAGCTCGAACGCCGGCTCATCCTGCAGGACCACCAGATTCCCCAACGGCCCCAGGCACTGCTCGGTGAGCGCATCCGCCGGGCAAACCACCACGGTGGACTGGTTGTACTGCGCCGCATACGACAGCATCACCCGCACGCAGTGGGCGCCGGGAAAGCCCGCGGCCAACTGATCCAGGCCAATGCCTGCCGCCAGCGACACCAGGCGCTGGCCGGGGCGCAAGTGCACCTCGCGCGCCAGCTGTGCCAGCGATTCCGGGCGCACGCCAAGGATCACCAGGTCGGCCTGGTCGACCACCGCCTGATTGTTCGCCAGCACCTCGCAACCCTGCTCGACGGCCAGGGCCTGGGCACGGCGGGCGTTGCGTGGCGACAGCAGCAACCTGCCGTCGAAGCCACTGCGGCGCAGGCCTATCACCACTTTTTCGGTCAGCTCGCCGACCCCGAGAATACCTAGGCTGTGCATGTCGCCTCCCGTGCTGTTTTCTCCACTCTCGCATGGGGGCCGCAACGGGACATATAACGGAAGGGACGGGTCTTGGGACATTTCGCCCGGCAAACCCTGACAGAGCCAACCTATCACCCCCCAATAGCCACTCTATTAGAAGTCTGCCCAAGCTCGACTAGTCTTTCCCCTGGCCCCGCGAATTGCGAGGGAGCCCCGTGTCGGAACGTGACCGACCAGACCTGATGAGGGGTAGGCATGAGCCCATGTGCTCGGCTGGAAAGAACACCTGGCATAGACCGGAAATCTGGATAACCGACCCAAAGGTAACCGCAGATGTCGAACGAATCGAAATGCCCGTTCCATCAAACCGCAGGTGGCGGCACCACCAACCGTGACTGGTGGCCTGACCAGCTCAACCTCAGGATCCTCCACCAGCATTCCAGCAAGTCCAGTCCCGACCCGGACTTCGACTACGCCAAGGCCTTCAAGAGCCTCGACTTCCAGGCCCTGAAGCGCGACCTGACGGCCTTGATGACCGATTCCCAGGCGTGGTGGCCGGCCGACTTCGGCCATTACGGCCCACTGTTCGTTCGCATGGCCTGGCACAGTGCAGGCACCTATCGCATCGGTGACGGTCGCGGCGGTGCAGGTTCCGGCCAGCAGCGCTTCGCCCCGCTCAACAGCTGGCCCGACAACGTCAGCCTGGACAAGGCCCGGCGCCTGCTGTGGCCGATCAAGCAGAAGTACGGCAACAAGATCTCCTGGGCCGACCTGATCGTGCTCACCGGCAACGTCGCCCTGGAGTCCATGGGCTTCAAGACTTTCGGCTTCTCGGGTGGGCGCGCCGACGTCTGGGAGCCGGACGAAGACGTGTACTGGGGCTCGGAAAAGGTCTGGCTGGGCGGTGATACCCGCTATGGCAAGGAGCAGCTCAAGGCCCAGCCACCCGGCCAGGGTGACCTGGTGGCCGAGCCCGCCAAGCATGGCGAAGAACAGAACCGCAACCTGCAGGCCGAGCGCAACCTGGAGAACCCGCTGGCTGCCGTGCAGATGGGGCTGATCTACGTCAACCCGGAAGGCCCGGAAGGTGAGCCCGACCCTGTGAGGTCGGGCATAGATATTCGCGAGACCTTCGGGCGCATGGCCATGAACGACGAAGAAACCGTGGCCTTGATCGCCGGTGGCCACGCCTTCGGCAAGACCCACGGCGCCGGCCCGGCCGATAACGTCGGCCCCGAGCCAGAAGCCGCAGGCCTGGAGATGCAGGGCCTGGGCTGGGCCAACAAGTTCGGCACCGGCAAAGGTGGCGACACCATCACCAGCGGCCTGGAAGTGACCTGGACCTCGAACCCGACCCGCTGGGACAACGAGTACCTCAACAACCTGTTCAACTTCGACTGGGAACTGACCAAGAGCCCGGCCGGCGCCAACCAGTGGCGGCCGAAAGAGGGCAAGGGCGCAGGTAGCGTGCCGGATGCCCACGACCCGAGCAAGAAACATGCACCGTCCATGCTCACCTCCGACCTGGCGCTGCGCTTCGACCCGATCTACGAGCCGATCGCCCGACGCTTCAAGGACAACCCGGACCAGTTGGCCGATGCCTTTGCCCGTGCCTGGTACAAGCTGATCCACCGCGACATGGGCCCGCTGGCACGCTACCTCGGACCGGAAATGCCCAACGAAGAGCTGCTCTGGCAAGACCCGCTACCCAAGGCCGACAAACCGGCACCGAGTGAGCAGGATATCGCTGCACTCAAGGCCAAGATCCTCGCTTCGGGCCTGAGTGTTGGCGAGCTGGTCTCCACTGCCTGGGCTGCCGCCTCGACCTTCCGGGGCTCTGACAAGCGCGGTGGCGCCAATGGCGCCCGCCTGCGCCTGGCACCGCAGAACGGCTGGGCGGCCAACCAGGGGACCGACAAGGTACTGGCGGCGCTGGAGAAAATCCGGGCCGAGTCCGGCAACAAGGTCTCCCTGGCCGACCTGATCGTGCTGGGCGGTACCGCCGCCGTGGAAAAGGCCGCCAAGGATGCCGGCTACAGTGGCAGCGTGGGGTTCCGCCCAGGCCGCGTCGATGCCTCCCAGGCGCAGACCGATGTCGACTCGTTCGCCGTGTTGGAGCCGCTGGCCGATGGCTTCCGTAACTTCAGCAAGGCCCGCTACAGCGTCAAGGCCGAGAAGCTGCTGCTGGACAAGGCCCAGTTGCTGACCCTGACCGCGCCGGAGCTGACCGTGTTGATCGGTGGCCTGCGGGTGCTGGGCGCCAACCATGGCGGCAGCAAGCACGGCGTGTTCACCGACAAGCCGGGCACCTTGAGCAACGACTTCTTCCGCAACCTGTTGGACATGGGCGTGGAGTGGAAGCCGACCTCGGACGACAACGAGACCTTCGAGGGCCGCGACCGCAAGACCGGGCAGGTGAAGTGGACCGGTAGCCGCGTTGACCTGGTGTTCGGCTCGCATGCGCAGTTGCGGGCGCTGAGCGAGGTGTATGGCAGCAGCGATGGCAAGGACAAGTTTGTCAGGGACTTCGTTGCGGCTTGGGTGAAGGTCATGGAGCTGGATCGGTTTGACTTGAAATAGCGCTGTTGATAGCGGGGGCTGCTTTGCAGCCCTTTCGCGACACAAGGCCGCTCCTACACCCGTACAGCGCCGAATTCAGGCCCGGCGCTGTACAGGTGTAGGAGCGGCCTTGTGTCGCGAAAGGGGCGCAAAGCGCCCCCAGGCCATCCCGCCAATTCCAGGTCGGATAGATACAAAAGCGTCCTCGTCGGTTCTGTTGCAATGCTTCTCAGGCGGCCGGCCTGAACAGCGTGCTCACAACGACAAGGAACACCGACCATGCAAATGCCCCAGACCCTGAACATCCGCAACGGCGACAAGGTCAAACCGACCTTCTCCGCGCAGGAGTACGCCGCCCGCCATGCCCGCCTGCGGGCCTACATGGCCGAGCAGGACATCGAAGCAGCCATCTTTACCTCCTACCACAACGTCAACTACTACAGCGATTTCCTCTACTGCTCGTTCGGTCGTCCCTACGCCCTGGTGGTGACCCAGGACAAGGTGGTGTCGATCAGCGCCAACATCGACGGTGGCCAGCCCTGGCGGCGTACGGTCGGTACCGACAACATCGTCTACACCGACTGGCAGCGCGACAACTACTTCGTCGCCATCCAGCAGGCGCTGCCGCTGGCTTCGCGCATCGGTGTCGAGTACGACCACCTCAACCTGCAGAACCACGCCAAGCTCGCCGCCTGCTACCCCAGGGCCGAACTGCTGGATATCGGCGCACCGTGCATGCGCATGCGCATGATCAAGTCCGCCGAAGAACAGGCGCTGATCCGTCATGGCGCCCGCGTGGCCGATATCGGCGGCGCGGCGGTGGTCGAGGCGCTGCGTGACCAGGTGCCGGAATATGAAGTGGCGCTGCATGCCACCCAGGCGATGGTCCGCGAAATCGCCCGCAGCTTCCCCGACGGCGAGTTGATGGACACCTGGACCTGGTTCCAGTCCGGCCTCAACACCGACGGTGCGCACAACCCGGTCACCAGCCGCAAGGTCAACAAGGGCGACATTCTCAGCCTCAACTGCTTCCCGATGATCGCTGGCTACTACACCGCCCTGGAGCGCACGCTGTTCCTCGATCATTGTCCGGACGACCACCTTCGCCTGTGGCAGGCCAACGTCGAGGTGCACGAAGCGGGGCTGAAACTGGTGCGTCCTGGCATGCGCTGCTGCGACATCGCCCGTGAGCTGAACGAGATCTTCCTGCGCCATGACCTGCTGCAATACCGCACCTTCGGCTACGGCCACTCGTTCGGCACCCTCAGCCACTACTACGGACGCGAAGCGGGGCTGGAACTGCGCGAGGACATCGACACGGTGCTGGAGCCGGGCATGGTGGTGTCGATCGAGCCGATGATCATGCTGCCCGAAGGGCGGCCAGGGGCGGGCGGTTACCGCGAACATGACATCCTGATCGTCAACGAAACGGGTGCCGAGAACATCACCCAGTTCCCGTACGGCCCGGAACACAACATCATCCGCAAATAAGCCCGGTGCCCGTGCCGGTCTCTTTGCGGGAGTGGGCTTGTCCCGCGAAGAGGCCGGCACAGATAAAAACAAGAATCGAATGACCCCCAGACCCTGCCTCCAATTAGAAGAATCAGAGGGTACCCGTCATGTCCAGCACCACCCTTAACGCTCCCACCCTCGACGGCGCCGCCCAGAGCGCCGAACGCCAAGCCTTGCGCAAGGCCGCCCGGGCCAGTTTCATGGGCAACTTCGTCGAATGGTTCGACTACGCCGCCTACGGCTACCTCGCCACCATCATCGCCGCCACTTTCTTTCCGCAAACCGACAAGACCACCGGCCTGCTGGCCACCTTCGCGGTGTTCGCCCTGTCGTTCCTGGTGCGCCCTCTGGGGGGCGTGGTCTGGGGCCACTTCGGCGATCGCCACGGCCGGCGCAACGCGTTGTCGCTGTCGATCCTGATCATGTCGATCTCGACCTTCTGCATCGGCCTGTTGCCCGGTCATGCGCAAATCGGCCTGTGGGCGCCGTGCCTGCTGTTGCTGATCCGCCTGGTGCAGGGCTTCTCCGCCTCGGGCGAATATGCCGGCGCCTCGGCCTTCCTTGCCGAATACGCGCCACCTGGCCGGCGCGGGCTCTACACCAGCATCGTGCCGGCCAGCACGGCGGCCGGGCTGTTGTTCGGCGCGGCATTCGTCGCCGTTTTGCACGAACTGCTCAGCACCGAGGACCTGCACAGCTGGGGCTGGCGCCTGCCGTTCCTGCTGGCCGCGCCGTTCGGCCTGGTGGGTCGCTACATCCGCATGAGCCTGCAGGACACGCCGAAGTTCCTGGAAATGGAACAACGCCTGGAGAGCAAGGCGTGCATGACCCCGGCACCGATCCGTGAACTGCTCACCCAGCACCGCCGCAGCCTGGCCATCGGCATCGGTGTGACCTGCCTGAATGCGGTGGCGTTCTACCTGCTGCTCAGCTACATGCCCACCTACCTGTCGAGCGAGATGGGCATGAGCGAGCGCGATTCGTTCATCGCTTCGACGGTGTCCTTGGCCACCTACATAGGCCTGATCTTCCTGATGGGGCGGCTGTCGGACCATTTCGGGCGCAAGACCATGCTGGTGGTCGCTTCGCTGTTGTTTCTCGGGCTCACGGTGCCGTTGTTCAAGCTGCTTGACGGGCAGCCGTTGCTGGTGATCCTGGCGATCCAGATCCTGTTCGGCGCGATGCTGGCGATGAACGATGGCACGCTGCCATGCCTGCTGGCGGAGATATTCCCGACCCGGGTGCGCTTCAGTGGCTTTGCCTTGAGCTTCAACCTGGCCAATGCGCTGTTTGGTGGGACTGCGCCGTTCATTGCCACCTGGTTGATCCAGGCCACTGGCAGCAAGCTGGCGCCGGCTGGGTACCTGCTGGCGGCGGCTTTGGTGGCCTTGGTGGCGATGTTGATGTGCCGGGAGACAGCGCATGAGGAGTTGAAGGATTAGGTTGACAGTACCGGCCCTTTCGCGGGGCAAGCCCGCTCCCACAGGGTTCTCGCGGTATTCGGATCCCGCGGGGATCTTGTGGGAGCGGGCTTGTCCCGCGAAAGGGCCATTGAATCAGTGCAACGAAGCCTGCCGCCGCTCCCCCAACGGCGACAACCCAAAGAACCGGCTGTAACTCTTGGAAAAATGCGCTGGCGAGCTAAACCCGCACGCCAGCGCCACCTCGCGCACCTGCACATCGCTGCGCAGCAGCAACTCCCGTGCCCGCGACAGACGCAGCTCCAGGTAATACTGGCTGGGCGTGCGCTGCAGGTACTTGTGAAACAGGCGCTCCAGCTGGCGCACGGTCACTTCGTTTAGGCTGGCCAGCTCCTCCAGCCCCAGGGGCTCCTCCAGGTTGGCCTCCATGATCGCCACCACCTGGCTCAACTTGGGTTGAGCGCTGCCCAGCAAGGTGCGCAGCGGTACCCGCTGGCGCTCGCGCTCGCCGCGCATGCGGTCGCACAACAGCAGTTCGGCGGCCTTGGCGGCAATCTCCTGGCCGCCGTCCTCCCGGGCGACCAGCTGCAGCATCATGTCCATGGCCGCCACACCGCCGGAACAGGTGTAGCGGTCGCGGTCCAGTTCGAACAACTGGCTGGAGATGACGATGCCGGGGAAGTGCTCCTGCAGGGCCTGGATGTCCTCCCAGTGAATGGTGCAGCGGTACCCCTTGAGCAGGTCGGCCTTGGCCAGCAGGTAACTGCCGGTGCAGATGCCGCCCAGCGGCACATGCTGGCGCGCCAGTTGGCGTAACCAGTCGGTCAGCGGCCGATTGCCGCGGCCACGGTCGATCGGGTTGGCGCCCACCACGAACAAGGCGTCAAGCGATGGTGCGTCGGTGATGCTGTGGTCGGGCAGGATGCGCATGCCATTGCTGGCCATCACCGGCGCCTGGTTGGCGGCGATCAACACGCTGCGGTACAGGCTACGGTGGGCGGCCAGGTTGGCCATGCGCAAGGTCTCCACCGCCGAGGCCAGGCCAATGGTGGTGAAGTTGGGCAGGACCAAAAAACCGAAGGTCTTGGCGCGGGGAGGGGTTAGGATGGCAGAAGCGGGGTGGACCATTGCGATCTTCCTGTGCAAGCTGAGGCATAGTTCGTCAGGGGCAGTGAGAAAAACAGGCCTCGCACGTTTCTTGTTGTTATGGGTCGTTGCAGGGTCGATCTTACACCCCGCACGCAGCGGCCAGGAATGGACCTGATTGCAGACAGAAGGTGATCTACGTGAACCCCGATTCCATGCTGGCGGCGCTGCCAGGTTTCGCCATCGCTGCAGAAGCGATCCAGGTGTTACCCGACGCTGCGGCCTACCGTACCTGCCTGCTCGAGCGTATTGCCGCCGCTACCCGGCGCATCGTCATCGTCGCGTTGTACCTGCAGGAAGACGAGGCCGGGCAGGAAGTGCTCGATGCCTTGTACCAGGCCAAGGCTGCTCGGCCGAGCCTGGAGATCGTCATCGTGGTCGACTGGTTCCGCGCCCGCCGTGGCCTTCTGGGGGCCGGGCGGCAGCCGGGCAATGCTGCCTGGTACCAGGCCCAGCGCCAGTTGCGCGGGCTGGACGTGGTGATCCATGGTGTGCCGGTGCAGACCCGCGAGCTGTTCGGCGTGCTGCACCTCAAGGGCAGCGTCATCGACGACTGCGTGATCTACACCGGTGCCAGCCTGAACAACGTCTACCTGCACCGTTTCGACCGCTATCGCCTTGACCGCTACCACCTGTTCCAGTCAGCGGCGCTGGCCGACGCCATGGTCGACCTGGTCAAGCGCCTGTTGCACGACACCGCCACGCCGCGCCTGGACCTGCCGGCGCCCGCGCCGACGCGCAACCTGCGTGGCGATATCCGCCGCCTGCGCGCACGCCTGCGGCGCATGGCCTATGACGTACCGGCGGCAGAGCCGGAGCAGGGCCTGCGGGTGGTGCCGTTACTCGGCGTTGGCCGAGGCAACCCGCTCAACCGTGCGCTGTGCGCGCTGCTGGCGGCGGCACGTTCGCAGATGATCATCAGCACGCCGTACTTCAACCCGCCGCGGGTGGTGATGCGCGAGCTGGACCACGCCCTGGATCGCGGCGTGCGGGTCGAGCTGATCGTCGGCCACCGCACCGCCAACGACTTCTACATCGCCCCGGGCGAGCCGTTCAGTGCCAGCGGCGCCTTGCCGTACCTGTACGAGGACAACCTGCGCGCCTTCGCCCGTCGTCGCCACGCCGCCATCGCCAGCGGCCAGCTGGTGGTGCGGATCTGGAACGACCCTGGGCATACCTTCCATGCCAAAGGGGTGTGGGTCGACCAGCGTTATTCGCTGCTCACCGGCAACAACCTCAACCCGCGCGGCTTCAACCTGGACCTGGAAAACGGGCTGCTGATCGATGACCCGCAAGGGCAGTGGCTGGCGCCCCGGGAAGCGGAGCTGGAGGGCATTCGCCGGCATGCGCCGAAGATTGGCTCGGCGCACCTGGGGGTGAAGGCGGAGCATCCCAAGGAAGTGCGCAAGTTCTTGCGGCGGTTACGTTTCAGCCGCCTTGAACCGTTGATCAAACGGGTGCTTTGAGCCGTCGTCCCCCTCTCTGAAAAGTCATGGCAAACGGCTACAATCTGGCGTTTTCCAGGTTAACCAGATAGGCCAATTCCTTCATGGCGCTCGATCCACCCACGATGCTGACCATCTCGATCGCCTTGGCAGCCGCCGCTGCCTTGTACCTGGCGATCGAATGGCGCAGCGTCCGCGAACCTTCGTTACTGTTCTGGAGCGCGGGGTTTGCCACCATCACGGTCGGCTCGACCCTGGCGCTGTTGCGCGGCATCGGCCTGCTGCTGATCGGCATCTGGTTTGCCAACGGTCTGCTGGTGGTGGCGCACGGACTCTTCCTGATGGGCGTGTTGCGCTTCACCCAGGCCCGGGTGTCACGGGCCTGGCTGCTGATCGTGGTGGTGTGGTGCGGCTTGCTGCTGCTGCCGGTGGGGCCGCAGTGGTCCAAGGTCATGCTGATGGTCAACTCGCTGCTGGTGGCATTGCTCACGCTCAAGGCCAGCTTCCTGTTGCGACCGCACGGCAAGTCGTTGAGCGTAGGGGCGGTGCAGTTGCGCTATGTGCTGCTCATTCACGGCCTGTTCTACCTGGCCAAGGCGATCATCGCGATCACCCCCGGCACGTGGATCGACCTGGCGACCTTCGGTGGCCTGATCATCCAGATTTCCCTGGTCGAGGGTGCGATGGCGATCATGCTGATCGCCCTGTCGATGACCGGCACCGTGCGCTACCGCCGCGAGGAGCGCATCGCCCAGCTGGCCGCACGCGATCCGCTGACCGCGCTGTACAACCGCCGTGCCCTGGAAGTGCGCGCCACGCACCTGTTCAGGCATGTCAGCCCGGCGCGGCCCGGCGCGTTGCTGCTGATCGACATCGACAACTTCAAGCTGGTCAACGACCTGCATGGTCATGCCGCTGGCGACCGGTTGCTGGTGGCGCTCAGCGAAATGATTCGTGCGGCGCTGCCGGAGCGCTCGCTGGCGGCGCGGCTGGGTGGCGATGAGTTCGTCATCCTGCTCAGCGATGCCAGCAGCGAGCGGGTGGTGGCGTTGGGCGGACAGTTGCGCACGCAGTTTCAGGCCTTTGCCGAACAGGCCATGCCCACACCGCAGGCGGTGACCTTGAGCATTGGTGCCAATGTGTTCGACCAGCCGCCGGCGAGTCTGGCGGCGTTGATCGAGCAGGGGGATGTGGCGTTGTACCAGTCCAAGCGGGGAGGGCGGGACAGTATTCAGCTGGTTGACCGGACAGTGGTGAGCCCGGTCAGGTAGTGATCATGAAACTGGGGCCGCTGTGCGGCCCTTTCGCGACACAAGGCCGCTCCTACAGAAGATCGCGGCGCCCTGTAGGAGCGGCCTTGTGTCGCGAAAGGGCTGCGCAGCAGCCCCAATGTCCTCAGGTCACAACCTGATAGCACGGCACATACGCCGCCCCACCCGGCAACTTCATCCGATGCTGGTCGACGAACGCCTGCAACAGGCGCCCCAACGGCTCCAGCACCGCACTGTCACCGCGGATCTGGTACGGCCCGTGCTCTTCGATCAGGCGGATGCCCTTGTCCTTGACGTTACCCGCGACGATCCCGGAAAACGCCCGGCGCAGGTTCGCTGCCAGTTCATGCGGCGGCAGCTCGCGGCGCAGGCCCAGTTCGGCCATGTTGGCGTGGGTCGGGTCGAACGGGCGCTGGAAGCCCTCGTCGATCTTCAACAGCCAGTTGAAGTGGAAGGCGTCGTTGCGCTCGCGGCGGAACTGCTTGACCTCCTTGAGCCCCTCGACCATGTGCCGGGCCACTTCGGCCGGGTCATCGATGATGATCTGGTAGTGCCGCTGGGCGGCTTCGCCCAAGGTTGCGCCGACGAAGGCATGCAGTTGCATCAGGAACGGCTCGGCACTGCGCGGCCCGGTCAGTACGACAGGGAAGGGCAGGTCCTGGTTGTCCGGGTGCATGAGGATGCCGAGCAGGTAGAGGAACTCCTCGGCGGTACCGGCGCCACCGGGGAAGATGATGATGCCATGGCCGACACGGACGAAGGCTTCCAGACGCTTCTCGATGTCCGGCAGGATCACCAGTTCATTGACGATGGGGTTGGGCGCCTCGGCGGCGATGATGCCCGGCTCGGTCAGCCCCAGGTAGCGGCTGCCGTGCATGCGCTGCTTGGCGTGGGCGATGGTTGCGCCTTTCATCGGGCCTTTCATGACGCCGGGTCCGCAGCCGGTGCAGACGTCCAGCTTGCGCAGGCCCAGCTCGTGGCCGACCTTCTTGGTGTACTGGTATTCCTCGGTGCTGATCGAATGGCCGCCCCAGCACACCACCATCTTCGGCTCCACGCCCGGGCGCAGGGTGCGGGCGTTGCGCAGCAGGTGGAAGACGTAGTCGGTGATGCCCTGGGAGCTTTCCAGGTCGATGCGCTGGCTGGCCAGCTCGCTTTCGGTGTAGACGATGTCGCGCAGGGCGCTGAACAGCATTTCACGGGTGCTGGCGATCATTTCGCCATCGACGAAAGCGTCGCCCGGAGCATTCAGCAGCTCCAGGCGAACGCCTCGGTCTTGTTGGTGGATGCGCACCTCGAAGTCTTTGTAGGCTTCGAGGATGGTCTTGGCATTGTCGACATGGGCGCCGGTGTTGAGGATGGCAAGGGCGCATTGGCGGAACAGGGTGTAGAGACTACCGGTACCGACTTCGCTCAGTTGCTGGACTTCACGTTGCGACAGCGTCTCCAGGCTGCCTTTGGGGCTGACGGATGCATTGATGACATGGCGTTGGGGCATCTAAGTCTTTCCTGTGCAGGTAAAACATCCTTCTCTGCCACCACCTTATGTCATGCGAAGAGCTTTTGCACACCCAGCGTGATCGCGATCCCACCCCCCAGCAGCCACAGGTTGAGAATCGCCCCGGTGGCCAGCGCACGAGGTCCGGCCTGGCGGATCTGGCTGTAGCGGGTCTCCATCCCCAGCGCGGTCATGGCCATGGTCAGGGCGAAGGTGTCGAGGTCGTTGATGACGTGGGTCACGTTGCCCGGCAGGATCTGCAGCGAGTTCACCAGCACCAGGCCAAGGAAGCCGAAGGCGAACCAGGGCAGGGCGATGCGGCCTTTGCCGTGAGCGTGGTTTGCCTGGCGAGCACGGTTGATCCACACGCCCACCACCAGCAGTACCGGTACCAGCAGCATCACCCGGGTCATCTTGACGATGGTGGCGATGTGCGTGGCCTCAGGGCTGATGTTGCTGGCCGCACCCACCACCTGGGCAACCTCATGGACGGTGCCGCCGAGGAACAGGCCGGCACTCACGGTGTCCAGCGGCAGCCAGCCGGCATTGATCGCCAGGGGGAAGATGAACATCGACAGGGTGCCGAACAGCACTACGCTGCCTACCGCCATGGCGCTCTTGTGCGGCGCACTGCGCAGCGCCGATTCGAAGGCCAGCACAGCGGCGGCGCCGCAGATGGCACTGCCGGCAGCGGTCAGCAGCGCGGTGTCGCGGTCCAGCTTGAACAGTTTCATGCCTACCCACAGCCCGATCAGCAGGGTGCTGACCACCACCAGCAGCGACACCGTCAGGCCCGACCAGCCGACCTCGGCAATTTCCTGCAGGCTGACCCGCAGGCCGAAGAAGGCCACGGCGATGCGCAGCAGTTTGCGTGCGGAGAAGTTGATACCCGCCGCCCAACTGGCCGGCACGCCATCACGCAGGGCGTTACCGTACAGGGCGCCAGCGACGATGCCGACGATCAATGGGCTGATGCCCAGGTTGGCGATGGCAGGTATTGCCGCCAGTTGCGTGACGGCAACGGCAAACAATGCGACGAACAGGATGCCATTGAGCTGCCCTCGGGTAGAGAGGGTGGGCGCAAAAGCGGGGTTGGACGGAGCCGTGGCCATGTGAGTCCTCCGGGACATTTTTTGACATGGCTTACGTTAATCTGGTTATAAGCTTATAAAAAATCGTAATTCAGGATGTGAAATATCCGTTTCGCTGATATTTTGGAATTATGACCCCTGAACAGCTGATAACTTTCGCCACCGTTGCCGAGCACGGCAACATCAGCCATGCGGCCCAGGCCCTGCATCTTTCCCAACCGGCGGTTTCCGGCCAGCTCAAGCTGCTGCAGGAGGCGTTCGGTGAGCCGTTGTATCAGCGTGCCGGCCGGGGCGTGCGCCTTACCGCTGCAGGCGAACAGTTGCTGGCCCATGCCGAGCGCCTGCGCAATACCTTCCGCCAGGCTCAGGCACTGCGCGAGGCCATGCGCGGGCTGGAGCGCGGCACCTTGCGCATCGGCGCCAGTACGACGCCGGCCAGTTACCTGCTGCCTTACCTGATCGCCGATTTCCATGCCCGCTACCCGGACGTGGTGGTGACCACTTCCCACGGCAACACGGCAGAAATCGTCGCCGACCTGGGCAGCGTCGATATCGCCCTGATCGAGGGGCCGCCTGGGCAGGAGCTGCCCTTGGGCACGGCGGTGACACCTTGGCGGGAGGACGAGATCGTGGCCGTGGTGCCCAGCGGCCACCCGTTGGCCAACGAGGAGCAGCACACCCTGGAGGCGCTTGGCCGTTACCCGTTGGTGTTGCGTGAGAGCGGTTCCGGGGTCAGGCAAGTGGTCGAGCGTGCGTTCGCCCGCAGCGGCGTGGCGATGCGCGTGGCGATCGAGATCGCCGGGGTGGAAGGGGTGAAGGAGGCGGTGCGGGCAGGGATGGGGATCGGCTTCGTGTCGGCGATGTCGATCCGCCATGAGGATGGGGTGTTGCGGCAGGTGCGCATTGCGCCGCAGCCGCTGGTACGGCGCTTTTCGATTTTGCTGCCCCATGCTGCCACGCCTTCGCGGGCGGCAGCACGGTTTCTGGAGCTGTGTCAGGCGCCGACCTACCTGGTTTGACTCCGAAGGCCCCTGTTTCCCCTGTGGGAGCCGGCTTGCCGGCGATAGGGCCGGGGCAGGCAAAGCTACTTAAGCAGCAGCCACCTTGGCGCTCATCTGCCGACGACGATAAGCACTGTCACGGCTCGCCAGCCACCAGTACAGCGGCGAGGTGATGACCAGCCCCACCAGCCACGACAGGTCGGCACCGTTGATATGCTCGGAAATCGGCCCAACGTACAGCGGCGTGTTCATGAACGGGATCTGCACCACGATGCCCACCGCATAGGCAAGCAGCGCCTGCGGGTTGTAGCGTCCGTAGATACCGCCATCGACCTTGAAGATCGACTGGATGTCGTAGTCGCCCTTGTGGATCACGTAGAAGTCGATCAGGTTGATCGCCGTCCACGGCACCAGCACCACCAGCAGCACCAGCACCATGTCGACGAAGTGGCCGATGAAGTCCGCCGAAGCGAACACCGCCACCACGCAGCAGGCCGCCAGCACGATCAGCGACAGCACCGCACGGCTCTTGGCCGTCGGGATCCAGCGGTAGGCGAAGGTCTGGATCAGGGTGATGATCGACAGCACTGCGCCATATAGGTTGAGGGCGTTGTGGCTGATCACGCTGAGCAGGAACAGCACCAGCATGATCGGGCCCAGGGTGCCGGTGGCCAGCTTGACCGCATCCATGGTGTCCATGCCGGCGGGAATCGCCAGCACCGCCACCGCGCCGAAGATGAACGACAGGCTCGAACCCAGGGCCGAGCCCAGGTAGGTGGTCCAGAAGGTCGACGAGACTTTCACGTCGGCCGGCAGGTAGCGCGAGTAGTCCGACACATAGGGGGCGAAGGCGATCTGCCACAGCGCCGCCAGCGACACGGTGGCCAGCCAGCCGGCCAGGTTGAAGCTGCCGCGGGTCAGGAAGTCGTCGCTCTGCACGTGGGTGAAGATGTAGCCGAAGCCGACCACGATGCCGATGCCCAGCACCCAGGTGCCGATGCGGTTGAGCACGTGGATGAAGCGGTAGCCGATGATGCCGATGATCCCCGAGCCCAGCGCGCCGATGACGATGCCCACGGGCACCGGCACGGTGTCGACCACGCCATGCAGCGATTTGCCGGCCAGCACGATGTTGGAGGCGAAGAAGCCGATGTACATCACCCCGGCGATCACGACTACCAGCAGTGCACCGAGCGAGCCGAACTGGGCGCGGCTCTGGATCATCTGCGGGATGCCCATCTGCGGGCCCTGGGCCGAGTGCAATGCCATCAGCACGCCGCCCACCAGGTGCCCGACCAGGATGGCGACGATGCCCCATATCAGGTTCAGGTGAAACAGCTGCACGCCCAGCGCGCCGGTGACGATGGGCAGCGGCGCGATGTTGCCGCCGAACCACAGTGTGAACAGATCCCTTACCTTTCCATGGCGGTCTTGCGGGGGCACGTAGCCGATCGTGTGTTTTTCTATGAGGGGTGCCGAGTTGGCTGCACTGGTCATGACTGACTCCAAGGCAAGGTTGGGCAACGGGGGCTGCCCGGGTACGTGCCGGCGAAGGGCGACGCGTTCTTGTTGGAGCGATGATGCGGGGTGCGGGGGGAAGGAGAAATTAGTAAATATGTGCCCATAAGCGTTAAAAAACCTAAGGCTGACAAAAGGTTAAGGGACGAGTGGTAGCAACAAGCGGGCCATCGGGCTGGAGGGCCCGGGCTTGGGGTGTTGGAGAGGGGATCAACTCAAACGGGTGTGTCGGGTTGGTGCGGGGTGCGCAGTTGCGGTGCAGGTGAAATTGTTGCCTGTACCGGCCCTTTCGCGGGGCAAGCCCGCTCCCACAGGTACCTCGCTGAGCTCAGGCCTGCGAGGTACCTGTGGGAGCGGGCTTGCCCCGCGAAAGGGCCGTAAGCAGCCCCGAAAATCTACATGGGCAAGATCCGATCCTGAATCACTTCCTTCATCACCAGCGTCGAGCTCAACCGCTTCACATTGGGAATGCTGGTCAACTGCTCGTCATACAGCTTCTGAAACGCTGGCAAGTCCTTGGCCACCACATGCAGCAAGTAATCGGGATCGCCAAACAGCCGCTGCGCCTCGACGATCTGCGGTATCTCGCTGACGGCCGCTTCGAAATCCGCCACCGGCTGGCGGGTCACTTCACGCAGGGTGACGAACACCAGCGCGGCAAAGTTCAGCCCCAGCGCGCTCGGCGCCAGGCGCGCGTGGTAGCCGAGGATGGCGCCGCTCTCTTCCAGCGCCTTGAGCCGCCGATGGCAGGGCGACAGGCTCAGGCCCACGCGGTCGGCCAGTTCGGTCACCGAAAGGCGACCGTCTTTTTGCAGCTCGGCAAGGATTTTTCGGTCTGTGCGGTCCATGGGGGGAGAATCTTCCAGTAATCGTGCGTATCGGGGAAATATACGGAAGAAAATCCTCCGACGAAATCTTTACGCTTTCTTCACCCGCCAACCTGTGAAGGAAGACTCAAAGTGGCAATCAGTGTGCTGACGGCGTTCTGGGCCGTGTCGTTGTTGTTCGTGATTACCCCGGGGGCCGACTGGGCCTACGCCATCTCGGCGGGCATGCGCGGGCGCTGGGTGATGCCGGCGGTGGCGGGCATGTTGTCGGGGCATTTTCTTGCCACCCTGGTGGTAGCGGCGGGGGTGGGCAGCCTGCTGGCCGGGCACCCGTTGGCGTTGACGCTGCTGACGTTGGCCGGCTCCGTCTACCTCCTGTGGCTGGGCGGCAATCTGCTGCTCAAACCGGCGGTGCCTGAAGCGGGGCAGGGCGATGCCGAAGAATCCGGTTCGCGCTGGGCGCTCAAGGGCTTTTGTGTCAGCGGGCTCAACCCCAAGGTGTTTTTGCTGATCCTGGCCTTGCTGCCGCAGTTCACCGACCCGCAGTCGAGTTGGCCGGTGCCGCTGCAGATCGTGCTGCTGGGGCTGGTGCACCTGTGCAGTTCGCTGGTGATCTATTCGCTGGTGGGTTATGGCGCCAAGGCGGTGTTGAGCACCCGGCCGGAGGCGGCGAAGTTGGTGGGCAGGGTGTCGGGGTTGGCGATGATTCTGGTAGGCATGGGGTTGATCATCGGGCAACTGGGCTGAAGTCACTGGCCCTATCGCCGGCAAGCCGGCTCCCACAAAGTACCTCTGGGAGCCGGCTTGCCGGCGATAGGGCCGCTACAGACGCCAGCCGACCCCTCGGATACACTCGCCTCACCTTATCGCCCCGCAGGACGCCCCCATGCCCGACACCGCGCAGCTGTTGACCTTCGCCCTGATCTGCCTGGGCATGGTCCTGACCCCCGGCCCCAACATGATCTACCTGATCTCCCGCTCGATTTGCCAGGGCCGCCAGGCGGGGCTGATTTCCCTCGGCGGCGTGGCTCTGGGCTTCGTCATCTACATGTGCAGCGCCGCGCTGGGCATCACCGCGCTGATGATGGCGGTGCCCTTTGCCTACGACGTGCTGCGCATCGGTGGCGCGCTGTATCTGCTGTACCTGGCCTGGCAGGCACTGCGCCCCGGTGGCCGTTCGCCTTTCCAGGTTCGCGATCTGCCCGCGGACAGCCCACGGCGGCTGTTTGGCATGGGCCTGGCCACCAGCTTGCTCAACCCCAAGATTGCGGTCATGTACCTGTCGCTGATGCCGCAGTTCATTCAGCCGGACCACGGCAGCGTACTGACCCAGTCACTGGTGCTGGGTTCGACGCAGATCGCCATCAGCGTCACGGTCAATGCACTGATCGCGACCATGGCCGGCTCGATCGCCGTGTTCCTCGCCGGGCGGCCGCTGTGGCAGCAGGTTCAGCGCTGGCTGATGGGCACCGTGCTGGCCGGCCTGGCCCTGCGCATGCTGGCCGAAGGGCGCCGTTGATCATTCGGTAAAAAACTCGGGAACGAACCGTCGAGCGCACATCTCCTATCCATCAGATGGATGGCAATGTGCCTGGGACTTCCGAGACATGAAAGTGCTTCAGCAACACGACACCCATAACCCGCCACCGCACTTTTTGCTCAATGGTGGGGCCATCGGCAGTCTGCTGCAGTCGATGGACTGGAGCGATTCCCCACTTGGCCCGCCAGAGACATGGTCACCGCACTTGCAGGCAGTGATGGCCACGCTGCTGCCGGCCCAGGCGCAATTCGTGCTGTTCTGGGGCGCGGCTTACGCCGCGCTCTACAACGACGC
Source organism: Pseudomonas sp. NPDC089395 (assembly GCF_044749525.1). NCBI lineage: Bacteria > Pseudomonadati > Pseudomonadota > Gammaproteobacteria > Pseudomonadales > Pseudomonadaceae > Pseudomonas > Pseudomonas sp. NPDC089395. The sequence continues at coordinate 160,113 of NZ_JBIVID010000003.1, forward strand.
CTATGCACCGACCATTGGCACCAAGCACCCCCAGGCATTGGGGCGGCCGGGTGAAGAAAACTGGCGTGAGCTGTGGGAAGACCTCGAACCCCTGCTGCGCGGGGTGCGGGAAACCGGCCAGACCTTTTCGGCCAAGGATCGCCCCTTCTATATAGAACGCCGTGGCCTGGGTGAAACCGTGTACTTCGACGTGTCCTACTCCGCCGTGCGCGAGGCCGATGGCAGCGTCGGCGGGGTGCTGTGCCTGGTCACCGAGACCACCGAACGGGTGCGCTTCCAGCAGCGTCAGGCGTTTCTGCTGGAGCTGAGTCGGTCTTTGGCGGGGCTGGGCGAGGCAGAGCGTATCGAGGCCTATGCCGTCAGTCGCCTGGGCCAACACCTGGGGGCGGCGCAGGTCTATTTCGGCGAAGACCAAGGCGATGGCGCAGGCTTCAAGGTCGCCCATGACTGGGCCGACGGCGTGCCATCGTTGGTCGGCCAGCACTGCTACGCGACGTTCGGCGCAACGTTGCGCGAGCAACTGGAGGCGGGCCGGGTGGTGCAACAGGCTTATGACAGCGTGTCGACGCCGCTGAGCGGCCAGTGCGCCACGCTGCATGTCCCGGTGCTACGTGGCGGTCGCCTGGAGGCGGTGCTTGGCGTGCACTTTCGCAACCCACGGCACTGCTTCGAAGACGAATCTCAGCTGGTGGAGGACGCCGCCAAGCAAGCCTGGGCGGCCATTATCCATGCCCGCGCGGAACGTGCCTTGCACCTGCTCAACGAAAGCCTGGAAGAGCGCGTCGCGGCGGTGCTGGCAGAGCGCGAAGCAGCGATGCTGCAGCTGCACGAAGCGCACAAGCTGGAAATGATCGGGCAATTGACCGGTGGCATTGCCCATGACCTCAACAACATGCTCACGCCGATCATCGCCTCCTTCGAGCTGATGCGTCGGCACCCGCAGTCCGAGCGGGCTCCGCGCCTGATCGACGGCGGCCTGCAGGCCGCGGAGCGGGCGCGCAACCTGGTCGGGCGCTTGCTCAGTTTCGCCCGCCGGCAGACCCTCAAGCCGCAGGCCGTGTCGCTGGCCGCGCTGGTGGAGGACATGCGCGAGCTGATGGCCCGCTCGCTGGGGCCGACCATCGCCGTGCAGGTGCAGATCGACCCGACACTGCCCGCGGTGGTGGTCGATCCGCATCAGCTGGAGCTGGCCCTGCTCAACCTGGTGGTCAATGCTCGCGACGCCATGCTCGACGGCGGTGCCCTCCGTATCGCTGCCGGGCTCGATCCCGATGACCCGCAGACCCCTGCTGGGGAGGCTGGCGCACAGCGGGTCTGGTTGCAGATCCGCGACAGTGGCAGCGGCATGAGCGAAGAACAGCTGCGCCGCTGCATTGAGCCGTTCTATTCCACCAAGGGCGTGGGCAAGGGCACGGGCCTTGGCCTGCCGATGGTCCAGGGGCTGGCGGTGCAGTCGGGTGGGGCCTTCGAAATTCGCTCGCGACAGGGGGAGGGGACGGTAGCCACGTTGTGGCTGCCGATCAGCGATGTCGCGGCGGTTGGCCGAGACAGTGAGATCATCGACGTGCCTTTGGCTGCCCGTGCGGCCCGGGTGTTGCTGGTGGACGATGAGGAAATCGTGCGCCATGCCACGGCCTTGCAGTTGAACGATCTGGGCTACGAAGTGACCGAAGCCGCCAGCGCTGCGGCAGCGTTGCAGCTGGTGGAGCAGGGTTGGATGCCCGATGTTTTGGTGACCGATCACGTCATGGCCGATATGACCGGGGTGCGTTTTGCCCAGCAGCTGCGCGAGCGCCAGGCCGACCTGCCGGTGCTGATCATCACCGGCTACGCCAACCTGACACCCAAGGAACTCAAGGGCTTCGAGGTGCTGCGCAAACCGTACCGGCGCTCAGAATTGGCGCAGAGTGTGGCGCGGTTGCTGGCAGGGTTCTAGTCAGCGCTGGCCCTTTCGCGGGACAAGGCTCAGCGAATGAAATGCACCTTGCCGGTATCGTCATTGCCCATGTAGATCCCGTAAACCCCCGCCTGGCGCTCAAGGATGTAGCGCTCGAGAATCTGCCGGATGGCCGGGTAGTAGATCTCTTCCCAGGGAATCTCGTCCGGCTCGAAGAACTTGTAGGCCAGCGTCTCCGGCCCATACTGCCCGGTCTCTTCGGTCGCGATGGCGCGGAAGATGATGTACACCTCGGAGATTGTCGGCACGCTGAAGATCGAATACGGCGAGACGATTTCGCCACGCACGCCACTCTCTTCCCACACCTCGCGCAATGCCGCCTGCTCGGTGGTCTCGCCGGCCTCCATGAACCCGGCCGGCAAGGTCCAGGTGCCGGGGCGCGGTGGGATCGCACGCTGGCACAACAGGTACTTGCCATCGCGTTCGATGATGCAGCCAGCGATGATCTTCGGGTTGAGGTAGTGGACGTAGCCGCAGCCGGTGCAGTGCAGGCGTTCGTGGGTGTCGCCTGTGGGAACGCCCCGGGCCAGTTCCATGGTGCAGTGCGGGCAGTAGCGCGGGGCGGTGGGCATGGTCAGCGGCCTGTGCGGGGTTGTATGCGTGGCTCCTTGAGGGCCAGGGGCTCGACGATGTCGCGCACCTTGGTGTTGTCGTCCTGCTTCTGTCGCAGGTAGTCCAGGGCCACCTTGGCGGCAGCGCGGACGTGATCGACCGAGGCCTGGTGGGCGGCCAGCGGGTCGCCGCCCTTGATCGCCTCGACGATCTTTTCCATTTCAAGGTTGCTGGCGCCGCGGCGGTTTTCCTGCGACACCGAGGTGGCGCGCAGGTAGCTGATGCGCGCCTGCAGCTGGCGCAGCTGCTGCGCCGCCACCTGGTTGCCGGAGCCTTCCAGGAGCACGTCGTAGAAACCTTGCACCGAATCCAGCACCTGTTGCAGTTCGCCTTCCTCGAGCGCCTCGCGGTTGACCTCCAGCGCACGCTCCAGGGCGCGGATGTCCTTGGCCTTGGCGTTGAGCGTGAACAGCTGCACGATCAGGCCTTCGAGCACGCAGCGCAGCTCGTAGATGTCGCGGGCATCTTCCAGGGTGATGATGGCCACGCGCGGGCCCTTGGCGTCGGCGAATTCCACCAGCCCTTCGGACTCCAGGTGGCGCAGGGCTTCGCGCACCGAGGTGCGGCTGACCCCGAGGCGGTCGCAGAGGTCGCGCTCGACCAGGCGGTCGCCCGGGAGCAGGTGGAAGTTCATGATCGCGCCACGCAGCTTGTCGAGCACGATTTCACGCAGGGTAACGGGGTTGCGGTTGACCTTGAAGCTGTCGTCGAGTGGCTGGCGTTTCATCAGGTGCGCTCTTTATGAGGCTGTTGCGCCAACATCACGGAATACCCCGAACCGAGGCATTCCTTGCAGTGGTTCGAACAGCCCGTTGTTAACGGGTTGACTCCGCATCGGCTTCGGCGAACGCTTCGCGGGCCAGGCGGAAACTGTCCACCGCCGCGGGCACGCCGCAATAAATGCCGACTTGGAGCAGGATCTCGCGAATCTGTTCACGGCTCAGGCCATTGCGCAATGCGCCGCGTATGTGCAGCTTGAGCTCGTGGGGCCGGTTGAGCGCGGAAATCATGGCCAAGTTTATCATGCTGCGCTCTTTGAGCGACAAGCCTTCGCGGCCCCAGACGTGGCCCCAGCAGTACTCGGTGACCAGCTCCTGCAGGGGCTTGGTGAAGTCGTCGGCGTTCTGGATGGAGCGGTTGACATAGTCCTCGCCCAGCACCTGGGTGCGGATCTGCAGGCCTTTCTGGTACTTTTCGTTGCTCATTGCTTCGCTCCGAATGAAAACAGGGGCCGCAACCGAGTGGTGAGGGATAGCGCGGCCCCTAAAAAGGGGGGGGGTTGGAACCTGGGGCTGCTTTGCAGCCCTTTCGCGACACAAGGCCGCTCCTACAGCGATCGCGGTCTCCTGTAGGAGCGGCCTTGTGTCGCGAAAGGGCCGCGCAGCGGCCCCAGCCTCCTGACCATCAACCCAGCGGCGGCAAGGCACCCAGTTTGCCCTTGTGGTAGACCATCGGCGTCACCGCCTGCTCCGGCAGCACCAGGTTCATCACCGCGCCAACGATGATCGCGTGGTCACCGCCGTCGTACTCGCGCCACAGTTCGCACTCGATGATCGCCGTGGCCTTGGCCAGCAACGGGTTGCCCAGCTCGCTCAGGTGCCAGTCGATGCCCTTGGCCTTGTCCTTGCCCTTGCCAGCAAAGGCATAGGCCTCGGCGGTCTGGTCGGCGGACAGCAGGTGGATGGCGAACTGCTTGCTGTCGCGCAGGATCGGGTAGGTGTCGGAGGCGTAGTTGGGGCAGAACAGCACCAGCGCCGGTTCGATCGACAGCGCGCTGAACGCGCTGGCAGTGATACCGACGATGCCGCCGTCGGCGTCCAGGGTGGTGACCACCGTGACGCCAGACGGGAAGGAGCCCATCACGTCTTTGTAGATGCCAGGTTCGATCATCGAGTTTTCCTCCTAGCGCATCACGAACGGGTCGGGCATCGGCGCGGTGGACAGGTTGATCCACACGGTCTTCAGCTCGGTATAGGCCAGCACCGAATCGATGCCGCTTTCACGGCCGTAGCCGCTGTTCTTGAAGCCGCCGATCGGCGCCATGGCCGACACCGCGCGGTAGGTGTTGACCCAGATGATCCCCGAACGCACGTCGCGGGCCAGGCGGTGGGCACGGCCCAGGTCGCGGGTCCAGATGCCGGCGGCGAGGCCGAACTGCGAGTCGTTGGCCATCGCCAGGGCTTCTTCCTCGGTCTTGAAGCGGATCACCGCGGCGACCGGGCCGAACACTTCTTCCTGCATGATGGTCATCGAATTGCTGTCGCATTCGAACAGGGTCGGTTCGTAGAACCAGCCGTCACCCTCGACCTCGGCACGCTTGCCGCCCATGTGCAGCTTGGCGCCTTCGGCCTTGGCCGCCGCCACCAGGCCTTCGACCACGGCCAGCTGTTGCGCGGTGGCCATCGGGCCCATTTCGCTGGCGTCATCCTGCGGGCTGCCGATGCGGATGCGCTTGGCACGGGCGATCAGGCGCTCGACGAATTCGTCGAAGATCTCGTCCTGCACCAGCAGCCGCGAACCGGCCACGCAGCTCTGGCCGGAGGCTGCATAGATGCCGGCCACGGCGCCGTTGATGGCGCTGTCCAGGTCGGCGTCGGCGAAGATGATGTTCGGCGACTTGCCACCCAGTTCCAGCGATAGCTTGGCGAAGTTCTCGGCACTGCTGCGCACTACATGGCGGGCAGTGGCGGCGCCGCCGGTAAAGGCGATCTTGCGCACCAGCGGGTGGCGGGTCAGCGCAGCGCCCGTGCTTGGGCCATACCCGGTGACCACGTTGACCACACCCGGCGGGAAGCCGGCTTCATGGGCCAGGCGGGCCAGTTCGAGGATGGTCGCCGAGGCATGCTCGGAAGGCTTGAGCACGATGGTGTTGCCCGCGGCCAGGGCCGGGGCCAGCTTGATCGCGGTCAGGTACAGCGGACTGTTCCACGGGATGATCCCGGCCACCACGCCGATCGGCTCGTGCACGGTGTAGGCGAACAGGTCCGGCTTGTCCAGCGGCAGGGTACCGCCTTCGAGCTTGTCGGCCAGGCCCGCGGTGTAGTGGAAGAACTCCGGCAGGTAGCCGACCTGGCCGCGGGTTTCGCGGATCAGCTTGCCGTTGTCGCGGCTTTCCAGCTGGGCCAGGTGTTCCTTGTTCTCGGCGATCAGGTCACCCAGGCGGCGCAGCAGTTTGCCGCGCGCGGTGGCGGTGATGCTGCGCCATTCTTTGCTGTCGAAGGCGCGCTGGGCGGCCTGCACGGCCAGCTCGACATCGGCTTCGTCGGCGTCGGGCAGTTGCGCCCAGGCCTGGGCGGTGGCCGGGTTGAGGCTGTCGAAGGTCTTGCCGCTCTGGGCATCGCGCCATTGGCCGTCGATGCACATCTGGAAACGAACGAGGGTCATGCAACAATCCCCTTGGCGGATTCGGTGAGGGTGCGGGCTTGGCTGAGGAAGTCCAGGAGCATCTTGTTGACTTCCCGTGGTGCCTCTACCGGCATCATATGCCGTTGCTCGGCGAGGACCACGCTTTGCGCGCCTGGAATGCTGGCGGCGAGCTGGCGGGTCATGGCCGGGGTAGAGCCTGCGTCGAGTTCGCCGGTGGCGATCAGCGTCGGCACCTGGATGCTGCCCAGGTCGGCTGCGCGATACATGTCCTGGGTGGCGAACAGTGAGTAGGTGGTGTGGTAGCCCTGCGGGTCGTTGCTCGCCAGCACTTGGCGAATCGCGGCGACCTGCGCCGGGTTGGCGGCCTTGTATTCACGGCTGAACCAGCGGTCGAGCGCGGCATCGACGTTGGCGTCGGGGCCCAACTGCGCAGCCTGGGCAGCGCGGGCGATGACCCCGGCGCTCTGCTCGGGGGTGCGGTTGAACACGCTGTTGAGCACCACCAGCGCAGACAGGCGCTGCGGGTATTCCAGGGCAAAGGCGCGGGCGACCAGGCCCCCCATGGAGAAACCGATCACAGTGGCCTGGGGGATCTGCAGGTGGTCGAGCAGTTCGGCCAGTTGGGCGGCATAGCCTTCCAGGCCGATCTCGGCCGGGGGCAGGGCGCTCTGGCCGTGGCCGAGCATGTCGTAGGCGATGACGCGGTAGTCGTTGGCCAGGCCCACGAACTGCCCGCCCCACATTTCCTTGTTCAGGCCCACGCCGTGGATCAGCACCACGGGTTGGCCCTGGCCTTGTACCAGGTAACTGGTGCCGGCCGGTGTACGTTCAGCGACAGGCTGAATCATGGAGGGCGCTCCTTGAAGGTCGGGCGTGGCGCATGCACGCCACGCCCCGGCCCGTCTGGTTTGTTGTTATTGAGCGTTGGCTTTTTCGGCAGCCAGTTCTTCCAGGTCGATGTAGCGGTTACCGATGCGCGGGTGCAGACGGCCGCCGTCGGCGGCACCAAGGACCACGACGATCTCGTCGGCACGCGGGGCGTCTTCGATCTGCATTTCCAGGGTGATGTAGTGCGAGCGCAGGCCTTCGTCGTCCTTCTGCATCATCGGGATCTGGATCGAGGTGCCTGGGCCGCCGCGCTTGTTGGTGAAGCTCAGGTAGCTCTTGGCCTGCACCGCTTCGCGGTAGTGGTTGCCGAAGCGCAGGGTGTGGATCACGGCGGAGGCGTGCTCGATCTCACCGTCGGCACCGACCACGGCGGCCTTGCCATAGGCTTCGATCTTGTCGGCACCGCCGATGGCGGCGGTCAGGCGCTCGACCATCAGGGCACCCAGCTCGGAACAGTTGGCACGGATTTCCGGCTTGAGGTCTTCGACGAAACCGCGACCGGCCCATGGGTTCTTGATCACGACGGCCAGGCCGACCATGGTCACCGGCTTGTCGGTGGCCTTGCCGCCTTCGATGCGGGTCTCTTCGGAGTAGGTGACGATCTTGCGGATTTCGAAACTCATGGGGGGGGCTCCTGGTGAGGGTTATCAGCTCTTGTTGTCTGATGGTATACCATAATATTTGTTGTGCAAGAGGTGCTTTGAAATTTCTCGGGCGGGGGGGACGAAAGGTGGGCTGATGCCTTGATTCATGGGCTGTCTGTACCGGCCCTATCGCCGGCAAGCCGGTTCCCACAGGAGTGCAGTGGAGTACCTGTGGGAGCCGGCTTGCCGGCGATAGGGCCCGTACTGCTTAAGCAAATCTCAAAAAAACGCCCGCTCGCGAAAGCCACAAGGGCCCCGGGAGCGGGCTGATCCCGCAACTATTTCAGGCAATGGGAATTCAGGCGAACGCCGGCACCACTTCCTTGATGAACAGCTCCAGCGACTTCTTCTTCTCGGCGTGGGGCAGGCTGTTGTCGCACCAGAAGCTGAACTCATCGACGCCCAGTTCCTGGTAGTACTTGATGCGCGCGATGATCTCTTCGGGGGTGCCGATCATGGTGTTCTTGCGGATGTTCTCCAGCGCGAAGGCCGGCACCTCGGCGAACTTGGATTCCGGGCTTGGCTCGAGGAATCCATTGACCGGCGTGGTCTTGTTGCCGAACCAGGCGTCGAAGGTGCGGTAGAAGCGCGAGATGGCCTGAGCACCGACTTTCCAGCCTTCCGGATCGGCCGGGCTGTGCACGTGGGTGTGGCGCAGCACCATCAGTTGCGGGCGTGGTACCTCGGGGTTGTTGTCCAAGGCAGCCTGGAACTTGTTCTTCAGGTCCAGCACTTCCTCATCACCCTTCATCAGCGGGGTGACCATGACGTTGCAGCCGTTCTTGACCGCGAAGTTGTGCGAGTCCGGGTCACGGGCGGCGATCCACATCGGTGGCATGCCTTTTTGCACCGGTTTCGGCACGCTGGTGGAGGTCGGGAACTTGTAGACTTCGCCTTCGTGGGCGTAGTCGCCTTGCCACAGCTCGCGCACCGCCGGGACCATCTCGCGCAGGGCCTTGCCGCCGTCGGTGGCCGGCATGCCATTGGCCATGCGGTCGAACTCGAACTGGTAGGCGCCGCGGGCCAGGCCCACTTCCATGCGGCCGTTGCTGATCACGTCGAGCAGGGCGCATTCGCCGGCCACGCGGATCGGGTTCCAGAATGGCGCGATGATGGTGCCCGCGCCCAGGCGGATCTTCTCGGTGCGGGCGGCCAGGTAGGCCAGCAGCGGCATCGGGCTTGGCGAAATGGTGTATTCCATGGCGTGGTGTTCGCCGATCCACACGGTGCTGAAACCGCCGTTCTCGGCCATCAGGGTCAGTTCGGTCAGGTCTTCGAACAGCTGGCGGTGGCTGACCTGTTCATCCCAACGTTCCATGTGCACGAACAACGAAAATTTCATGGGGCTTTCCTCGGAGCTTGGAAGTCTCGCCTGGCGCGCCAGGCGTCAGTGATAACGATAGGCGTCTCAGGCGAAGGCGGGCAGGCTGGCCATCTTGCCGCGGCAGTACACCATTGGCCGTGGCGCTTGCTCGGGGACGATCAGGTTGTGCACCTTGCCGACCATGATGGCGTGGTCGCCACCTTCATACTCGCGCCACAGTTCGCATTCGATCACGGCAGTGGCGCCGGCCAGGATAGGATTGCCCAGTTCGCTCAGGGTCCACTCGATGCCGGCGGCCTTGTCCTTGCCTTTTTTCGCGAAGGCATAGGCTTCGGCCTGTTGCTCGCCAGACAGCAGGTGGATGGCGAAGCGCTTGTTCTTGATCAGCACCGGGTAGGAGTCGGAGCTGTAGTTGGGGCAGAACAGCACCAGCGGCGGGTCCATCGACAGGGAGGAAAAGGCGCTGGCGGTGAGGCCGACGATCGAGCCGTCGTCGTCCAGGGTAGTGATGACGGTGACGCCCGACGGGAAGGAACCCAGGACGTTCTTGTAGACGGTTGCGTCGATCATGGCGAGTACCTCGAAAGGGCTGCGGTGGTCCGCGGTTTTTATCGTTGATGTGTCTGATGGTATACCGTAATACTCGATTTGCAAGCGGAATTTCGCAACGCCGCACATTCACGATGAATGGCGCAAAGCCGCATGAACAGGGGCTTTGACCAATGCACAAGGCTTTGGCACCGGCTGCTGAACCGGATCAGTTACAGATTTTTAGACCGCAGCAGTGTTGTCAAAAGCTTGGAATACCATAATATGGTCCGCAGCTGAGAGGCCGCCTTGATGCGGTTTCCTTACAAAGATAAAAACGACCTTTCGAGCTGAAAACCATGTCCCAACCGTCATCGCAACACCAGTTTGTCGAGAATCACACGGTCGATTACGTTCCACCTGCCGAGCGCCATGGGAAGGCGCGCGACCTGTTCACCCTCTGGTTCAGTACCAACATCGCGCCACTGCCCATCGTCACCGGCGCCATGGTGGTGCAGGTGTTCCACCTGAACCTGTTGTGGGGCCTGATCGCCATCGTGCTGGGTCATCTTCTGGGGGGCGTGGTCATCGCCCTGGCCTCTGCGCAGGGACCGCAGCTGGGCATTCCGCAGATGGTCCAGAGCCGTGGCCAGTTCGGCCGCTATGGCGCGCTGCTGATTGTGTTCTTCACGGCGCTGATCTACGTCGGCTTCTTCATTTCCAACATTGTCCTGGCGGGCAAGACCATCCATGGCATCGCGCCAAGCGTGCCGATGCCGGGCGCTATCGTCATCGGTGCCCTGAGCGCCACGGCCATTGGTGTGATCGGTTACCGCTTCATCCATATCCTCAACCGCATCGGGACCTGGGTGATGGGCTCGGCGTTGTTGGCCGGCTTCATCATGATGTTCGTTCAGGACCTGCCCGCCGACTTCTTCAGCCGGGGCGCGTTCAACCTGTCGGGCTTCATCGCCACCGTGTCGCTGGGCACGATCTGGCAGATCAGCTTCTCGCCGTACACCTCCGACTACTCCCGTTACCTGCCCAAGGAAGTGGGCATCGCCAAGCCGTTCTGGGCCACCTACTTCGGCGCGACCCTAGGCACCATCCTGTGCTTCAGCTTCGGTGCGGTGGCGGTGCTGTGCGTGCCGCAAGGCACTGACGCGATGGACGCGGTCAAGCAGGCCACCGGCTGGTTGGGGCCGATCCTGATGGTGCTGTTCCTGCTCAACATCATCAGCCACAACGCCCTCAACCTGTACGGCGCGGTGCTGTCGATCGTCACTGCGATCCAGACCTTCGTCGCCCAGTGGACGCCCAGCATCAAGGTGCGGGTGATCCTGGCTTCGGTGATCCTGATGGCTTGCGCCATGGTGGCGTTGAATGCCTCGGCGGACTTCATCGGCCAGTTCATCGGCCTGATTCTGGCGCTGCTGCTGGTGCTGGTGCCGTGGGCTTCGATCAACTTGATCGATTTCTACCTGATCAAGAAGGGGCAGTACGACATTGCCTCGATCTTCCAGGCGGATGGCGGGATCTATGGGCGCTTCAACCACCACGCGATCATCGCCTACGCGTGCGGGATCCTGGTGCAGCTGCCGTTTGCCAATACGGCGCTGTATGTGGGGCCGTATTCGAACATTGTCGAAGGGGCGGACTTGTCGTGGTTGTTCGGCTTGATCGTGACGGTGCCGCTGTATTACTGCCTGGCTACGCGGGGCAAGGCTGAGATGGTTGTGCGGGCTGTCAGCGTCAATGACTGACAATCGTAACTTGGGGCTGCTTCGCAGCCCTTTCGCGACGCAAGGCCGCTCCTACAGGAGATCGCGTGATCGTTGTAGGAGCGGCCTTGTGTCGCGAAAGGGCCGCAAAGCGGCCCCAGCTGTTTCAGATCAAACCTTGAACTGCGCCACCATGCCGTTCAAATCCACCGCCAACCGCGACAGATCCTGCGCCGCCGCACTGGTCTGATTGGCCCCCGCCGAAGTCTGCATCGCCAGGTCGCGAATATTCACCAGGTTGCGATCCACCTCCCGCGCCACCTGCGCCTGCTCCTCCGAAGCACTGGCAATCACCAGGTTGCGCTGGTTGATCGAGGCAATCGCCTCGGCAATCACCTCCAACGCCTGCCCCGCACCCTCAGCCACTGCCAGCGTCCCCGTGGCACGCCCCTGGCTGCTTTGCATGGCTGTCACTGCACGCCCGGTGCCGTTCTGGATCCCGGCGATCATCTGCTCGATCTCCGCCGTGGACTGCTGGGTACGGTGGGCGAGGGCGCGCACCTCGTCGGCGACCACGGCAAAGCCACGGCCTGCCTCGCCAGCACGTGCGGCCTCGATGGCGGCATTGAGTGCCAGCAGGTTGGTCTGCCCGGCAATTGCGCCGATCACGTCGAGCACGCGGCTGATCTCGTTGGCGTTGGTGGCCAGCTGTTCGATCTCGGCAGAGGTGCCGGTCACATCCGCCACCAGGTGCTGCAGCGAGGCCAGCGCCTGGTTGACCTGGTCGCGTCCGTCACGGGTAGTGCGGTCGGCGCCCTGGGAGGCGTCGGCGGTGCTCACCGCGTTGCTCGCCACTTCTTCCACGGCAACCGTCATCTGGTTGACGGCGGTGGCCGCCTGGTCGATTTCCGCGCTTTGCTGGTGCAGGCCGCGGCTGGTGTCCTCGGTGACGGTGTGCAGCTCTTCCGAGGCCGAGGCCAGCTGGTCGGAGGAGGCAGCGATCTTGCGGATGGTGTCACGCAGGCTGGCCTGCATGCGGCCCAATGCCCGCAGCAGCATGGCGGGTTCGTCGCGGCCAGTGACCTGGATGTCCTGGGTCAGATCGCCGGTGGCCACACGTTCGGCCACGGCCACTGCATCGGCCAGCGGTACGACGATGCTGCGGGTGAGCAGGGTAGCAATGGTGGTCAGGGCGAGGATGATCACCAGCAGCGAGCCGATGATGGCGTTGAAGGCCTGGTCGGCCACGTCGCTGCTGCGTTGCGAGGCCTGTTCGGCGCCGCTGCCGTTATAGACGATCAGCGCGGCCATGGCCTTCATCATGGCGTCCGCATGCTGGCTTAGCGAGCTATTGATCTGCTGCTTGGCTTCGGTCATGCGCCCGGCGAGGATGTCCTGCAGTACCCGCGCCTGAAGGTCGCGGTACTGATGGTGAGCGGCATAGAAGGCGTTGTACAGGGCGCGGTCGTCGGCGGCGATGATGGTGCTCTCATAGTGCTTGAGGTCACCGTCGAGCTGGGAATTGATGCTCTTGAGCAGTTCGACGTTGCGTGCCTGTTCGGTGGGGCTATCAGACAGCGCGGCGCGCAGGGTGACCGCGCGGGCGCGGCCGAGGTTGCTGCTGATGTCACTGAGGGCGACCACGGCAGGCATCCAGGTGACGCGGATCTGGTCCGTGGCCTTGTCCATCTGCCGGGTTTCGTAGAGTGCGAGCAGGCCCATGAACAGGACCAGGGTGCCCAACAGGGCGAATACGCTGGCAGCGCGAATACCGATCTTCATGTTCCGTAACTGCATGGAAATGCTCCTTGACGGTGGCGTGCAGAGCGTCAAGAGCGGGGGATGCCAGGCATCTTGATGCGCTGCGGATTTAAGTGTGTGCCTCACCCTCTCGAATACTTTTTTGATTTCGATGATGCCATATGGCCACCATCATTGGCCAGACATCCACCCTTGTGCCATGCATAGGCAGATCCGTCATTTTTTGGACGGATCTGCCGGGATCATGCGGTCAAACGATTGCGATCTGCGGATCTGCCGCTGCCAGTGCCACGGCGCGGTCGGCGGCAGGTGGGTAGATCCATACCGAGTTGATCTGGCGCTTGAGGTCCTTGCCTTCCTGGCCGTGCAGTTTCAGTTCGCGCTCCCAGCCTTCACTGTACGCCGCGCCCCATTCACCGAGGTCGAGGCAGGTGACGTACTTGGGCTGGCGGTAGACCACCGGCTGCACGCCGAGCAGGTCGGCCATGGCGTTGTTGCCACTGTGGCGGCCCATGGGGATGGCGTGCTGGCAGGTCATCAGGGCGTGGTTGCCGATTTCGTCGACGGCTGCCCAGGCGGTATCGCCCGTGGCATAGATATGCGGCTGGCCAATCACCTTGAGGTGGTCGTCGACCTTGAGCCGGCCGAAGTTGTCTCGTTCACCGGCTACCTGCGCGGTCAGCGGGCTGGCCTTGACGCCGACGGTCCAGATCACGGTCTTGCTGGCGATGTATTCGCCATTGTCGAGGGTGACGCCGCCGGCATCGACGGCAACCACCGTGGTACCGGTCAGCCATTCGACGCCAGCCTGCTCGGACGCGGCGACGATCGACGGTTTGATACCCGCGCCCAGGGCCGCGCCAATGCTGGCGCCACGGTCGACCAGCACGACACGCACATCGCTGTCACCGAGCAAGGCACGCAGGCGTGCGGGCATTTCGGTGGCGGTTTCGATGCCGGTGAAGCCCCCGCCGCAGACCACCACGGTGTTGCGTGCCGGCGAAGGGGGCAGGGCGGCGAGGCTCTGCAGGTGCTGCTCCAGGTGCATGGCCGATTCGATCTGGTCGACATCGAAGGTGTGTTCGGCCAGGCCCGGTACTGCCGGGCGTGCCACCTGGCTGCCGGCGGCGAGGATCAGGCGGTCGTAGCCGATCTGCTGGCGCTGGCCGTGGCTGTCGGTGTAGCTGACGCTGCGGGCGTCGGCGTCGATGGCCTCGGCATTACCCGTGATGAAACGCACGCCCACGGCCTCGAACAGTTCGCCCACGGGGGCTTTCAAGGTATGTGCATTGGCTTCGTAGAAGCGCGGGCGGATGCGCAGCTCGGGCTGCGGTGCGAGCACGCTGATGCTGAGGTCGTCGCGTTTGGCCTGGTCGAGCAGGCGGGCGGCGCTCAGGGCGCTCCACACGCCGGCGAAACCGGCACCGATGATCAGGATGTTGGATTTCATGCAGGTGCTCCGCAAAGGTCATACAGGGAAGAAGAGGGCTTCGATCCACACCGTAGGTGCCTCTCGAGTAACTACGACTCTATTGGTCGTAGTTTGCGTTTGCAAGTTTTTTCTTCGCGACGAGGGGGCAGTTCATCGGTCAACGCGTAGAAAGGCCTGTACTCAGGCGGCTGGCGGGCGGTTGGGCACAAACCTTGATATCCCCACCCCCATCCGTTATAGATAAAAAGGAAACCACAAAGAAAAGAGGCCATTTCAGCCCCCATGTACGAGATCACACGTATCTTGCGCCCCTCAGGCCCCCATTCCGCGCCCTGCGCTGATGGATACGGGCCCACCCCCATGACCCTCTCCCCGCTTTCAAGCCTGTATCACGTGTTGTCGATTCCGCCCGTCAACATCCTGCTCAGCCAGATGCGCAAGCGCCCCGTCCCTCCACCTGCACCGTAACGCCTGAATCGCTCCACCCCCGGCCTTATGCCGTTCGGGGTTGGGGAGCCTTTGCATTTTTTTCAGCGTTCAACTGTTCAGGAATCACTATGACTCTTCGTGTAGCTATCATCGGTGCCGGCCCGTCCGGCCTTGCGCAACTGCGTGCGTTCCAGTCCGCCCATGCCCAGGGCGCCCCCATGCCGGAAATCGTCTGCTTCGAAAAACAGGCCGACTGGGGCGGTATGTGGAACTACACCTGGCGCACCGGGCTCGACCAGCATGGCGAACCGGTGCACGGCAGCATGTACCGCTACCTGTGGTCCAACGGCCCCAAGGAGTGCCTGGAATTCGCCGACTACAGCTTCGATGAACACTTCGGGCGGCCGATCTCCTCGTACCCGCCGCGCGAGGTGCTGTGGGACTACATTCAAGGCCGCGTGAAAAAGGCCGGGGTGCGCGACTACATCCGCTTCAATACCGTGGTCAAGAACGTCAGCTTCGATGAACAGACGCGCGAGTTCACCGTAAGCGCCCATGACTACAGTGCAGGGGTTGGTATCGAGCAGGTGTTCGATTATGTGGTGGTGGCCAGCGGGCACTTCTCCACCCCGCACGTGCCGGCGTTCGAAGGCTTCGAGCGTTTCACCGGACGTATCCTGCACGCCCACGATTTTCGCGAAGCCATGGAATTCCACGGCCAGGATCTGCTCATTGTCGGCAGCAGCTACTCCGCCGAAGACATCGGTTCGCAATGCTTCAAGTACGGCGCGCGCTCGATCACCACGGCCTACCGTACGCAGCCGATGGGCTACAAATGGCCCAAGGGATGGGAAGAGCGCCCGCAACTGGTGCGGGTCGAAAACGACCTGGCGTTCTTCGCCGATGGGTCGAACAAGCGCGTGGATGCCATCATCCTGTGCACGGGCTACCAGCATCACTTCCCGTTCCTGCCCGATGATCTGACCCTCAAGACCAACAACCGCCTGTGGCCTGCGGGGCTCTACCAGGGTGTGGTCTGGGAGCAGAATCCGCAATTGCTCTACCTGGGCATGCAGGACCTCTGGTACAGCTTCAACCTCTTCGACGCACAGGCGTGGTTTGCCCGCGACTACATGATGGGGCGCATCAAGCTGCCGTCCAGGGCGGACATGCAAGCGGACAGCAAGCGTTGGCGCGAGGATGAGGAGGGCCTGGAAACCACGGCCTCGATGTATGAGTTCCAGGGTCGATACATCAAGCACCTGATCGGGCAGACCGATTACCCGAGCTTCGATATCGATGCAGTCAATCGCATCTTCCTGCAATGGAAGCAGGACAAGAAGCACGACATCATGGGCTACCGCGACAAGTCGTACCGCTCGGTGATCACCGGCACCAAGGCGGTGCCCCACCATACCCGCTGGATGCAGGCGATGGACGACTCGCTGCAAGAGTACTTGCGCGAGACGGACGGCAAGAAAGGCGAGGTGAAGGCGCTGCGCGGGTAGGCATTGGAGGCGCGCCAGCACCTGAAGTGGCAAGCCGCTTTGCGGTGCTGGCGCTACCGGCGTATGATTTGCGACAAAGTTGGTCGGAGATTGAAATGTCGCTCTACAGTGCTGGCGTCGAATATGGCATCCATTGCCTGCTATACCTCGTGGACGAGCGCGGCGACACGCGCGAGTCCAGCGTGCGCGACCTCGCAGAGCTGCAAGGCGTGCCACAGGAGTACCTGGCCAAGGTCTTCACCAAGCTGGCGCGCGCCAAGCTGGTGGTCGCCACGGAAGGGGTGCGCGGTGGCTTCCGCCTGGCCCGGCCGTCGGACGAAATCACCGTGCTGGACATCGTCAATGCCATCGACGGGCCGAAGAAGATCTTTGACTGCCGCGAGATTCGCGAACGTTGCACGCTGTTCGAGGGTTCGCCGCCTGGCTGGGCGACTGAAGGCACCTGCGCGATCCATGCTGTGATGCTGAGCGCGCAGAAGCGCATGGAAGAGGCGCTGGCCCAGCAGACGATTCTCGACCTGTCGCGCCGGTTCGGGCGCAAGGCCCCGGCGGAGTTCGGGCAGCAGGTGAATGCCTGGATGGGCGAGCGACGGATCCCGGCGAGTCAGGCTTGATGGGTTTGCCTGTACGGGCCCTATCGCCGGCAAGCCGGCTCCCACAGGTACTCCACCGGTCTTGGGTTCAGTGGGCTGCTACCTGTGGGAGCCGGCTTGCCGGCGATAGGGCCAGTACAAACCCCAAAATTTTCAGCGCCCCTCATGCTGCCGCCGATACGCCCCAGGCTGCACTCCCACCGCCTTGGCAAACGCCCGGGTAAACGCCGCCACCGACTGATACCCCACCTGCGCGCCCACCTGCTCCACAGTATTGCCCGCCTGCAGCAACTGGCAGGCATGGCGCATGCGCAACGCCAGCAGCACCTGCCCCGGTGACTGCCCGGCCAGCTCGTTGAACCGCTTGAAAAACGCCGACCGCGACAGCCCCGTACACCCCGCCATGCCTTCCAGCGTCCAGGCCTGCCCGGGCTGTTCGATCAACTGCTGCAGCAAGCCGGCAAACGCCGGCTGCCGCGCCAGGGCGACCAGGCCGCCGAGTGGCTGCCCGGCATGCACCTGCTGGCGCAGCACATACAGGAACAACAAGTGCGTCAGCCGTTCCAGCAGGGTCTGCGAGGGGGCTGGCAGGCGCTGGCATTCGTCCAGGATCAGCCCGAACAACGCCCGCGCCGCATGCCCGCTCGGCTCCTCGGCACGCAACAGGATCCACTCGGCCAGGCCCTCGATGATCAGTGACGACAAGCCAGGGCGAAAGTGAAAGAACCCGCACACCAGCCCCACGCCGTCCGCCGCGTTGGTATCCAGCGCCTGCATGGTCTGGCGCGGCTGGGCGCAGGCATTAAGCGGGTCCTGGTCGCTGGACAAGCGGTAACCCAGGTCGCGCAGCAGAAACACCGCGTCCCCGGTTTCCAGGCGCACTGCGTCGGCCTTGCCATCGATGTGCAGCCAGCAATGGCCCTGCACCACCACGTGAAAACTGGCCCGGCCCATGCCCTCGGTACTGGCATGCCAGCCGCCGCAGTAGCGGCCGACGTGGAACAGGCTGGCGTCTAACTCAAGGCCTTCTAATAACCAATCGACAAGTGGGCTGGATGAAATCATCTAATGTAAAGACTCAGGAGCAAGGAAAGGCGACTGATGAATATGGAGGGCGATTCTTATAACCAACAGACTGTATGGACACACACCGAAGGAGACCCCTCCATGTCCTCGCGCATTACTCTACACACTCTGCAGAGCGCCCCGGAAGCGGCCCGCCCGTTCCTTGAGAACGCCCAGAAGAATTCCGGCTTCATCCCCAACCTGCTGGGTGTGCTCGCCAATGCCCCGGCGGCCCTGGAAACCTACGTGACCGTCTCGGCCCTCAACGGCAAGGCCGAGCTGACCCTGGCCGAGCGCGAAGTGGTACAGCTGATCGCCGCCACCCAGCATGGCTGCGACTTCTGCGTGGCCGGCCACACGGCTGTTGCGCTGAACAAGGCCAAGCTGCCGCAGGAAGTGGTCGATGCCCTGCGCGCCCGTGGCGAGCTGCCGGATGCGCGCTACGAGACCCTGGCCGCGTTCGCCCGTGAAGTCATCGCCACCCGCGGCAATGTCAGCGAGGCCACCTACCAGGCCTTGCGCGAGGCTGGTTTCACCGAGGGCAACGCCCTGGAAGTGATTCTCGGGGTCAGCCTCGCAACCCTGTGCAACTTTGCTAATGTGTTCGCCCAGACGCCGCTCAACGACGAGCTCGGCAAGTACCGCTGGCAGCCTTCTGCATAAACCGCGCGGGGCGCCGTGGCGCCCGCGTTTTCAAAAGGAGTAGGGATATGCTTGATGCTGCATTTGCCACGTGGCTGGATGCCAATGCCGAGGCCATCGACCAGGGCCAGTGCGACCCGCAGTGGGTGCTGGCGCAGATTGCCGAGTCGCAACTGCTGCGCATCGGTGTCGACCCGGCACTGGGGGGCAGTGGGGGGGAGGTGACCGACGCCGTCGAAGCCATTGCCGCGATCGCCAGTCGTTCGCTGGCAACTGCCTTCGTCTGCTGGGGCCAGCGTGCCTTTATCGAATACCTGCTGCAAAGCCCCAACCAGGCCCTGCGCGCGCGCTTGCTGCCGAGCCTGCTGACCGGCGAGCTGGCCGGTGCCACGGGCCTTTCCAATGCCATGAAGTTTCTTTCCGGCATCGAGGCGCTGCAGGTACGTGGCCGCCCCGAGGCCGACGGCTGGGCCCTCGAAGGCCGACTGCACTGGGTAACCAACCTGCGCAAGAGCGGCTTCGTGGTGGCCTCCGCCATCGAAGACGATGCGGGCGGCGCACCCTTCGTACTGGCGATCCCTTCACAGGCACAGGGCCTGGAGCGCTCCGACGACCTGCAACTGATGGGCCTGCAGTCGAGCAACACGGCGGCACTGGCCTTCCACCAGGTGGCGCTCGGCCGCGACTGGCTGCTGCACGAAAACGCCCGCGAATTCCTGCCCAAGGTGCGCCCGGCGTTCCTCGCGCTGCAGTGCGGCATGGCCATCGGCCTGGCGCGCCGTTCGCTGGACGAAGTGCACGAGCACCTGCATGGTCGCCTGTCGTTCCTGGAAGAGCACCGCCAGGTCCTCAAGGAACGCCTGGAAAACACCGTGACCGAGCTCAAGCAGGGCCTGCTCGACGGGCGTTTCCAGGGCCAGCCGGCGGCGCTGTTCAAGCTGCGCATCACCCTCGCCGAAAGCGCGGCCGACGCCGTGCAGCTCGAATTGCAGGCCAGTGGCGGCAAGGCCTACCTCGACGAATTCGGCTCAGGCTTCGCACGCCGTTGGCGTGAATCGGCGTTCGTCCCCATCGTCACCCCAAGCCTGGTGCAACTGCGCGCCGAACTGCACCGCCAGGCGGCCACTGCATGAGCCACGCGTTACTCGAAGCCCGCGATATCAGCCTGGGCTACCCGCGCGAGGGCGGCTGGCAGGCGGTGCTGGCGCGTTTCGACCTGCAACTGGCGCCAGGCGAGGTGGTGACCATCCTCGGTCCCAGCGGGGTCGGCAAGTCCAGCCTGCTGCGGGTGCTGGCGGGCTTGCAGCCGCCGCGCAGCGGTAGCGTGACCCTGCACGGCCAGGCGCTGCAAGGTCCGCACCCGCGTCTGGCGGTGGCCTTCCAGGACCCGAGCCTGCTGCCTTGGCTGAGCCTTGAAAAGAACGTCGCCTTCGGCCTGGATTTCGCCCGCCAGCCCAAGTTGGCTGCGGCCGAGCGCCGCGCGCGCATCGACCATGCGATCAGCGCCGTGGGCCTGGCCCATGCGCGCAACCAGTACCCGGCGCAACTGTCCGGCGGCATGGCGCAGCGCACTGCCCTGGCTCGCTGCCTGGCACGCCAGCCCGAAGTGCTGCTGCTCGACGAACCCTTCGGTGCCCTTGACGAAGTCACCCGCGCCGACATGCAGCAACTGTTGCTGCAACTGATCAGCACCCACAACACTGCAGCGGTGCTGATTACCCACGATATCGACGAAGCCCTGCTGTTGTCCGACCGGGTGCTGCTACTGGGCAACCACCCGGCGCACATCCTCGGCCAATGGTCCATCGACCTGCCGCAACCCCGGGCACAGCGGGTCGAGGAGCTGGGCGCGCTGCGCATCGAGATACTCAAAACCCTTCGGCGGGCCAGCCGCTCAGACGAAAACTCTTCCCCCTCGTTGCCTTCGGAGCCTGCCCATGTGCATGGATGACTGCTGTTCCTCCACGTCGCGTCGCGACTTCCTCAAGCTCAGTGCCATGCTCACCGCCGCCGGCGCCGTACCCTTGCTGTCGAGCCTGCAGGCGCGCGCCGCCGCAGAGCCGGATGCGCCGGTGCGCATCGGCTACCTGCCGATCACCGACGCCACGCCACTGCTGGTCGCGCACAACAACGGCCTGTTCGAGGCCGAAGGCATCAAGGCCGAGCGCCCGGTGCTGCTGCGCAGCTGGGCCCAGGTGATCGAGGCCTTCATCTCAGGCCAGGTCAACGTCATTCACCTGCTGTCGCCGATGACCGTGTGGGCGCGTTACGCCAGCAAGGTGCCGGCCAAGGTGGTGGCGTGGAACCACGTCGGCGGCTCGGGCCTGACCGTGGCGCCCGACATCACCGACCTGCAGCAACTGGGCGGCAAGACGGTGGCTATCCCGTTCTGGTATTCGATCCACAACGTGGTGCTGCAGCAGATGCTCAACGACAACGGCCTGACCCCGGTATCGAAACCGGCCAATGCGCCACTGGCGACCAACGAGGTCAACCTGCTGGTGCTGCCACCCTCGGACATGCCGCCGGCCCTGGCCAGCAAGCGCATTGCCGGGTACATCGTCGCCGAACCGTTCAACGCCCTGGCCGAGAACCTCAAGGTCGGGCGGGTGCAGCGTTTTACCGGCGACGTCTGGCGCAACCACGCGTGCTGCGTGGTGTTCATGCACGAACATGACCTGAACAACCGCCCCGAGTGGTCGCAGAAGGTGGTCAACGCCATCGTCAAGGCCCAGCACTGGACCCGCGACCACCGCGCCGAAGCCGCCGCGCTGCTGTCCAAGGCCGGCCCCAACAAGTACACCCCGCACGAGCCGGCGGTGCTGACCAAGGTGCTGGCCCCGGCCGCCGAAGACCGTGCCGGCTACATCGCCAGCGGCGCCATCCGCCACCAGCAATGGGACGAGAAGCGCATCGACTTCCAGCCATACCCGTTCCCCAGCTACACCGAGGAACTGGTCAAGCGCCTCAAGCACACCCTGATCGAAGGCGACAACGCCTTCCTCGCCGGCCTGGACCCGGCCCAGACGGCCCGCGACCTGGTCGACGAGCGCTTCGTGCGCAACGCCATCGCGGCCGTCGGTGGGCCATCGGTGTTCGGCATCGCCGACAACTTCGAGCGCAGCGAGGAGTTCGTGGTCTGATGCGCAAGCACGTCGTACATGCCGGCCTGGGGCTGGTGGGTTTGCTGGGGTTGCTGGTGCTGTGGTGGGCTGGTGTCGCGATGTTTGGCGAGGCCGACGGCCTGTCGGCGCGCTTCTCGCCCCAGGCGACCCTGGCCAGCCTGATCGAGCTGCTGGGGCAGGGCGAGGTCTATGGGCATGTCTGGGTCAGCCTGAAGCGGATCCTGGTCGGGCTGTTGCTGGCGTTGCTGATCGGTGTGCCGCTGGGCCTGCTGGTGGGCAGCTACCGGCACCTGGAGGCCGCGACCACGCCGGCGTTCCAGTTCCTGCGGATGATCTCGCCGCTGTCGTGGATGCCGGTGGTGGTGATGCTGATGGGGGTGGGCGACCAGCCGATCTACTTCCTGCTGGCCTTTGCCGCCTTGTGGCCGATCCTGCTCAATACCGCGGCGGGCGTGCGCCAGCTGGACCCGCGTTGGCTGCAATTGAGCCGCAGCCTCAGCGCCACGCGCTGGGAGACCTTGTGCAAGGTGATCGTCCCCGGGGTGATCGGCCATGTACTGACCGGCGTGCGCCTGGCGATCGGCATCCTGTGGATCGTGCTGGTGCCGTGCGAGATGCTGGGGGTGAGTGCGGGGCTTGGGTATTTCATTCTCGATACCCGCGACCGGCTGGCGTACTCGGAGCTGATGGCGATGGTGCTGCTGATTGGTGTGCTGGGGTTCATGCTCGATGCCCTGGCGCGCGGGCTGCATCGGCGGTGGGTGCATGGCTGAAGATTGCTGGGGCCGCTCTGCGGCCCTTTCGCGACACAAGGCCGCTCCTACAAAAATCACGCGGTCCCTGTAGGAGCGGCCTTGTGTCGCGAAAGGGCTGCAAAGCAGCCACCAATAACTCAATGGACGGTCTTGCGCTGCTTCACACACTCACGCGCCAGCACTGCCAACTCATCCAGCCACTCATCACGCTGCTGTTCCGCCTCGATCATCGCATCCTCACCCTGCTGATTGAGCAGGTAAGTATGAATCTGATGCACCTCGGTGGTCTGGTAGATCGGCGCAATGTCCAGCCGCCCGATCAGCGCGCCGCTGGCCTGCCCGGTACTGCTCATCAATACCTGCGGCCCGCTGGCCGCCACCACCTGCATGCCCATGGCCTCGAACCACGGCACCTGGTGCGCGAAGGCGTTCAGCTCGACGCTGGCGAAGCGCTTCTGTACATCGCCCAGCAAGGCGCGGCCGACGCCTTGGCGACGATGAGCGGGCACCACGGCAAGAAAGGCCAGGGCACAGGCCTGCGGGTTGTCCTGGGCAGGCAGGGTCAAGGCGAAGCCAAGCAGCTGGTCCGGCGCCTCGGCGTCCAGCGCCAGGGTCAGCGCCACGGCCAGGCCGCGGGTGCCGTCCATGGCCTGCAGGTACTGATGCACCTCCATGCCGACACCGTACTGGTACAGCGGGTACAGCGGGTTGTCGGCACGAATGGCGACACTGCTCAGTTCGCCCACATGGTGGATCACCAGTTCGCGGATCTGGTTCTGGAAGGACTCGGGCGGCACGCTGTCGAGGCGGCTCAGGATGAACATCGGGGGACGGGCTCCGGCGGCTGTTGGATCACCCCGCGCCGGGTTGGCACGGGGTGCACAGTCTAAACCCTTTTTACCGGTTCAGCCTCGTGTCTGCAGCGCCGCGAGCATCAGGTCGAGGTTCTGCACCGCCGCGCCCGAGGCCCCTTTGCCCAGGTTGTCGAACACCGCCGTCAGCAGCACCTGGCCGTGCTCGGGGTTGGCGTACAGCGCCAGACGCAGGTCGTTGCTGTCGTTCAGCGCTTCGGGGTCGAGCGCGGTGGCCGGGCCGTGCTGGTGCAGGGGCATTACCTGCACATGGCGGGCACCTTGATAGTGCCGCTCAAGGCAAGCCTGCAGCTGTGCGGCGCTCACCTGGCCAGGCAGCAGACGCAGCTGCAGCGGGATGCTCAGGACGATGCCCTGGCGATAGGCGGCATACCCCGGCAGGAACACCGGCCGAGCCGACAGGCCAGCGTGCCGCTGGATTTCCGGCACATGCTTGTGCGCCAGATCCAGGCCATACATCTGCAGGGTAGGCGCCGACGCGTCGCCTTGCTGTTCATGGCGCTCGACCGCCGCCCGGCCACCCCCGGAGTAACCCGAAATGGCGTGGATGCTCAGCGGATAGTCAGCCGGCAGCAGGCCGGCCTGGACCAGCGGACGCAGCAGGGCGATGGCGCCGGTGGGGTAGCAGCCGGGGTTGCTGACGCGAGTGGACTGGGCAATGCGCTCGGGCTGCTGCGCGTCCAGCTCCGGCAGGCCATAGACCCAACCTGGGGTGGTGCGGTGCGCGGAGCTGGCATCGATCACCCGCACTGCCGGGTTGCGGATCGTGGCGACGGCCTCGCGGGCGGCGTCGTCGGGCAGGCAGAGCAGGGCGATGTCGGCGCTGTTGATCGCTTCGCTGCGGCGCAGCGGGTCTTTACGCTCGGCTTCGGGCAGGGTCAGCAGCTGCAGGTCGTCGCGGCCGTGCAGGCGGGCATGGATCTGCAGGCCGGTGGTGCCTTGGTCGCCATCGATGAAGACAACAGGGGTGCGCATGGTCGGGGTCCGGTGTGGAGAAGTTGGCCTATGCTCGCCTGTCGCCTTGGTAAAGGAAATTTGAATATCATGATGCTGTCATTCATTTTTTCTGAACGTTATGCCTTGTCAGGAACGTCCCCATGCGCGAAATCAGCCTCGACCGCCTGCGCACCCTGGTGGTCATCGCCGACCTCGGCTCGTTTGCCGAGGCCGCCCGCCAGCTCAACCTGGCGCCCCCGACCATCAGCCTGCACGTCGCCGAGCTGGAGGCGCGGGTCGGTGCGCCGCTGCTGACCCGTAATCGCAACCAGGTCCGCCCGACGGCCATCGGCGATACCCTGCTGGCCCGCGCCCGGCGCCTGCTGGCCGACGCCGACCTTGCGCTGGACGAAGTGCGCCGGCAAGTCGAAGGCCTGACCGGCCGGGTGCGCCTGGGTGCTTCGACCGGTGCCATCGCCCACCTGTTGCCCAAGGCACTGGAGCACCTGCGGGTGGCGCACCCGGGTATCGACGTGCAAGTGCAGGTGCTGACCTCCCAGGCGTCCCTGGCGCGGCTGCGCGAAGGCGCGCTGGACATCGGCCTGGTGGCCTTGCCGCAGGTGGCGGGCAAGGGCGTCAAGGTCACCCCCTGGCGGCGCGACCCGATCCTGGCCTACGTGCCTGCCGACTGGCAGCCGCCGGCCAGGGTCAGCCCAGCCTGGCTGGGGCAGCGCGCGTTGATTCTCAATGACAGCAGCACCCAGCTGTCGCGGGTGATCGGTGAGTGGTTCGCCGCCGCCGGGTTGTACCCCGAGCCGCGGATCGAGCTGAACTACAACGATGCGATCAAGAGCCTGGTGGGGGCCGGTTATGGCGCCACCTTGTTGCCCCAGGAAGGCGAGGCGCCGGGGCTGGACCGACGCATTGTGCGTCGGCCGCTGCGGCCTGGGTTGTGGCGGCAATTGGGGATTGCCTGCCGGGAAGGGGAGGTGGAAAGGGCCACCGGCTATGTGCTGGAGGCCCTGGAGCGGTTGCGCCAGTAAGGGGGCTGCTGCGCAGCCCAATCGCCGGCAAGCCGGCTCCCACAAAGACAGCACCGCGTTTCCCTGTGGGAGCCGGCTTGCCGGCGATTGGGCCGCAAAGCGGCCCCAGTTCTCAACCCCGCTCTCGCTGCCGCACCGCGGTCACCGTCTCCCCACCCACCCCCCAGTTATCCGTCGGCACCTCCTCGATCACCACGAAGGTACTGGCCGGCGGCTTGCCCAGCACCTGTTGCAGCAACCGGGTCGTGCCTTCGATCAACTGGCGCTTGTGCTCGGCACTGACGCCTTCGTCGGTCACCCGAATATGTACATAAGGCATGGCTTCAACTCCTTTGTTCAGTGCCAGGTGCCGGCGGTGCTGCCGCCGTCTACCGGCAGGATGACGCCGCTGACGAAGCGCGCATCGGTCAGGTACAGCACGGCATCCACCACATCCTGCGGCGAGCCGGTCCGGCCACTGGGCGACAATGCACCGAGGCCTTCGACATTGCCGCTGTGCAGCGGTGTGTCGATGATCCCGGGGGCCACCGCATTGACCTGCACGCCGCTGGACGCCAGCTCCAGGGCCAGCCCCTTGACCGCCTGGTTCAAGCCGCCCTTGACCAGCACCGGCAACAGCGCAGGTACCCGAGTATCTGGCTGCAGCGCGATGGACGCCGTGATGGCCACGATATGCCCGTGACCCTGTTCGGCCATGATCCGTGCCGCCGCCTGCGCCGGGTAGAAGAAGCCCTTGAGGTTGGTGCCGACCAGGGTATCGACGTCTTCCTCGGTGTAGTCGGCGATCGGTTTGGAGATGAAAATCCCGGCGTTGTTGATCAGGATGTCGACTGCACCGAAGGTCTCAAGGGCCACTTCGAACAAGCGCCGGGCCGTCTCGGCCAGGGCGATGTCGCCGGCCACGCCGACGAAGCGTTGCGGCTGGCCGAGCCGCGCGGCGGCCTGGTCCAGGCGTGCCTGGCTGCGGGCATTGCCGACGACGTTGTCGCCACGGGCGAGGAAGGCTTCGGCGAGGGCAAAACCGAGGCCGCTGGAGGCTCCGGTGATGATGACGGTTCTTGGCTGGGTCATGTGTGCGTTCTCCAGTAGGTGAGCCGGTGGCTCGGTGTGGTGACCACTGTAGGTTGCAACCCATGCTTGAAAAATAAGCCAGATGGCATTTCAATCGATACACCGTGTAATCAATCGAGCCAGCATGACGCGCCACTTCGACGATCTTCAACTGGGCAGCCTGGAGTTGTTCTGCCTGGCCGCCGACCATGGCAGCTTCACCGCCGCCGCTATCGAGGCAGGTGTCACGCCAGCGGCGGTAAGCCGCAGCGTGGCGCGCCTGGAAGAACGCCTGGGGGTGCGCTTGTTCGTGCGCACTACGCGGCAGATGCGCCTTTCCGAGGCAGGGCAGGCGTACTACCAGCAGTGTCGCCAGGCCCTCGGGCAACTGGTCGAGGCCCAACGCCAGGTGACCGGGGGCCAGGTGCTGCCCAGTGGCCGCTTGCGTATCAGTGCGCCGACGCCCTATGCCCACCATCGCTTGCTGCCGCTACTGCCCCGGTTTCGTGAGCGCTACCCGCATGTGCAGGTAGACGTGCATGTCAGCAATCGCAATGTGGACTTCACCGAAGAACACTTCGACCTAGCCATTCGGGGTCGCGAGCCCGCCGACTCTCGCCTGGTGGCCAGGCGCCTGGAGGATGCCGAGTTGGTGGTGGTGGCCACCCCCGCCTACCTGGCGCGCAAGGGGGCGCCGCAGGTGCCGGAAGACCTCGCCCAGCATGAGTGCATCCAGTTCGAACTGGCCAGCAGTGGGCGGAGGCCAGCGTGGAGCTTTCGCCGGGATGGCCATGAACTGGAGGTGCAGACGCAGGGCGGTTTGACCTGCCTGGGCGATTTCCTGGCCACCACGATCCTGGTTCGCCATGGCGGTGGGTTGATGCAGGCATACCGCTTTACGGTGCAGGACGCGCTGGACAACGGCGAGCTGGTGGAGGTGTTGGCCGAGTACGGCGGCACTTCACGGCCATTCATGCTGATTTACCCTCAGGCGCGGCACATGCCATTGCGGGTGCGTGTGTTCATCGACTTTCTGGTTGCCGAGGGGGCACAACCGCTGGGCTGAAGTGACGCGTCGGGCGCTGAGGAGGGTTATGCTTTTTTCTGCATCGAGCCAATGTTTCTCGATGACCTTCCCATTTCCCAGGAGAACGTTTCATGAAATCCATGACACTGCTGGTGATTGCTTCCGTATTGAGTTTTGCCGCCCATGCCGACCCTGCCAGCAATTGCGAGGCGAAGATCAAGGAGCTGGAAGACATTTTCAAAACCAGTGGTCAGGCACTGCATGGAGGGATGGCCCATGACTACAAGGTGCATTTGCAAAATGCCAAGGATGCTCAGAAAGCAGGTGACATGACCCAGTGCCAGGCCTCGGCTGACCAGGCCAAGACCATTTACAACAAGGCGCGTAACAAGTGAGCGAGAGCTGCGTGTGCATCGGGTGCATGGCGGGGGTGTGATGTTGCCGCGCAAATCGAGCGCCGCCTGTGCGGCGCATCGCGGATAAATCCGCTCCTACAGGCCCGATGCGATTTTTCGCCGGGCGCCAAAGGCGGACAACCATGGCCTATCAGGCATAGGCACGTTGCAACAAATGTAGGAGCGGATTTATCCGCGATGCGCCGCGCGGGCGGCGCTCGATCTCAACGCCACCGCAAAAACCCAGGCATGCCCTCAGAACCAGCGGTCGTTCTTCTTCCGCCCGCGGGTCAACGCCGGCAGGATCAGCCCCATCAGCAATCCCGCGCCAGCAATGCTGCCGCCGTAGACCATATAGCGCATCATTACCTGTTTATTCTCGTCCCCCAGCTGCGCCTGGGTGTCGCGCAGCTTCGACTGGGCCTGGTCGAGCTGCTCGTTGAGCGACTTGTTGCGCGCTTCCAGTTCATCGACCAGCTGCTTGCGCGAATCCAGGGTCTCCTGCATGCCCTGCACCCGGTTCTTCCAGCTGTCGTCGATGGTCTTCAACTGCCCGGACAGCTCAGCCACCTGAGCATCCAGCTGCGGTAGTCGCTCGCCCTGGCCCGGCACCGACTGCAGGTCGCTGGTGAGGATCCACACCAGGTCGCCGCTCTGCCCGCGCACCTGGCTGTAGTTGCCCTGGCTGCCGACCAAGGTGAGTTTCTGCCCGGACTTGAGCGTGCCGACGATACGGTGGCCGTCGGTCGGGCCGCTGCGCACGTAGGTGCTCAAACTGTCACTGACCCAACGCGCATCGCTGGCCGGCTCTTCGGCATGCACGGGGGTGGCGAGGGCCACCAGGGCGGCGAGCAAGGTGCCGCGCAGGGCTGGGAGGGCGAGGGTGGCTGGGCGGGATTCAGGCATGTGGGGTCTTCGCTGCAACAGGAAAAATAGGCCCGGTGACGCATGATCATGAAGGGGCCGGCGAACTGGTCGGTGAATAGACCGTCAGCCAAAGACCGCTTTTTTGTCAGCAGGTTCACTGCTGAATGCAGGAATTGTCTGCAGAATGTTGCAAGTGGCGGGCTAGAGCGCCTCCACCGGCAAGCCCTCTGCAAAAAATCTGCAGACGCGGGCTTGCCCGCCCGAAAGGGCTAAGAAGGGTGAAGGGGAAGCTGGGCAATGTAGTCGCCGATCTTGCGCTCCAGGCCATGGTCATCCTGCTGCAGCAACACGTCGAACAGCAGTTGGTTGAGGCTGGAGCGCGGCGAGTGGGTGTCGTAGCCCGATGGGCTGAACTGCCATTGCTGCCTGAGCGCCCGTTCGCCCATCGCCAGCATGCTGGCGGGAATGGTGTTGCTGGCGTGCAGCTTGGTCACGTGGGCGCGTGCAATGTATGAGAGTGCTCCGCGTATGGCGCTGTTGGCCAGCGAACAGACGTGGCGCACAGGGTGGTCCTGAAGCAGTTGCGTGGTTATCTCGGCGGCCTTTTTCCGGGCTTCGAAGGGCAACCCATGTTCCGCGCACCGGGCGGCGATGTAGGCGCACACCTCTTCATTCGACAGCGCCTCGATCATCGCGATGATCTGCACGCTCCATTGGGGCAATGGGCCGCCGGACAGTTCCTTGTGCATTACGCGGTACAGGGGGGCCAGTCCCGCACGCTGCTGGCCGTCCAGGCTGACATTGGCGACCCAGCGCACTTTGTCTCGCCATGCCTTGGGGGTCAGGTCGTCGCTGAAGGCATCCAGTGGCGAGTCAGGGTCTACCAACAGGATCGACGCCTCGTGCAGCGCCTGCAGTATCGCGGCGTCCATGGCCGTGGAAGGGCTGACACGAACGTCTAGGTGCAGCTGTTCTGCCGGGGCCAGGAAATTGTTCCGGGCGTCCATGCGCACTTCGAGCATGGCCAGCAACTGCAGCTTGTGGGTGAACGAAAGCCTGTGCAGGGCCAGCGGTTTTCGATTCGCCAGCGACCAATGCGCCTTGATCCGCCTGCGCTGGTCGACGGCCTGTGCCTGTTTGGCCTGCTCGCGCGCGTTCAGGCAGGGTTGGCAGGTGCAATCGCGCCGCCAGCGGGAACGGCCAGGATAGTAATGGCGGTGTGTGCAAGTTTTGCAGAACGCCATGCTCTCGTTCCAACGGTGGGTCGTTCTGCTTTTGCGCCGTTCGAACAGGCTGACTTTGCAGTAGGGGCAGGCCAGCGCCGCAGAAGGCACAGGAGGAAAGGCCTTGATCAGGCTGCTGGGGGCCACGTCGATGCCGTAGCGCTCGATCAAGAGGGCAATTTTTTCACCGCTGATGTACTCGCTGTACAACACCTCGATCTGTTCGGCGGTGAGGTGCTGCAGCTTCGCTTCGAAGTCGGACAAACCTGATTCTCCCTGCGTAGAGTCGCTTGTTAGGTTCGCCAGGGATGATGGGGTTGTCAGACAGTCCAGTGAAGGGGGTGGCTTGTAGGGCATTTCACTAAGATGCGTAGGATTGTTCTGAACGTGAATCGTACAGGCTGCGTGCGACGAAACGCAGGCCCTGGGCGTCGCCAGACCAGGCGCAAGGGCTAGACTCAATGGTTCACTCTTGACTCCCAGGAGTCCGACCATGACTGCCAAGAACACGATTTGCCTGTGGTTCGACCAGGACGCCGAAGAAGCCGCGAACTTCTACGCCAGCACCTTCCCCGACAGCCGGGTACTGGCCGTGCATCCGGCGCCGAGCGACTACCCGTCGGGCAAGGCCGGCGATGTAATTACCGTCGAGTTCACGGTCATGGGCATTCCCTGCGTTGGGCTCAACGGCGGCCCGACATTCAAGCATTGCGAGGCGTTTTCGTTCCAGGTCAGTACCGAGGACCAGGCGGAAACCGACCGCCTGTGGGAGGCCATCGTCAGCAACGGCGGTGAAGCGAGCGTCTGTGGCTGGTGCAAGGACAGGTGGGGCATCTCCTGGCAGATCTGCCCACGCATTCTCATCGAGGCGATTGGCAACCCTGACAAGGCCGCGGCCAAACGGGCCTTCGACGCGATGTTGACCATGGGCAAGATCGATGTGGCGGCGATCGAGGCGGCGTTGCGCGGTTGAATGATCGACCGCCTGATCAAACGAAGGAGAACTGCAGGCAGTGGTGGCCCTATCGCCGGCAAGCCGGCTCCCACAGGTACCCCACAGCCTTCAAGAACTGTGGAGGACCTGTGGGAGCCGGCTTGCCGGCGATAGGGCCAGTAAAGCCACCTCAAAGGCTGGCAACGCCCTTGAGCCACTGGATCAGCACCTGCAACCGCCGTGGCGTCGGCTCATGCCCCGGATGAACCAGGTAATAACCATGCTTGCCTACCTGCAAGAAATCCCCGAACGGCAGCACCAACTCACCCCTGGTCACCCGCTCACGCACCAACTGCTCGCGGCCCATGGCAATCCCCGCATGGTGCATGGCCGCCAGGCTGCACAGGTCGGAGCGGTCGAAGGTCAGAAAGCGCGACGGCAACGCCCGGTGCCAACCCGCTGCACGCATCCACAGCTGCCACTCGGCATCGAAGGCGGCGTTGTCCCAGGCCGCCACATCGTGCAGCAAAGTACTGTCGCCCAAGGCATCCGGGCCATCCGTAAGGCCCAGCTGCCGCGCGTACTGGGCCGAGCAGACCGGGGCAATCCGTTCGGGCATCAACCGCGTACTGACCAACCCGGGATGTTCGCCGTCCGAATAGCACAGCAGCAGGTCGACCTGCCGCGTGCGGTAGTCGATACGCTCATTGCCCACGCGGATATCCAGTTGGATATCCGGATAGCGGGCAGTGAAGTCGGCAAGCTTCGGCACCAGCCAGCACTGCGCCACCGACGGCCGCACATGGAACGTCAGTTGCCCGGCCACCTGTTCGTCCGAGCGTGCCTGCACCGCTTCGGTCAGCGCGTCCATGGCCTGCTGCATGGTGCGATAGACGCGCTCGCCGTCCTCGGTCAGCACCACCCTGCGCGGCAGGCGCTGGAACAGTTTCAGCGCCAGCTCGTCCTCCAGCCGCGCGATGCGGTGGCTGACCGCACTGGCGGTCAGGCACAGCTCATCGGCGGCCCGGGCAAAGCTCAGGTGCCGCGCCGCGACCAGGAAGGTATGCAGGTTGGCCAGGTGGGCACCGCTGAGCTCGCGCATGCCGTCAGCTCCGGCCTTTGGCCAGGTAGGCCGCGTATTCCTCGGCAGGCACCATGCTGCCGCCGGTGCCCCAGACCAGGTGCGTGGCATTGGCCAGGCGCGCCGGCGACAGCGCCATGCGGTCAAGGTAAGGGGTGGCCTGCAGCACCCGCACCATGCCCGGTACACCGGCCAGCGCCGAGGGCTCCAGGCGCGCCTGTTCCTGGTCGTGGGCCAGCACCAGCAGGCGGTAGAGTGCTTCGTCGGTCACCGTGTAGTAACCGTCGAGCAGACGCTGCATGGCCTTGCCGACGAAGCCGGACGGGCGGCCCACCGCCAGCCCGTCGGCGGCGGTGACGTTGTCGATGCCGAAGTCCTGGACGCACACTTCATCATGCAGGCCGGTGTAGACCCCCAGCAGCATGCACGGCGAGTGGGTGGGCTCGGCGAAGAGGCAATGCACATGGTCACCGAACACCAGCTTCAGGCCGAACGCCACACCGCCAGGCCCGCCGCCAACGCCGCAGGGCAGGTAGACGAACAGCGGGTGCTCGGCATCGACCGCGATGCCCTGGTCCTCGAATTGCCGTGCCAGCCGCTCGGCGGCCACGGCATAACCGAGGAACAGGTGCGGCGAATTCTCGTCATCGACGAAGTAGCACAGCGGGTCGCCAGCGGCTTGCTGGCGCCCTTGTTCCACCGCCACGCTGTAGTCCGACTGATGTTCGACCACGGTCACGCCGTTGGCGCGCAGCTTGTCCTTCTTCCACTGCCGGGCATCGGCCGACATGTGCACGGTGGCCTGGAAGCCGAGCTTGGCACTCATGATGCCGATCGACAGGCCGAGGTTGCCGGTGGAACCGACCGCCACCTTGTACTGGCTGAAGAACTGCCGCGCCGGCGCGTCGGCCAGCACCCGGTAATCGCTTTCCAGGGTAATCAGGCCGGCTTCCAGGGCCAGGTCCTCGGCATGCTTGAGGACTTCATGGATACCGCCACGGGCCTTGATCGAACCGGAAATAGGCAGTTCGCTGTCGGCCTTGAGCCACAGCGCTCCGCCAGGTGCCAGGCCAGCCTCTTGCAGCAAGCTGCGCTGCAGGTTGGGCAATGGTCGCAACGGCGATTCGATGATCCCGGCGCTGGCCGCCGTGTCCGGGAACACCGTCGCCAGGTACGGCGCGAAGCGTTGCAGTCGGGCACTGGCGGCCTGCACGTCGGCCGCCGTCAGGCCGACGTCGCCCAGGGCCTGGGCCGCAGGCGCGATAGCCGGGTTGAACCATTGGGTTTCCCGCAGCGCCATCAGGTCCTCGATCAAGGGGTGTGAGGCGCACCATTGAGCTGGGGTTTTTCCGTGAATCATTGCAGGCGCTTCCTGGAGGCTGTCTGGTAGTTTGCAGGCATTAGAAAACAGCGACCGAGGCGTGGCAAACGATCGCTCGTCAGGACATGGATGATGCTACGTCATGTGAAACCCAACGCTAGGGTCAAACGGCCTGCTGCGCGATCAGCGCCAGGCAGCGTTGCACCATCGGGCTCATGTCGCCTTTGCGTCGGCTGAGGATGATCGGGCTGACGGCGCTGCTGTCGAGCAGCCTGGCGTACTCGATATCGGTGCGGTGCTGGCGCTGTACCGAGTCCGGCACCAGCGTCACACCGAGGCCAACGGCAACCAGGCCGATGGCGGTCTGCAATTCATTGGCCCATTGGCTGACCTTGATGCTCATGCCGTGGTGGGCGAACAGCGCCAGGATGTGGTCGGCATAGCTGGGCCGGGGGTTGGCCGGGTAGAGGATGAAGGCCTCCCGCGCCAGCTGCGATAGCGACAGGGGCGCGCCGGCCAGGGCATGGCCCTTGGGCAGTACGGCCACCAACGGGTCTTCGCGCAGCACCTGTTGCACGATGGCCGGGTCGTCGATGCGGATGCGGCCGAAGGCGATGTCGATGCGGCCGCTTTTCAGGGCCTCGACCTGTTGCAAGGTGGTCATCTCGCTCAGGCTCAGCTCCAGCTCACTGTCCTGGCGCAGCTCGCGGATCAGCTCCGGCAGCACGGTGTACAGGGTCGACGGGGCAAAGCCGATGCCCAGCCACTGGCGCTGGCCCTGGCCGATACGCCGGGTGTTGTCGCTGATATTGTCCAGCTGCTGCAGCAGGGTGCAGGTCTGCTCATAGAAGAAGCGCCCGGCTTCGGTCAGGCGCAGCGGCCGCTCGCGCACCACCAGCAAGGTACCGAGCTGTTCCTCGAGCTGGCCGATCTGCCGGCTCAGCGGCGGCTGGGCGATGTGCAGCAGCTCGGCGGCGCGGGTGAAGTTCAAGGTTTCCGCCAGGACCTTGAAGTAGCGAAGGTGGCGCAGCTCCATCAGACCTCCTGGGTATGGTGGGAGATTCATTTGATATTGGACGGCCCTCAGGGTCTCGCGCAATGCTTGAATAATCAAGTAAATGTAGTATCGGATCTGCGACCTGCAGGCCGATTTCACGGGACCCTGGAACCATGACAAACGCCCTGATCGAGCGCATCGACGCGATCATCGTCGACCTGCCGACCATCCGCCCGCACAAGCTGGCGATGCACACCATGCAACAGCAGACCCTGGTGATCCTGCGCCTGAAATGCAGCGACGGCGTGGAAGGCCTCGGCGAGGCCACCACCATCGGCGGCCTGGCCTACGGCTACGAAAGCCCCGAAGGCATCAAGGCCAACATCGACGCGCACCTGGCGCCGGCGCTGATCGGTCTTCCGGCCGACAACATCAACGCCGCCATGCTCAAGCTCGACAAGCTGGCCAAGGGCAACACCTTCGCCAAGTCCGGCATCGAGAGCGCGCTGCTCGACGCCCAGGGCAAGCGCCTGGGCCTGCCGGTCAGCGAACTGCTCGGCGGGCGCGTGCGCGACAGCCTGGAAGTGGCCTGGACCCTGGCCAGCGGCGACACCGCCCGCGACATCGCCGAGGCCGAGCACATGCTGGAAATCCGCCGCCACCGGCTGTTCAAGCTGAAGGTCGGCGCCAACCCGCTGGAGCAGGACCTCAAGCACGTGGTGGCGATCAAGCGTGAGCTGGGCGAGCGCGCCAGCGTGCGGGTCGACGTCAACCAGTACTGGGACGAGTCCCAGGCCATTCGCGCCTGCCAGGTGCTGGGCGACAACGGCATCGACCTGATCGAGCAGCCGATTTCGCGCATCAACCGCGGCGGGCAGATCCGCCTGAACCAGCGCAGCCCGGCGCCGATCATGGCCGACGAATCCATCGAAAGCGTCGAGGACGCCTTCAGCCTGGCCGCCGATGGCGCCGCCAGCATCTTCGCCCTGAAAATCGCCAAGAACGGCGGTCCGCGCGCCGTGCTGCGCACCGCGCAGATCGCCGAAGCGGCCGGTATCGCCCTGTACGGCGGGACCATGCTCGAAGGCTCGGTCGGCACCCTGGCCTCGGCCCACGCTTTCCTCACCCTGCGCCAGCTGACCTGGGGCACCGAGCTGTTCGGCCCGCTGCTGCTGACCGAAGAGATCGTCAACGAGCCGC
Organism: Pseudomonas sp. NPDC089395; assembly: GCF_044749525.1. Taxonomy (NCBI): domain Bacteria; kingdom Pseudomonadati; phylum Pseudomonadota; class Gammaproteobacteria; order Pseudomonadales; family Pseudomonadaceae; genus Pseudomonas; species Pseudomonas sp. NPDC089395. The sequence continues at coordinate 195,409 of NZ_JBIVID010000003.1, forward strand.
CGCAGTACCACGACTTCCAGCTGCATGTGCCGCGCACCCCGGGCCTGGGCCTGAGCCTGGATGAAGTGCGCCTGGCGCGCTTCGCCCGCCGATAACCGAGAAGGAGAACCCCATGCTGTTCCACGTGAAGATGACCGTGAAACTGCCGGTCGACATGGACCCGGCCAAGGCCGCGCAACTGAAGGCCGACGAGAAGGAACTGGCCCAGCGCCTGCAGCGCGAGGGCACCTGGCGCCACCTGTGGCGCATCGCCGGGCACTACGCCAACTACAGCGTGTTCGACGTGCCCAGCGTCGAGGCGCTGCACGACACGCTGATGCAGCTGCCGCTGTTCCCGTACATGGACATCGAGGTCGACGGCCTGTGCCGCCACCCCTCGTCGATCCACGCCGACGACCGCTGAACCGCCCTGACGCCGCGACTACCTGACAAGAACAATACGAGGTGAGCAACATGACCGTGAAGATTTCCCACACCCCCGAAATCCAGGCTTTCTTCGAGCAAGTGGCCGGCCTTGGCAATGCCGAAGGCAACCCGCGCTTCAAACAGATCATCCTGCGGGTGCTGCAGGACACGGCACGCCTGATCGAAGACCTGGAGGTCAGCGAGGACGAGTTCTGGCACGCGGTCGACTACCTCAACCGCCTGGGCGGGCGCAACGAGGCGGGCCTGGTGGCTGCGGGCCTGGGCATCGAGCACTTCCTCGACCTGCTGCAGGACGCCAAGGACGCCGAAGCCGGCCTCGGCGGCGGCACCCCGCGCACCATCGAAGGGCCGCTGTACGTGGCCGGCGCCCCCCTGTCCGAAGGTGAGGCGCGCATGGACGACGGCCGCGACCCGGGCGTGGTGATGTTCCTCCAGGGCCAGGTGTTCGACGCCGATGGCCAACCCTTGGCCGGTGCCACCGTCGACCTGTGGCACGCCAATACCCAAGGCACTTATTCGTACTTCGACTCGACCCAGTCCGAATACAACCTGCGCCGACGCATCGTCACCGACGCCGAGGGCCGCTACCGTGCGCGCTCCATCGTGCCGTCGGGCTATGGCTGCGATCCGCAGGGGCCGACCCAGGAATGCCTGAACCTGCTAGGCCGCCACGGCCAGCGCCCGGCGCATGTGCATTTCTTCATCTCGGCGCCGGGGCATCGCCACCTGACCACCCAGATCAACTTCGAGGGTGACAAGTACCTGTGGGACGACTTTGCCTATGCCACCCGTGATGGGTTGGTCGGCGAGCTGCGCTTTGTCGAGGATGCCGCGGCGGCGCATGACCGGGGTGTGCAGGGCGAGCGTTTTGCCGAGCTGGCGTTCGACTTCCACCTGCAGGCGGCCAAGGCACCTGAGGCCGAAGCGCGCAGCCACCGGCCGCGGGCGCTGCAAGACGGCTGAGCAACATCCCTGTAGGAGCGGCCTTGTGTCGCGAAAGGGCTGCGGAGCAGCCCCTGGATTCCAGCCGCGCCGCTGATATTGCTGGGGCCGCCTTGCGGCCCTTTCGCGACACAAGGCCGCTCCTACAAAACACTGCCATCCGCCATTCCAATAACAATAAAGGTCCTTGGTCATGCGTAACCCCGCCCAGCATTCGCTCGCCCAGGCTATCCAATCAGGAGCCCGAGCATGACGATCCTCACCCAAGAGCAACCCCTCAAGCAGCAGAACAAGCGCTACCTCTACGAGTGGTACGTGGTCACCCTGTGCATGGTGGCCTACATCTTTTCCTTCGTTGACCGGCAGATCCTGGCCCTGATGATCGAGCCGATCAAAGCCGACCTGCAGCTCAGCGACACCCAGTTCAGCCTGCTCCACGGCCTGGCCTTCTCGCTGTTCTACGCCTTCATGGGCATGCCCATCGCCTACCTGGCCGACCGTTTCTCCCGGCCACGCATCATCGCCGTCGGGGTGATTTTCTGGAGCTTCGCCACCGCCGCCTGCGGCCTGAGCAAGAACTTCCTGCAGATGTTCCTGGCCCGCATCGGCGTTGGCGTCGGCGAAGCGGCCCTGTCGCCCTCGGCCTACTCGATGTTCAGCGACCTGTTCCCCAAGGAAAAACTCGGCCGCGCCGTGGGCATCTATTCGATCGGCTCGTTCGTCGGCGGCGGTATCGCCTTCCTGGTCGGCGGCTACGTGATCACCTTGCTCAAGGACGCGCAAACCATCGAAGTGGCCGTGCTCGGTGCCATGAAAGCCTGGCAGCTGGCGTTCTTCATCGTCGGCCTGCCAGGGGTGATCGTCGGCCTGCTGATCTGGCTGACGGTGCGCAACCCCCAGCGCAAGGGCGCCCAGCTCGATGCCGACGGCCAGGTGCGCAAGGTGAAGCTCACCGATGGCCTGCGCTTCATCGGCCGCCATCGGGCGACCTTCGGTTGCCACTACCTGGGCTTCTCCTTCTACGCCATGGCCCTGTTCTGCATGATGAGCTGGACGCCTGCACTGTATATCCGCAAGTACGGGATGAGCCCGCAAGAGGCGGGCTTCATGCTCGGCACCATCCTGTTGCTGGCCAACACCACCGGCGTGGTGTTCGGCGGCTGGCTGACCGACCACCTGGCCAAGCGTGGCTACCGTGATGCGGCCATGCGCACTGGGGTGATCGGCGCCGTAGGCATGATCGTGCCGGCGGTGCTGTATTCGCAGGTCGAGCCGCTGTGGCTGTCGGTCACCTTGCTGGTGCCGGCGATGTTCTTCGCCTCGTTCCCGATGCCGGCCTCCACCGCGGCCATGCAGATCCTCTCGCCGAACCAGGTGCGGGCGCAGGTCTCGGCGGTGTTCCTGCTGATCAGCAACCTGCTGGGGCTGGGCCTGGGCACGACCCTGGTGGCGTTGATCACCGACCGCTACTTCGGCGCACCGGCAGCGGTCGGCTCGTCGATGTCGATCGTCAGTTGCGTGGCGTCGCTGCTGGCCATCGTGCTGCTGGCCAAGGGCTGCAAGTGCTTCCGTGCCAGCCTGCAACGCGAACACCCCGCCGAGGCTTGAGATGCTGGAGCGCTTCCCGCTGCTCGATTCCCGGGATGTGGGCGAGATGCAGGTGCAGCTGGCCCGCTATCTCTGCCCCCATCGGCTGCGGGTGCTGAACGATACGCCGCCGCGCTTGCAGGTCAGCGGCGTGGCGTTCGCCGAGGCCTGGTTGCTGGAGCTCGATTATGACGCGCCGGTGGAGGTCAGCCTCGAGGGTACCGGCGCGCACTACCTGTTTCGCACCACCTTGCAGGGGCAGTGCGAGGTGACCCAGGGACGCCATCAGGCAGCGGTCGCGGCGGGCGGGCTGAGTGTCAGCTCGCCCTTCGCCAGCAGCCGCATCGTCACCGGGGGCGCCTGTCGCAACGCAGTGCTCAGCCTGCCGCGCGAGACGCTGGAGGTGCATCTGCAGAACCTGCTGGGGCGCACGTTGCGCCAGCCACTGGCGTTCGATGTGCCGCTGGCGGCGACGCACCCCGGCGTGCATGCACTGGGGGCTGCCATGGACTACCTGTGCCGCTTGCTGGCGCTGGACCTGAGCCTTGCACCGCTGCGCCAGGGGCTTGCGGATCATCTGGTGCAACTGCTGCTGACCCAGTTGCCACACAACTACTCGGACGCACTCTGCCAGGCCGCGAGCACGCCGCTGCCCAGCCACGTGCGCCGGGCGCGCGACCACATCGAGGCGCACCTGGACCAGCCGCTGGCGCTGTCGACCCTGTGCGCGCTCAGCGGCGTCTCGGTGCGCACCCTGCAGAATGGCTTTCGCCAGTTCCTTGGCCAGACGCCGCTGGAGTACATCCGCGACCGGCGCCTGCTGGCCGTGCACCAGGCGCTGCAGCAAGGCGAGGGCAGCGTGACCGAGGTGTTGCTGCGCTGCGGGATCAACAGCCCGGCGCACTTCACCCGCCAGTACTGGCAACGCTTCGGTTGCCGGCCGTCCGACACGCTCAAACGCTGAGAATCTGCGCAATCGGTAGCCTGCCTGCGTGATCGGAAGCGTCGGCAAATTCCGCGTTGGCTAGCATCGGCCTACCTCAACACGCGGAGTTACCCCCTATGCAAGTGACTATCCTGGGTGGCGGCCACGGCTGCTACGCGGCAGCCGTGGAGATGGCCGAACGCGGCCACGCCACCCGTCTCTGGCGCCGTGACAGCAAGGCCCTGCAGGCGCTGCAGGCCATCGGCAGCCTGACCGTGCGCGACTATCGCGGCACCCGGCAGGTGCCCCTCGACGAACGCCTGCAACTGGTCGGCGACCTGTCACAGGCGCTGGAAGGTGCGCAGCTGGTGGTCATACCGCTGCCCGCCACCACCCATGAGGCGCTGGCCGCCGAAGTGGCGCCGTTGCTGCGCGATGGCCAGGTGGTGTTTCTGCCGCCGGGCACCTTCGGCAGCTACCTGTTCGCCAAGGCCATGCGCGACTGTGGCAACCGGGCCGAGGTGGCGTTCGCCGAAACCGGCACCTTGCCTTACCTGGTGCGCAAGCACGGCCCCGACCAGTTGGTGATCAGCGCCTACGCCACGCGCCTGCCGACCGGCGTGTTGCCTAGCCGCCTGGCGGCGCAGGCGTTCGCCGTGCTGCGCGAAGCCTATCCGAGCGTCGAGCCGATCGAGGATGCGTTGAGCGGCGCGCTGATGAACGCAGGCCCGGTCATCCACCCGCCGCTGATCCTGATGAACGCCGGGCCCTTGGAGCACTTCCCCTCCTGGGACATCCACAACGAAGGCACCCAGCCAGCGGTTCGCCGCGTCACCAGCGAGCTCGATGCCGAGCGCATGCGCGTGCGAGAAGCACTGGGCTACCCGGCGCCGCACTTCCCGCTGGCCGAACACTACAACACCGACCAGGGCGAGGAGTGGATGTACGGCCGTGGCGCCCACGGCAAACTCACCGACAGCGGCGACTGGCGCGAGAAGATCGACCTGCAGCAGCACCGCTACATGCTCGAAGACACGCGCCTGGGCCTGTCGCTGCTGGTCTCCGTCGGCCGTTGGGCCGGTGTGCCCACGCCCGTGGCCGAAGGCCTGCTGGCGCTGGCATCGGCCGTCACCGGGCGTGACTTGTACGGCGAAGGGCGGACCCTGGAAAACCTCGGGCTGGCTGCGCTGGACCGGGCGCAGATGGCCGCCGTGCTGCAGGACGGGGTGGCGGCATGAGCGAACCACTGCGCCACATTGCCGTGGTCGGTGCCGGGCGCATGGGCGAGGGCATTGCCCTGGCCTTCGCCCAGGCCGGGCTGCAGGTGAGCTTGATCGACCTCAAGACGCGCACCGCCCAAGCCGATTATTTCCAGGCGATAGAACGCAATCTCAGGGCCCAGGCGGACAGCCTGGTTGCCCTGGAACTGATCGGCACCGTACAGGCCGAGCAGTTGCTGGCACGCATTCGCCTGCTGGCGCCGGACGCTGGTGTATGCGCGCTGGCAGGCTGTCGGCTGGTGTTCGAGGCGGTGCCCGAAGTGCTGGCGGCCAAGCGCGAGGCACTGGCCTGGATCGACCGGCATGTCGGGGCGGACAGCATCATCGCCTCGACCACGTCGACCTTCCTGGTCTCCGAGCTTGCGCACATGGTTTCGGCACCGCAGCGCATGCTCAATGCGCACTGGCTCAACCCGGCGCATCTGATGCCCTTGGTGGAAGTTTCGCGCAGTGAGCAGACCTGCGACACGGTGGTCGCCGAGCTGTTGGCGACCTTGCAGGACATCGGCAAGGTCGCGGTGGTGTGCAACGCCGCGCCCGGCTTCATTGTGCCGAGGTTGCAGGCGCTGGTGATGAACGAGGCGGCGCGCATGGTCGAGGAGGGCGTGGCCAGTGCCGAGCAGATCGACCTGGCGGTGCGCAGCGGTTTTGGCCTGCGCTTTTCGGTGCTCGGCTTGCTGGAGTTCATCGACTGGGGGGGCGGCGACATCCTGCACCACGCCTCGGCCTACCTCAGCCAGCACCTGGGCGAGCGCTATCAGGCGGCGCAGGCCGTGCTGGACAACATGGCGGCCGGGCGCAACGGGCTGCGCGAAGGCGTGGGTTTCTACGATTACCGGCACGTCGATGTGCCGGCTTATCGCCACGAGCGCCTGGCCGAGCTGATGCAGCGGGTGCGTCAGGCGGGCCTGGCGCCACGCTTCGCTTCAGGCCTTGAAGCGCTGGATCAGCCCTTGCTGCTCTGACGCCAGGTCGTTCAACTGCTGGCTGATGCCCGCCGAGCGCTCGGCCTGGCCAGACAACGAAGCGGTGACATCGCGCACCGCTTCGACGTTGCGGTTGACCTCTTCGGCCACGCTGCTCTGTTGCTCGGCGGCGCAGGCGATCTGCACGTTCATGTCGGTGATCACACTGACCGCCTGGCGAATCTGCGCCAGTGCCTGCTGGGCCTGGCGCGCCTGCTCGGCATTGGCCTGGGCTTGCTCGTGGCTGTGCTGCATGGCGCGGGTTACCTCGCGGGTGCCGCTGCGCAAGCTGTCGATGATCGCGCCGATCTCCTCGACCGAGGCCTGGGTACGCTGGGCCAGGCCGCGCACTTCGTCGGCGACTACGGCAAAGCCTCGGCCGGCTTCGCCGGCGCGGGCCGCCTCGATGGCGGCGTTGAGGGCCAGCAGGTTGGTCTGCCGGGCGATCGACAGGATCACCGCCATCACCGTGCCGATCTGCTCGCCGCTGCTGGCCAAGGCATGCAGGCGTTGCATGCCGTCGCTCATGTCCTGGGCCAGGGCCTGGATGCCGAGGCTGGCGTCCTCGATCACCTGCATGCCATCGCCGGTGGCCTGGTCGGCATGCCGCGCCGCCTCGGCTGCCTGGGCGGCGCTGTGGGCAGCGGCCTGGGCGGTGGCGGACATCTGCTGCAAGGCGGCCGCCATCTGTTCGATCTCGCGCAATTGCTGCTGCATGCCGGCGTTGGTCTGGCTGGCGATGCGTGCGGACTGGTCGGCGGTGTCACGGGTGTCGCGCACACCGGCCTGGACCTGGGCGACCACCGGTTGCAGGTGCTCGAGGAAACGGTCGAAGGCGCGGCTCAAGCGTCCCAGTTCATCGCGGCCCGGGTAGGCCAGCCGGCGGGTGAGGTCACCTTCGCCTTCGGCGATGTCCTCCAGCACATGGGCCACATGCAGCAGCGGCCGGCTGACGCTGCGCGCGGTCAGCCACATCATCACCACCCCGAGCACCGCGATGCTCAGGCCCAGGCCGATCTGCAGCGCCAGGCTGTGCAGGCGCTGGTCCCGCATCTGCGCTTGCAGGGCGGCTACCGGGGCGCCGAGCACGGCCTTGGGCACGCTGACCAGCACGGCCCAGGGGCTGGCGTCGGGCAGCGGCTGGATGGGCACCAGCATGCGCATGGAGTCGGCATCCTCGAAGGTTTGCCCAAGGCCCGCGCGGGTGGCGTCGAGCATCGCGGCCGCCTGTTCGGGGTGACGTGTCTTGAGCAACGTGCCGAGGCGCTCGGGGTGGCGGCTGTCGCCCGCCAGCAGGCCGGCCGAGCTGACGATGGCGATATCGCCCTGGCCCTCGTACAGCGCCGTGCTGGCGGCTTCGGCATCGTGCTGCAGCGTACCCAGGTCGATGTCCAGGCCAATCACCGCGACCACCCGGCCCTGGTCGAGCAGCGGCAGGGTCAGGCTGGTGACCAGCCGCGCGGTACCGCTGGAGCTGTCGACATAGGGTTCCAGCAGGCAAGGCTTGACGGCTTCGCGCGAGCAACTGAAGAACGCATTGAACGGCGCACCACTGGGGCCGGGCGAGGTGTCGGCCAGCAGGTGTTCGTCACCCGGCACGGCCTGCAGCTGGCCGGGGGCCGATTGCAGCCAGTACAGGGCGAAACGCCCCTGATCGTTGCTGCCCAGTTCAAGCTGGCCGAGGAAGTCGGCATCGCGCCCGTCCAGGGCATTGCGGTCGAAGGTGATGAACAGCCCCAGCAACTCCGGCCGCCCGGCCAGGGCCTGGCGCAGCACCTGGGTGAGGTCGCGGCGCAGCTCGGCCGCAGGCACCTGCCCACTGGCGTCGCGTTGGCGCAGGTGCATGACTTGGCGGCCCACGCCTTCGGCGAAGCTGTAGGCACGCTCGAAACCCTGTTGGATCTGCAGTGCCTGGGCCTGGCCTTCGGCGCGCAGGTTGTTGCGCGACGCTGCCAGCAACATATCGCTGGCGCTGTGCTTGACCTGGTCCTCACTGGCCTGGCGCTGGGCCAGGGCCAATGCGGTGAGGAGTACGACAACGGTGGCCAGGCACAGGCTGGCGAGCAAGGTGATCTTGTTGTGGATGCTCAAAGCGTTGGTCATGTCGTTGGTTTCCGCGACGCGAGGTGGGCTCGCGGCAGGCTACCGGGCCATCGCCGCCAGCGGTATGGGCGCAGGGCCGATTGGCAGGCAGCGACAAGAGGTTGGCACGCCTGGGCAATGGCGGTATCAGCAGAGCGGGGAGAAGGGCGCTGGCAGGTAGACCGTGGACTGCATCTTCTCCAGCTGCGGCGCCGAATTCTCCGGCGGCCATACCCCGTCGCGCACTGCCCGGGTGCGCACATCGAGGCGCTGCTCCAGGCTGGCGTAAGGCCAGATGTGCAGGTAGCGCGGCAGCCGGCCACTGGTGGCGTAGAACGCAGCATAGACCTGGGAGTAGTCGTGCCCGGTGCGCGGGCCCACGGCTTTGCGCCAGCCGGCCAGGGTCGGCGCCAGGCCCGAGGTCACCAGGTCGTACTCGCGCAGCTCGTAGAACGGGCCGTGCTTGCCGGGGGCCAAGGGTGCCAGGAAGGGGAACAGCCGGTAGTCGTCCATGTGTTGCTCGAGGATGAACTGGCCAATACCGAACGCATCGCTGCTGAGCAGCACGCGCTGGCGTTCGGCGGCCTGGGCTTGGGCATCGGTGAAACGACGCAGCACGGCAATGGTGTTCTGCTGGCCGATTTCCGAGAGCCAGCAGCCGATCAACTCGACGCCTGGGCCCGCTTCCTGTAACGCCGCCTGGAGCAGCGGCAGGGCCTGGGCCGGTGTGCGCACGCGCAGGTTGAAACGGAGCAGTTCGTAAAGATCAGACATCAACAGGGGTTCCTTGGGTTGCAATAAAAAACCCGAACCCTCCCCGCACGGAAAGGCCCGGGCAAAAACGGTGGCGGCGGCTTACCAGAACTTCCAGGTGTAGGAGGTGATGAAGCGGTATTCGTCGTAGTCGTTGCCGTACTTCTGCGTGGTGTGCATGTTCTTCAGGTCGAAGGCCAGGTCCTTGAGCGGGCCGCTTTGCACCACGTAGCTGAACATGATGTCGCGCTCGCTTTCCTCGTCCCGGTCCAGGCCGCGGCCACGGTCGACATCGGTGCCCTTGGTGTAGCGGGTGAACAGCTTGAGCCCGGGGATGCCCAGGGCGGCGAAGTTGTAGCCGTAGCGCAATGACCAGCTGCGCTCGTCCGGGCGGATGAACGGGATGCTGCCCCAGTTCGGCAGCCACAGCTGCGGCACGAAGCCGTTCAGGGTCGGGAATACGGTGTCGCCGGTCATGCGCTGGTAGACGACGCCGACCGTGTGGCCGCTCTTTTCCACGCTCACCAGGCCGAAGTAGGCGCGGTTGTCCACTGGGCCGCTGCGCGCGGCGCCGTCTTCCTGGTTGTTGAAGTAGCCGACGTCAGTCTTGAGCTGGTAGCCGTCGGCGAAGCGCAGGGTGTGCTTGATGCCGGCGTAGTCCTGCTTGTAGATGTCGTTGAGCACGCCGTGGAAGTAGCTGCCCTGCAGGTCGGGCGTCACCGCGTAGGTGGCGCCGGCGAAGTCGAGGCCATCACTGTCCTGGCTGTCGGGGGTGCCGAAGCGGTAGAGGCGCTCATGGTTGGACGACTCGCGGGTGACGATCGACCAGAAGCGTCCGCCTACCAGGGTCAGCTTGTCGATGTCGCGCGATTCGATCACCGCGCCTTGGTAGATGGTGTCGAGCTGACGGCTCGGGTCGTTCGAGGCGACCGGGTAGAACGGCCGCTGGTCGCCGATCTTCACCACGCTCTTGGCGTACTTGAGCTTCAGCGTCGCGCCGCCACGGCTGTAGTCGTCGGCAGTCTGCTGGTCATGACGGCTGAAGGGCAGCGAGCCATCGTTGCCGGTGGAGTCCAGGCGCACGGCGTACTGCCCGTCGAGGTCGAAGCCGAGCGCCAGCGGCGTGTCGGTATAGCCGGACTCGAACTGCAGGTCGAAGCCCTGGGACCAGTTGCCGACCTTCGACACCGGCGCATTGTCCTGGGTGAAGTTGCGGTTCAGGTAGAGGTTCTTGATGTTCAGCGAGAGGTGGCTGTCATCGACCACGTCGGCCAAACCGGCCTGGGGGAGGGCGCAAGCGACACACAGGCACAACGATTTCGCAGGCAAGGGCCATCCGAGTTCCATGGGGGTATTCCTGGACAGGTGATCAGGACAAGTACCGGGCAGTCGAGCCACGGGCAGGAGGGCGTCAGGTCGGGTGCCCGCTTGTCTGTCACGTTTGTTTTTGTTGTTTTGGGTTTGCGCTACAGGCAGCAACGCTAATGGGCGGGGCAGGGGGGCTCAATGACAGGGGCGGTCAATGTCGTTGCGTTTTGCGCAACGACCCGGACCTGGGGGCAGTGCCAGTACCTTCAGCGCAGGTCACAGCACCCTGCGCATCGCCTTGGCCATTTCGGTCGCCAGCGCCCGGCTCACGTCGTCCAGGGTGCGACCGCGACGGGTGACGATCTGGATATCGGTGGCGTTCATCTGCGCGCAATCGATGGCCAGCGCCTTGAACGTGCCGCCCTTGATCTCGTCGATGAGCGGTAGTTCGGCCAGCAAGGTCGCGCCCAGGCCCGAACGGACGAAATCGAGGATCACCGCCAGCGAGTTGGAGGTCAGGGACGGTTCGATGTTCAGCCCCTGCGCCTTGCAGGCCGCGTCCAGCAGCTCGCGGACACGGAAGTTGGCGCCGGGCAGCACCAGCGATTCGCGGGCGATGTCCTGCAGGCTGACCAGGCTGCGTTCGGCCAGGCGGCTGTCTCGGTGCACGATCAGGCGCAGCGGTTGCGCCAGGCTGAACAGCCGGCTCAGACAGGCCGTCTGGCTGGGCGCGAAGACCACGCCCAGGTGGGCCTGGTCGGCCATCACCATGCGCTGCACTTCCTGCGACGGTGCGCTGATGATTTCTGTCTTGTGCGCACCATGGGTCTGGAGAAACCCCTGCAGGCCATTGATCACCCGCGCGCCGAGCAGTCCTTCGCCGATGGCAATCACCGTCGAGGCCTGCTGCTGGGTGCGCAGTTCATCCAGGCGGCTGATCAGCCGGGTGTGCTGGCGCAGACGCTCGACGTAGTAGTCCACGGCGGCTTCGCCGGCCGTGGTCAGGCTGATGCGATGGGTACCGGGGCGCACCAGCTCGATGCCCAGTTCTGCTTCGAGCCGGGCGATCTGCCGGCTGACCGACGAGGTGGCGACCCCCAGGGCTTCGGCGGCGGCGCGCATGGAGCCTTTGTCGTGGCTCAGGTGCAGGTAACGCAGGCGGTGATCCTGCAGATCGATAGGGCGGACAGGCATGACCTGGACCTCGGTGGACCCACGCCAGGCGCTGGCGGGGGGCTGGATTGATTGTGTTTGTAGGCTCCATGCCCGGCCATGCTACACCAGCTTTTTTCTCTCCGAAATCATGTGAAAAGTGTATTAAAAATTTTTCGGAATAGCGTCGATCGTCGTTAGTTTTTTTAGTTTCATGATTGGCTTCGGATTTTCCATAAAAACCATTAAAAATCAGATAGATAACCGTATTTGCTGGAGTGCATTGGCTTTGGGTGGCAGGAAAAATCGCAAATTTATGCGTGAAAATTCAATTGACAATTCACGTAAATGACCGCAAATATTTGTCATCGGCACCTAAAACAAGAGAGACAGATCATGCCGCACGAACCCGCCTTTGCCCCCCTGCATGGCCGCCGCTTCCCTGTGGCTCGCCTTGCCATTTCACCTCCTGTCTACCGACACCAGCCTCAACAAGAAAACCGCGCCTGAGACGGAGAATGTCCATGGATTCGCTTTGCCTGCGTGCCGCGCCCGAGTCGGCGCTTGCCTGTGGCCCTGCCTTCGAGGCTCTGCTTGACGGTGTTCGTGATCGTGCCCGTCAGGGTGAGTTCGATCGCCAACGCCATATTTCCCGCGACGTGATCGATGCGTTCAAGGCCCACGGCGTCTACCGCGCCCTGGTGCCGAAGCGTTTCGGTGGGCTCGAATGCTCGCCGGGCGCGTTCTGCGAGATGATCGAACGCATTTCCCACGCCGACGGCTCCGCCGGCTGGGTGGCCAGTTTCGGCATGAGCCCGGTGTACCTGGCGGCCCTGCCGCTGGAGACCATCGCCGAGATCTACGGCAACAGCCCCGACACGGTCTTCGCCGGGGGCATCTTCCCGCCGCAGCCTGCCGAAATCGTTGCCGGTGGCTTCAAGGTCAATGGCCGCTGGAAGTACTCCAGCGGCTCCATGGGCGCCGACATCGTCGGTGTCGGCATCGCCCCGCGCAATGGCGACAAGCTCGACCTGCCGCGCCTGGCCGTGATGCCGCGCAGCCAGGCACGCATCGAAGAAACCTGGGACACCGTCGGCCTGCTCGGCACCGGCAGCCACGACCTGCTGGTCGAGGATGTGGTGGTGGGCGAGCAGTGGACCTTCGTGCGCGGCGGCAAGCCGAACCTGGACGAGCCGTTCTTCCGCTACCCGTCGCTGTCGTTCGCCACCCAGGTGCTTTCGGTGGTCGGCCTTGGGATCGCCCGCGCCGCCCTGGACGAGCTGTCGGGCATGGCCAGCGGGCGCATCTCGGTGACCGGCGCCCCGGCCCTGGCCGACCGGCCGCTGGCCCAGGTCGATGTGGCCAAGGCCGAGGCCGCGCTGCGCTCGGCCCGTGCGTTCTTCTATGAATCGATCGACCGCGCCTGGCAGCACGTGCTGGCCGGCGACCCGGTGCCGATGGAGGCGACCAACCTGCTGCGCCTGTCCTCGACCCATGCCGCGCGGGTGGCCGCAGAGGTGGCGCGCAGTGCGCAGCTGCTCTCGGGCATGACCGGCATCTACAACGAAAGCCCGCTGGCACGCTGCGTCAATGATGCGCAAGTGGTCACCCAGCACGCCTTCATGGGCGACGTCACCTACCAGAACGCCGGGGCGATGTTCTTCGGTAAACAGCCTCTTCCGGGCTACCTGTAACTCTCGGGATATTTGTCATGAGCGATAAGAAAGCCTTGCGCGTGCTGTTCTGCATGGGCATCAACCAGAACTTCTTCGATGCACCGCGTGAAGAGCAACTGCAGGTGTGGGCCGCCTTCAGCGCGATGTGGAACGGCATCCACGACCTGGCCGGGGTCGACGTGCTGGGCAACATGGACGACGACCAGAGCATGGTCGGCCCGTCCGACGGCTTCCCCTGGACCACCTACCTGCTGGCCGACGTCCCGGACATCCAGACCGTGCACGCCGCCTGCAACCTGTTCCGCACCACCGCCGTGGGCGACGGCCCTTACAAGCTGTGGCGCTACGCCAAGGTCGAGGCCCGTGTCGGCCGCGAACTGATCATCCAGCGCACCTGAAGTGGAGGAGTGTTTCCGTGACTAACCTGATTCCCGCCGTCAACCTGAGCGTAGACCCCGCCGAGCTGGTTCAGCCCGACCGCGTCCACACCTCGCTGTACACCGACCCGGCGCTGTTCGACGCCGAGCTGGAAAAGATCTTCCACAGCACCTGGATCTGGGTCGCCCACGAGAGCGAAATCCCCGAGGCCGGCAGCTACAAGACCACCTACATCGGCAAGCAGCCGGTGATCGTCGTGCGCGACCGCAAGAAGGCCGTCAATGTCCTGCTCAACCGCTGCCGCCACCGTGGCGCCACGGTGTGCGAGCACAAGAAAGGCAAGACCAACAGCTTCGTCTGCCCGTACCACGGCTGGGGCTATGCCCTCGACGGTTCGCTGCGCGGCGTGCCGCACCCGGAGAGCTACGGCGACTGCCTGGACAAGGCCGAACTGCCGCTGGTCAGCCTGCGCACCGAAAGCTATGCCGGCATGATCTTCGCCACCTTCAAGGACGACATCGAGCCGCTGGAAGACTTCCTCGGCGCGGCCAAGAAGTGGATGGACCTGTTCATGAAGCAAGGCGCGGGCTATGGCATCAAGGTGCCGGGCGAGCACCGTTTCCGCTTCCCGGGCAACTGGAAGATCCAGCTGGAAAACACCACCGACGCCTACCACTTCCCGCTGGTGCACAAGAGCTTCCTGTCGTCCGTGGACGAACAGACCCTGGAGCTGTTCGACTTCGTCAAAGGCCCTGGCTACGTCGAGGACCTGGGCAACGGCCACAGCGTGATGGTGATGATCCCCGAGCTGGTCGACCTGGAAGCCGACCTCGACAAGCCGATCCCCGAACGCTTCGAGTCGCTGGCCGCCGAGCTGCGTGACGAAGGCATCGACGAGCCCCAGGTGCGTCGCATCGTGCGTGCGGTGGGCGGGTCGGGCTTCAACCTCAACCTGTTCCCCAACGTTGCTTGCTCGATGGCGTTCTTCCGCGTGCTGCAGCCGATCTCGGTCACCGAGACCGAAATCCACCACTCGGTGATCACCATGGACGGCGGCCCGGCCGCAGCCAACCGCTACCGCCTGCGCCTGCACGAGCACTTCCAGGGCCCGATGGGCTTCGGCACCCCGGACGATTCCGAGGCCTGGGAGCGCGTGCAGAAGGGCGCCAATGCCGGCGAGAACCTGTGGATCATGCTCAACCGCGGTTTGCCGGGCGAACGCCCAAGCGAAGATGGCCTGGTCTCTGACGTGAGTGCCGAAACCGGCATGCGCGCGGCGTACCAGCAGTGGAAAAAGATGATGTCGGCCTGAGTGTGGAGAACCCCATGAATTTGCAATTGCTGCAAGAAGTCACCGCCTTCATCTGGCAGGAAGGCGACATGCTCGACCACGGTGAGTACGAAGCCTGGCAGGACCTGTGGACCGCGAAAGGGACCTACATCATCCCGATCAACCCCAAGGAAACCGACTTCGAGAACACCTTGAACTATGCCTACGACGACCACCACATGCGCCGCCTGCGCGTGCAGCGGCTGATCGGCGGCGAGTCGATTTCCACAAGCCCCCAGCCGCGCACCGTGCGCAGCATTTCGCGCATCCGCGTGCTGGGCGATGACGGGGTGAACGTCACCGTGCGTGCCGCGCAGAACATCCGCGAGTTCCGCAAGGAAAGCCTCAAGCACTACAGCGCCGACCTGACCTACACCCTGGTGCGTGCCGAGGGCGGTTTCAAGATCGAGCGCAAGGTGATCAGCCTGATCAACAGCGACGATACCCTTGCCGGTATCGGCTACATCCTGTGAGGACCCGGCCATGAACCAAGTCGCATTGGTAACCGGGGCCGGGCAGGGGCTGGGCCAGCGCTTCTGCGCCCGGCTGCTCGCCGCAGGCTTCGACGTGGTGGTCTCGGACCGTGACCTGGGCCTGGCCCAGGCCACTGCCGAGCAGCTGCAAGGGAAAGGCGGGCGCGCCCTGGCGGTCAAGCTCGATGTCGCCAGCAAAGGCGATTTCGAGCAAGCCCTGGCCCAGGTGCTGGAGCACTTCGGCGCCCTGCACGTGGTGGTCAACAACGCGGCGGTGACCAAGACCACGCCGCTGATGCAGATCAGCCCGGAAGAGTTCGACGCCGTGGTCGGCTTGAACCTGCGCAGCGTGTTCCTCGGCTGCCAGGTACTGGGCGCGCACATGGCTGAGGTCGGCTACGGGCGGATCATCAACCTGGCCTCGCTGGCCGGGCAGAACGGCGGCACCGCCACCGGCGCGCACTATGCGGCGAGCAAGGGCGCGATCGTCACCCTGACCAAGATCTTCGCCAAGGAATTCGCCGCCCGCGGCGTCACCGTCAACGCCATCGCCCCGGGCCCGATCGACTCGCCCGCAGTGCATGCGGCCGTGCCGGCCGAACGCCTGCAGGGGCTGCTGGCGAACATCCCGGTGCAGCGCCTGGGCGATGCGGATTTCCTGGGCGACCTGATCGTGCAGCTGGCGCGGCCCGAGGCCTACTTCACCACCGGGGCGACCTGGGACGTGAACGGCGGCCTGTTCATGCGATGAATCACTACAGGACACCGGTCATGAATGAACAATTGTTGAATGTCGTCGTGCGCAAGCGCGAGATCCAAGGGGCCGACGTGGTCGTCCTCGACCTGGCCCTGGCCGACGGCGCGGCGCTGCCGGCCTTCGAGGCGGGCGCGCACGTGGACATCCACGTGGCCCCTGGCCTGGTGCGCCAGTATTCGCTGTGCAGCGACCCGGCGGATGCCTCGGTGTATCGCCTGGGTGTGCTCAAGGACCCGGACTCCCGTGGCGGCTCGGTGGGCGTGCATGAAGCGCTGGTGGAGGGGCGCGAGGTGCAGATCAGCACACCGCGCAACCTGTTCCCGCTGGCGGCCGATGCGCGCCGCTCGATCCTGTTGGGTGGCGGCATCGGCATCACGCCGATGATCGCCATGGCCCACGCCCTGTACCAGCAGGGCGCCGATTTCGAATTGCATTACTGCGGCCGCTCGCGTAGCCGCAGTGCGTTCCTCGAGGCCCTGGCCAGCGCGCCATTCGCCGATCGGGTGGTCACCCACTTCGACGACGAAGACGCCGCCCAGCGCCTGGATCTGCAGGCCGTGCTCGGTGCGGGTTCGACCGGCACCCATATGTATACCTGTGGCCCGTCGGGTTTCATGGACTGGGTGATTGCCGGCGCGCGCCAGCAGGGTTACGCCGAGGACCACATCCACAAGGAGTACTTCCAGGTCGAGGTCGATGCCAGTGGCGCCAGCTTCGAGGTGGTCGCGGCGCGCAGCAACAAGACCGTGCAGGTCGCCGAGGGCCAGAGCATTCTCGACGCCCTGGCCCAGGTCGGCATCAAGATCGACATTTCTTGCGAGCAGGGGGTGTGCGGCACCTGCATGTGCGAGGTGCTCGAAGGCGAGCCGGACCACCGCGACGTGTACCTGACCGATGAAGAGAAAGCCGCGAACGACCAGATCCTGGTGTGCTGCTCGCGGGCCAAGTCCAACAAGCTGGTGCTGGATATCTGAGGAGCATGACCATGGTTGACGTAACCCAATTTCGCAACGCAATGGCAATGCTCGGTGGCGCCGTGTCGGTGATCACCACCGATGGCCCTGCAGGGCGCTTCGGCTTCACCGCCTCGGCGGTATGCAGCGTCACCGATGCGCCGCCGACCTTGCTGGTGTGCATGAATCGCTCGTCGTATTCCAACGAGCAGTTCAAGGCCAACGGTGCGCTGTGCGTGAACGTGCTGGCCGGCACCCATCAGGAACTGTCGGGGGTCTTCGCCAACCGCCAACTGAGCATGGAAGAGCGCTTCGCCTCCACCCACTGGACCGTGCTGGAAAGCGGTGCGCCGGTGATGCAGGAAGCGCTGGTGAACTTCGACTGCCGGATTGCCCAGGTGCATGAAGTGGGCTCGCACAGCATCTTCTACTGCGAGATCGAGCAAATCCGCCAGGGTGGCGCCGATGATGGGCTGGTGTATTTCAACCGCGCCTATCACCGGGTGTGCGAGGCCTCGAAGGCCTGCTGACGGCTAGCGCCCGCGCCGCCGCGAGACCCGCGCCTCGATGTTCTTGCGGCCGATCAGCAGCGGTGGTTTCTCCACCACCGGCTCGTCCGCCAGCCACTTGTACATCACCAGGCAATCCACCAGCCCCAGGCGGGCGTGGCGGAAGGCCTTGGGCAAGCGGCCGACCGTGTCGAAACCGAGCTTGTGCCACAGCGCCACGGCCACTTCGTTGCTGGCGACCACCGAGTTGAACTGCAGCGCCAGGAAACCTTCCTGGCGCGCCAGTTTCTGCGAGTGCTCGCACATCAGGCGTGCCACGCCATGGCCACGGGCGGCCTCGCTGACCATGTAGCCGCAGTTGCCGACATGGCTGCCGGGGCCGGCGGCGTTGGCCTTGAGGTAGTAGGAACCGAGCAGCTCGCCATCCTGTTCGGCCACCCACGTGTGCAGGGGCAGCTCCAGCCACAGCTGGCGCGCCTGCTCGACGCTCAGGGCGGGGTCGTAGGCGTAGGTTTCGCGAGCCTGGACGATGGCCTGGAAGGTCGGCCAGAAACGCTCGAAATCGTCGGGCGTCATGGGGCGGATGTGGATCATGGCGGTACCTGTTGGGGCTAGGGCGCCAAGTCTGGGCGGCGCGGCGTCGTCGCGCAAGGGCGGCGACGCCGTTTGCGGTTCAGCCTTCGGCCTTGCCCACCGCATCCAGGGCGCGCGCCGAGTAGACCAGCGCGGCACCGGCATTCATCGCCACGGCCACACCCAGGGCCTCGGCGATCTCTTCACGGGTGGCACCCTGCTTGACCGCCTGCTGCGAGTGCACGGCAATGCAGCCGTCGCAGCGCGTGGTGACGGCCACGGCCAGGGAGATCAGCTCGCGGGTCTTGGCATCCAGGTGGTTGGTCTTGGCGCCGGCGCCGCTGGCGGTCATGTAGCCGGCCACGGTGTCGGGGGACAATTGCTTGATATCGCCGATGCCGGCCATCAACTGCTTACGGTAGGCGTCCCAGTCCATCATGCTCATCGTCTTCACCTTGGGGAGGTTGCGAGTGGAGCTAACAGGCTAGTCGAAGATGGGTGTCTGTGCGTTCAACTGTAGGAGCGGCCTTGTGTCGCGAAAGGGCTGCAAAGCAGCCCCAGGATTTCAGCAGCGGCGCAAGCATTGTGGGGCCGCTCTGCGGCCCTTTCGCGACACAAGGCCGCTCCTACAACGGTAGCCGGTGAAGGCCATCAGATATAGACGAACACCAGCACCAGCGCCGCCACGAACAGCCATTTTTCCAGGTAATAACGCTTGCGGTTGCGCTTCTTCAGCGCCTTGCCGCGCTCACGAATCTTGTAGATGCGGGTGAACAGGCGATTGATGCCGCCGGTCTTGTCATTGGCATCGTTCGGCGCTGCCGCCGCAGCCATGACATTGCGGCTGAACCAGCGGTTGAACGCGGTGGCCCAGCGGTACTTGAGCGGGCGCTCGACGTCGCAGAACAGAATGATGCGGTTGTGCTCGGTGGTGTTGGCCGCGTAGTGGATGTAGGTCTCGTCGAACACCACCGCCTCGCCGTCGCGCCAGGAATACTTCTCGCCATCCACGTCGATGTAGCAACCATCGTCGTTCGGTGTGTCCAGGCCCAGGTGGTAGCGGTAGGAGCCGGCATAAGGGTCGCGGTGACGCACCAGCTTGGCGCCCGGAGGCAGGGTGGCGAACATGGCGGCCTTGACCGAACCGATGCCCTGCAGCAGCTCGGTGGTGCGCGGGCACAGGTTCATCGCCGACGGGTGGCTTTCGCCGTACCATTTCAGGTAAAAGCGCTTCCAGCCGGTCTTGAAGAACGAGTTGAAGCCGACGTCGTCGTAGTTATCGGACTTCTTGATCTCGCCGACATGCAGCAAACGCTGGGCTTCTTCGCGAATTTCCTGCCAGTGGTCCTTGAGTGGCTGCAGTTCGGGGAAGGCTTCCACCGGCAGGTAGGGTTTGGCCGGATGCTTGGAAAACAGGTAAAGGAAGCTGTTGACCGGGGCCAGGAAGCTGGAGTGGTCACCCAGCTGACGGCTGAGCTTGTGACGTACCCGACCGCGCAGGTGAACATAGGCGATCGAGAGGACGAATATCAGTACGAGTGCAATTTTCATGGACGATTACTTGTCGAAAAAAGGCCATGCGCCATGGCATAAGTTCGCCAGCATAAACAATCATGGGGGCAGTTTGTACCTATTGTTGGGTGATTGCTGGGCGACTTAGGTGTAATGCCCTGCAGATTGCGCAAACGTTTTAGGTGTGAGGAGCTCCCATGGTTCTGGATGTACGCCCCAGTGGCGCCCCTTTCAAACGGCTGTTTTTCGCCCTGTCGGTCAGCGATGCCCAACGGCGTTCGCTCGCGCAGTGGCGGCGCGGCCTGAACCTGCGCAGCGGCAAGCCGGTGCCGAGCGAGAACTTCCACCTGACCTTGCTGTTTCTGGGGAACGTGGATGCCGCGCAGGTGCCGGCGATTTGCGCCGCGGTGGACAACCTCGCCCGCCCGGGCGCGCCGCTGCGCCTGCTGCTCGATCAGTTGAAGGTCTGGCCCCGCGCCAATGTGCTGGTGCTTGAGCCGCAGGAAACCCCGCCGGCATTGCGCCACCTGGTCTATGGCCTGCAGCAGGCGCTGCTGCCCCTGGGCGTTGCCGAGCAGGCCCGTGAGTATCGGCCGCACCTGACCCTGTCACGGGAGTTTCGCGGCCAGGCGCCGGAAGCAACGGTGGCGCCTGACTTTTTCATGACTGCCCGACACTTCACGCTCTACGAGTCGCGTAAAGGCCAGTACTGGCCCCTGGCGCAGTGGCCATTGACGGCATGAGACGGGGTCAGAGCTCGGGTGTGTACTTGACCGTGAACATGAAGTTGCGCGGTTCGCCGTAGTTGTTGCTGCCGTTCAGCTGGTTGAAGCCGGCCACCCAGTACTTCTTGTCGAACAGGTTGTTGCCGTTGACCGCCAGGCTCACTTCCGGGGTCAGCTGGTAGGCCAGGCGCGCGCTCCATACGGTGTAGCCGGGCACGGTGTAAGTGCGCTCGTAGCCCAGGGTATGGCTCTGGGTGGTGAAGCCAAGGCCCGTGCTCCAGCGCTGGTCGTCCAGCGGCAGGGTGTAGTCGGCCCAGGTACGCAGCATGTGCTTGGGCGTCCACTGGCTGAAGACGCGGCCTTCTTCCTCCGGGTCGTCAAGGAACTTGGTGGTGTTGTAGGTGTAGCCGGCAAACAGCTGCAGGCCGCTCATCACCTCGCCACTGATTTCAGCCTCGACGCCCTGGCTGCGCACCTTGCCCGACGCCGTGGAGCAGTACCAGTCGTCACAGGCAAATCCCGAGGCCACGTCGGTGACGGCGCGGTTTTCCTGGTCGTAGCGGAACACGGCCAGCGAGGCGTTGACGCGGCCGTCGAGCAATTCGCCCTTCAGGCCCGTCTCGTAGTTGCTGCCGATCACCGGCTTGAGCGGCGCGTCGTTGACGGCGCGTTCGGTCTGCGGCGCGAACACGTCGGTGTAGCTGGCGTACCAGGCCCATTCGCGGGTCAGGTCGTAGATGAAACCGGCGTACGGCGTGACTTCGCCGGTCTCGGTCATGCGGCTGGTGGGGTGGCGGTTGCCGGGGTCGGTCCGGCTGTTGAAGTCGATCGAGTCCCAGCTGTAGTCGAACCAGCTGACGCGCGAGCCGACGATCAGGGTCAGGTCGTCGGTCGGCTTGACC
This sequence comes from Pseudomonas sp. NPDC089395, assembly GCF_044749525.1. Taxonomy (NCBI): domain Bacteria; kingdom Pseudomonadati; phylum Pseudomonadota; class Gammaproteobacteria; order Pseudomonadales; family Pseudomonadaceae; genus Pseudomonas; species Pseudomonas sp. NPDC089395. The sequence continues at coordinate 216,617 of NZ_JBIVID010000003.1, forward strand.
CGCCACACGCCATACAGGCCTTTCTGGCGAATGTCATAGCTGGCCCTGTTGGCGCGCGCGAGCTCGCCGTCGAACAGGCTGTCACGGCTGGGCTCGGGGCGGTTGTGGTCGATGTCGAAGATGCTGTCGTCGGACGCGTCGAAGTTGCGCCAGTAGGCGTCGTCCGAGGTCAGCTTGGAGTAGTTGCCGCCGACGGTGATCTCATGGGCCAGGGGGCCTGTGTCGAAGTGGCCGATCACGTTCATGTCCAGGCCGAGCTTGGTGTTGTGGAAGTCGGTGATCCAGTCGGCGTAGGTGATGCCGGTGCCGTCAGGCTCCACGCCCTGGCCAGTGGACTGCACGCGCTGGTGCGTGGAGGTGTTGGTTTCGTCCATGCGCACGGCGGCGGCCTTGAACGCCCAGTCGTCGTTGAAACGGTGCGCGAGGTCGAGGTAGTAGGTGGTCACGTCGGTTTCGGCGCGGCTCCAGCGGGCGCCGGTGAAGGTCGAGCGGGGCAGGTCGATGGGCGTGCCGTCGGCGTAGCGGGGGAGGCCACGCAGCATCGGCCGCGACTCCTGGCGGTTGTAGCTGATCCCGGCGCCCACCGTGGTGGCGTCGTTCAGGTCGATGTCCAGCGCACCGTACAGGGAGTGGGACTTGCCCCACTGGTAATCGATGAAACTGTCACTCTGGTCTTCGTCGGCGACGATCCGGCCGCGCACGCGACCGTCGGCGGTGAGCGGGCCGCCGGCGTCCAGTTGCAGGCCATAGTGGTCCCAACTGCCGGCTTTGCCGGTGACGGTCACGGTCGGCGTGGCCTGGCCGCGCTTGCGCACCAGGTTGATCGCACCGCCCGGGCTGCCGGTGCCTTGCAGCAGGCCGGAGGCGCCGCGCAGCACTTCCACACGATCGAAGAACACCAGGTCCTGGGTCGCCCAGTTGCCCAGCGAGTAGTTGTTGCGCGGGATCGGCACACCGTCGTACTGCCAGTCGTCGATCTGGAAACCGCGCGAGGTCACCACCACGCCAGGGCCGATGCCTTGGGCACCGACGATCCCAGTGGTGTGGTTGAGGGCGTCCTGCAGGTCGGTGATGCCTTGGTCATCCAGCTGCTTGCGGGTAATCACCGTGATCGACTGGGGGATTTCCTTGAGGCTGTGCGTGCCTTTGCCCAGGGTAACGGCACGGGCCGCATACGAGCCGCTGCCTTCGCTGGTGGCGTCCAGGTAGTCGTCGGTGATGCTGGTGCTCCCCAGCTCCAGTGCACCCTCGCTCTGGCTGGCCGGGGCCACGCTGAAATGCCCGCTGCTGGTCACCCGCAATTGCAGGCCGCTGCCGGCCAGGGCCGCTTGCATGGCTTGCTCGGCGCTCATCTGGCCGACCACGGCCGGGGCCTGCTTGCCCCGCACCAGCGCCGGTTCCAGGGCGATGATGGTGCCGCTCTGGTTGGCAATGCGGTTGAGGGTGGCTGCCAGGCTCGCCGCAGGCAAGTTGAACGACAGGGTCTGCGCCTGGGCGAGGGCGTTGAAACTGGTCAGGGCGGCGACCAGGGGCAGGGCGCGGGGCCAGAGGTTGTGCACGGAATTCTCCCGGTTGTATTGGCTTGTCAGGAGATAGGTGCAACGAGAAATGAAAACCGGACACGTTTGAGAATGATTTTCATGATTTGTTCTGGCGTGCCTGCGCCGGGCCGATCAAAGTCAGCCACGGGCCGTAGTGTTCGATGCTGATCGGCAGGCTCTCGGCCAGGGCTTGCAGCGCTTGCTGTGGCTGGTCGAGGGGGAATACACCCTGTACCCGCAGGTTGCCGATGGCAGGGGCCACCCGCACATAGCCACGCAGATAGGGGCGCAAGGCGTCGATCACCCCCTGCAGCGGTTCGTCGAGCACCTCCAGGCGGCCATTCAGCCAGGCCGCGCGCGGCTGTTGATCGTCTGCCAGTGGTTCGATGGCGTTGCTGCGCAGCAATGCCGCCTGGCCCTGCTGCAGGTCGAGCCAGCGGCCGTCGGGCAGGCTGGTGCGCACGCTGTGCTCCAGCACCACGACGCGCGTGGCCGTGTCCTCCTGGCTGACCAGAAAACGGGTGCCCAGGGCCTGGACCTGCCCTTGGGCGGTGCGCACGCGCAATGGACGGTGGGGGTCGGCTGCGACCTGGATCAGCAGTTCGCCACGGCGCAGTACCAGCAGGCGCTGCCCTGCGTCGAAGTGCAGGTCGACGGCACTGGCGCTGTTGAGGCTCAGGCGGCTGCCGTCAGCGAGGGTAAAACTGCGGCGCTCGCCACTGCCCGTGTGCAGGTCGGCCAGCCAGTTCTGGGTGGTGTCACTGCGCCAGCCGCCCCACAGGGCGCCACCGAACAGGCCGACACTGGCCAGGGCCGCGAGCACCTCGCGACGTGAATGGGTGGGTTGCAGCAGCACCTGGCGCGCCTCGGCGGCATGGCCTGGGGCGCGTTGTTCCAAGGCGCGCAAGGTGGCGACCGGCCGGCCGAGGCGGCGCTGCAGGCGCTCCCAGGCCTGCTGGTGGCCGGGGTCCTGCTGCAGCCAGTGCGTCAGGCGTTGCAGCAGGGCATCGTCGGGCGTGCGGGCGTTGAGCGCCACCATCCAGTCGATGGCCTGTTCGCTGATCGCGTCGAGCCGACGGCGGCTCACGGCTGCACCTCGCACAGGTAGCACTGGCGCAGGGCCTGCTTCATGTAGCGGCTGACGGTGCGTTCGCTGATCTGCAGCCTGGCGGCGATATCGACGTAGCTCATGCCATCGAGCTGGCTGTACAGGAAGGTCGCCTTGACGATGGCGGGCAGGCCGTCCAGTACCTGGTCGATGGTCACCAGCGCCTCGATCAGCAGCAGTTGCTCTTCGGCGGACGGCGCCACCGGCTCCGGCAGCAGCGCCAGGCGCTCCAGGTAGGCCTGTTCCAGCTGGCGGCGGCGGTGACGATCGAAGATCAGCCGCCGCGCGATGGTCGAGAGGTAGGCGCGCGGTTGCTGGATGCTGTCGGGGTCGACACGGGCACCGAGCATCTGGCAGAAGGCTTCGGCGGCGGTGTCCTCGGCATCGGCGCGGTTGCGCAGGCGCTTGTGGATGTGTTGGAGCAGCCAGCGGTGATGGTCGCTGAAGAAAAAGCCCAGCTTGCGGGTCGATGTGCTGTCCAACGCCTGACGTCCAATTGTGAGTGTGAATCGTTCTCAATATTAGCCGGGTCGCTGGACACCTCGCAATGGGGCGGCGCTGAACAGCGGCGTTGAGTGGGTTTGAGCCGAGCGGCGTTATCAGTGCGGCGGGGGAGTTGGAGGCGGGGCAGGCCAAGGATGAGTTGCGGGCAGCGATTGTTGCCATGGTTGAGCGGCAGTGATTGGGGCCGCTTTGCGGCCCTTTCGCGACACAAGGCCGCTCCTACAGGAGATCGCGTGATCCTGTAGGAGCGGCCTTGTGTCGCGAAAGGGCTGCAAAGCAGCCCCCTTGCAATCAAACAGGCAAACCCTGATACGCCAGCTCATCCCCCGGGCTGCGTTCGAACTGGCGCTTGTACTCGCGGCTGAACTGCGAGGTGCTCTGGTACCCCACCCGATGCGCCGCCTGCGCCACCCCCAGCCCTTCGCCAATCAACATCTGCTGGGCCTTGAGCAGCCGCAGGCGTTTGAGGTACTGCATCGGCGCCAGGTCGGTGCAGCGTTTGAAGTGCTCATGAAACGTCGACACGCTCATGTTGGCGCGCGCGGCCAGCGCCTCGACGCTCAGCGGTTCGCTGTAATGCTCGCGCAGGTGGGCGAGGGCGGCGGCAATGCGGGCGAAGTGCCCCTGCTGTTCGACCAGCGCCCGCAGCACTCCGGCCTGCGGGCCGCGCAGCGCGGTATACAGCACCTCGCGCACCCGCGCCGGGCCCAGCACCTTGGCATCCAGCGGGTCCTGCAGGCAGCGCAGCAACCGCTCGACACAGTCGCGCATCGGCGCATCCAGCGCCGCCGAGGTCATCGACTGGGGCGTTTGCGCCTGCACGGCCGGGTCGGGCGGCAGGTCCATGCTCTGCACCAGTTCGCTCAACACACTCCGGTCGATATCCACCGCCACACCCAACAACGGCGCATCGGCGGTGGCGAAGGTCTCGCACATGAACGGCACCGACAGCGCCTGCACAAGGTAGTGGCCGGCGCCGTATTCCAGGGTGCGCGGGCCCAGGCGCGCCAGTTTGCTGCCCTGGGCCAGGATCATCAGGCTGGGTTCGTAGAGCTGCGGGCTGCTGGCCACATAGTGGTCCCAGCTCAGCACCTGGACCTGGGGCAGGTGCGTGGGCACGAAGCCCGGGCGCGTGGCCAGGCGGCGGATCAGTGTGCACAACGTGGCGTTGGCATCGACGTGGCGAGTCAGTTGCATGATGAACCAGGGCAGAGAATCAGACAGTCGCATCATCGCAGATTGAAGGCCAGGCGCCAGGTGCCTGGGTCAAGGTTCGGAGAATCAGGCATGCATGCCGGAGAATCTGCCGTGGGCACGGCAGCATCGGGCGCGCAGAATGCGCCGCCTGAATCGTTTCACTTATTCAAGAGGTACTGCATGTACACCGCCATCGGTTACGCCGCCCAAACCCCGACCAGCCCCCTGGCGCCCATGACCTTCGAGCGCCGCAGCCCGCGCCCGGACGATGTCGCCATCGAGATCCTGTATTGCGGTGTATGCCACTCCGACCTCCATCAGGCCCGCAACGAATGGGGCATCGCCGTGTACCCGCTGATGCCCGGTCACGAGATCATCGGCCGGGTCACGGCGGTGGGTGCGCAAGTTACCGCGCATAAGGTCGGTGACCTGGTCGGCGTTGGCTGCATGGTCGACGCCTGCCGCCACTGCGAGGCCTGCGCCAAGGACCTGGAGCAGTACTGCCTGGAAGGGCCAACCATGACCTACGCCACCCCTGATCGGGTCGACGGCAGCAACACCATGGGCGGTTACTCCAGCAGCATCGTGGTCAGCGAGCACTTCGTGGTGCGCATCCCGGCCGGCATGGACCTGCCCAGCGCGGCACCGATTCTCTGTGCGGGTATCACCACCTACTCGCCGCTCAAGCACCATGGTGTCGGGCCTGGTCACAAGATTGGCATCCTCGGCATGGGTGGCCTGGGCCACATGGGCATCAAGCTGGCCAAGGCCCTGGGTGCCGAAGTGACCCTGTTCACCCGCTCCCAGGCCAAGGCCGACGAGGCTCGTCGTCAGGGCGCCGACCATGTGATCGTGTCTACCGATGCCGAGCAGATGCGTGCCGCCGCCGGCCGATTCGACTTTCTGCTCGACACCATTCCGGTGCAGCACGACCTTAATCCTTACCTGGAAACGCTCAAATTCGATGGCGTGCATATCCTCGTTGGCCTGATCGAGCCCGTCGACCCGGCGCTGCATGCGGCCAACCTGGTGCTCAAGCGCCGCGTGCTGGCCGGCTCGTTGATCGGCGGTATCGCCGAGACCCAGGAGGTGCTGGATTTCTGTGCCGCGCACGATATCCGTTGTGATATCGAGTTGCTGGATATCCGCAATATCAACCAGGCCTTCGCGCGCATGATTGCGGGGGATGTGAAGTACCGGTTCGTGATCGACATGGCGACCTTGCAGGGCTGATCTGTTTTTCTGCACCGGCCTCTTCGCGGGACAAGCCCGCGAAGAGGCCGGTGCAGACTCCCTACCAGCACAGCGCCTTGTCCCACCCTTTCCAGAACAACCACCGCCGCACCTCGCCATGCTCCCCGGTCCCGATCTGCCACTCAGGCCGCCCGCTGCCCAGGGCTATCACCGAGATGAACCCGGCATGGCTCGCCGCAACCAGCGTGCGCCCATCCGCGCTGATGTCCATGTCGCTGATGGTCGACCCCAGGTAATGCTGCCAATGCTCCACGCCATCCTCGCCAAAGGCCCGCAGGTAGCCATAGGCATCGCCGATGATGTATTCGCCTTTGCCCGCCACCCCGGCGTACACCCGCGCGCCTTCCTGCAGCAGCGGTGTGCGCGGGTCGTCGCTGTAGTACTCGGTGTCCAGCCCAGGCAAGTCCGCCACGCGCACGCCAAGCGTGCCACCGTTGTAGAAGTGGCAGGCATTGACGATCAACTGGTCGCCCGCGCGATTGAACAAGGCGAAGTGCGGGTACTCGCTGCCTGGGCCAATCTGGGCGACCAGTTGCAACTGCTCGTCCAGTACCAGATGGCGGCTGCCCTGCTCACCGAGCACGATCAGCCGGCCGTCTGGCGATACCGCGCCATGCTCCATGGACAGGCCCAGGGCGATATCGTCCGGGTCGGTGCCTTCGGCCAGTTCCTCCAGGATCTGCGCCTCGCGCGGCAACAGCCGGGTGGCACCCTCGGCGGCCAGCACGAAAACGCCCTCGGCGCTGACCAGCAGTACCCGTTGGCCATCAGCGAAGGGCACCAGCGTGGTCGGTGTCGGCGGCAGGTCAAAGGGGTCGAACGGGTAACCGGCCGGCAGGCCCTCCAGCCCGCTGGGCCAGGGCAGGCGAGCGACCAGCGGGCCGCCCCAGCCATCGGTGACCCTGACCCCTTCGGCGTTGGCCAGGGCGAAATAGCGGCGTTGCGGGCAGCGGCCGAAATGGTCGATGCCGATCACCGGGGTGACCTGCTGATCGCCGATGCGCACCACTTGGCCCTTTTCGTAGGGCATGCCAATGCGTGCCAGTAGGCTGCCGTCATCCAGCAGCAGGACCGCGCAGATGCCTTGCCCGTGCGCATCGAGCAGCGGCACCAGCGGCAGGTGGGCGGGCGGCCAGGCCGTGCGGAAGGCCTGGCGTTGTTGTTCGTCGACGCCTGCCCGGTTGCTGGCCAGAAGCGCCGCCTGCCAGGCATCGAGCAGGTGCTCGGTGGCAGGTGCTCGGGGTTCTTCGAGATCGTCCCAACCTTGTGCGCGGCCTTGCGCAACGTAGTGGTTGATGGCCTGGGCATAGGCGGTGACTGCCTGCTGCCACTGTTGCTGGGGGTGTTGCTTGTCCATGGGCGGATCGCACTCCTTGTTCCGCTTGCTGTTCACACAGAGCGCGCATGGTACCCGCAATCTGCCCGTGGTTGTGAGGCTCGGTATTGGCGCGTACCATGCCCGCATTCCTTCCAATAACTAAACCGTGCTTCAGCGCGGCCGATACTTGGCCCCTCTGATGCGCGTCCTTTCGCCTTGCCTGCGGAGAAATGAATTCCACACATGAACGGACCCCTACCCAAGGATTTGCCAGCGACCGAAGGTGGTGGCAGCTGGCTGAGCGTGATCGCGCTGGCCCTGGCCGCCTTCATCTTCAATACCACCGAGTTCGTGCCGGTGGCACTGCTCAGCGACATCGGCGGCAGTTTCGAGATGAGCACCGCGCAGGTCGGCCTGATGCTGACCATCTATGCCTGGGTGGTGGCGCTGGCCTCGTTGCCGATGATGCTGCTCACGCGTAACGTCGAGCGGCGGCGCTTGCTGTTGTTCGTGTTCCTGGTGTTCATCCTCAGCCACCTGTTGTCGTGGCTGGCGCAGAGTTTCGCCATGTTGCTGGTGAGCCGTATCGGGATCGCCCTGGCGCATGCGGTGTTCTGGGCTATTACCGCTTCGCTGGCGGTGCGCGTGGCACCGCCGGGCCAGCAGGCCAAGGCACTGGGCCTGCTGGCGACGGGCACGACCCTGGCGATGGTGCTGGGGATTCCGCTGGGCCGGGTGGTGGGCGAGGCGCTGGGATGGCGGGTGACGTTCCTCAGCATTGCCGGAGTAGCGTTGGCCACCATGCTCTGCCTGATGAAGTCGCTGCCGCTGCTGCCGAGCCAGAATTCCGGTTCGCTGCGCAGCCTGCCGATCCTGTTCAAGCGCCCGGCCCTGGTGATTACCTACCTGCTGGTGACCTTGGTGATCACTGCGCAATTCACCGCCTACAGCTACATCGAGCCGTTCGCTTTGCACGTGGCGCAGGTCGGTGGCGAGCGCACCACGCTGGTGCTGTTGCTGTTCGGGGGCGCCGGGGTGTTCGGCTCGCTGTTGTTCAGCCGCTACAGCGAGCGCTTCCCGCATGGCTTTCTGGTGGGTTCGATCGGGCTGCTGGCGGCTTGCCTGCTGCTGATGTTGCCGCTGTCGGGCAACTTCTATGCGTTCGCTGTGCTGAGCATGTTCTGGGGGATCGCGATCCTGAGCTTCAGCCTGTCGTTGCAGTCCAAGACCCTGAAGCTTGCGTCCGATGCCACGGATGTGGCCATGGCGTTGTTCTCCGGGATCTACAACATTGGCATTGGTGGCGGGGCGTTGCTGGGGAGTATCGTCAGCAGCCAGATGGATGTGGCCCATATTGGCCTGGTCGGGGGCAGTGTGGCGGTAGTCGGGTTGCTGCTGGCAGTGGCCAGTACCCGGCGCTTTCGTGTGGCGCTTGGCAACTGATTGACCTTGACGGCCCTATCGCCGGCAAGCCGGCTCCCACAGGTCCACCACAGTTCTTGAATGCTGTGCGGTCCCTGTAGGAGCCGGCTTGCCGGCGATAGGGCCGGTACAGCCACCAACACCATCAGCCCAGCAACGCAGCCCAGGCCGACACCAGCAACATCCCCGCCAACCCCCGGTTGAACCACAACAACCGCTCCGGTGCCTGCAACCAGCACGCACTGCCCACCCCCAGCAGTGCCCAGGCCGTCATGCACGGCAGCGCAATCAGCAGAAACACCAGCGCCAACTGCCAGACCGGCAGCATGGGCGCGGCGAACACGCCAATCACCGCCACGGCCATCATCCATACCTTCGGGTTCACCACTTGCAGGGAAGCGGCGCTAAAAGCACTGAAGGGCTTGTCTGCGCTGACGTCCAGCGGCTGCCCCGCGCTGCGCAGAATGCGCCACGCCAGCCAGCTCAACCACAGCACCCCGGCCCAGCTCATCAGTTGCTGGGCCAGCGGATGGCGCAGCAGCAGTTCGCCGAGCCCCAGCCCAACCAGCAGCACGACCGCCGCCGCCGCGCCACAGCCGGCCAGGATCGGCGCCACGCTGGCGCGCAGCCCCCGGCGCGCACCGTGGGCGAGTATCAGCAGGTTGGTCGGCCCGGGGCTGATGCTGGCAACCAGGGCGAAGAGGATGAAGGGCAACAACGAATGCGACATGGTGAAAGGCTCCGGGTAATCAGAGCCCCATGCTCGGCCATTGCCGCGGGTCAGTCTGGAAGGTTTGAGCAGCGGCGACGGTAATCCGCCGGGGTCAGCTGGTAAGCGCGACGGAACCAGCGCCCCAGGTGGCTCTGATCGGCAAAGCCCAGGGCCATGGCCACTTCGCTGGGCGTCTGGCCTTGGGCGAGCAGGTGCCGGGCACGGGCCAGGCGCAGCTGGATCAGGTAGGCGTGCGGTGCCAGGCCGAACGCCGCCTTGAACGCCCGGGTCAGACGAAAGCGGTCGACGCCGCAGGCCAGCGCGAGGTCGTCGAGGCTGATGTCCTGGTCCAGGTGGGCATGCAGGTAGTCCCGGGCCCGCTGCGCGGTCAGCGGCAGACGCGGGTCGGGGTTGAGGCGCTTGCGCCAGTGCAGGTGGCGGGTCAGGCAACTGATGAGGTCATCGGTGGCCGTTTGCCGAACGATGCGCAGTTCCTCGCCATGCACGGCCTGGAAGGCGCGGGCGGTAGCGCCGGCCAGGCGCAGGTCATGGCACAACGGGTCGGCGATGCTCGGCAGGCTGTCGCTCGGCGTCTGCTCGAACAGCGCGCGCAGCTCGGCCTCAAGCCACAGCGGCTGCAGGTACAGGGTCGAGTAGGTGAAGCCTTCTTCGGTGGGGGCGTGGCCGTCGTGGATATCGCCGGGTTCGAGCAGGAACACGTGCCCCGGCGTGCTGCGGTGGCGCACCCGGCGGCAATCGAACTGCTGGACGCCCTGTTCGGTGAAGCCGACCAGGAAACTGTCATGCCAGTGCGGGTCGTAGGCATGGCCGACGAAATGCGCGCGAACCGACTCGATGCCGGTGATGGCGTCTTGCTTGAGGTCGATCCAGTTGCTCATGACGGCGGGGCTGCGGTTGTACAGGGCAGTTCACATTACCGTAGACGGCGCGGACGGTTTAGAACATTTGTGCAGGCTGCAGGGCGGTGAAGCGCTCGCGCAGCCACAGGTGCAGTTGCGAGACGGCGGGCGACAGTTGCTTGCGATGCGGGCAAACCAAGGTCACCGGCGTGAGCTCGCCGGGGTGCTCGGCAAGCAGTACCTCCAGTTCGCCAGCGGCCACATTGGCGCTGACATCCAGCCACGACTTGTAGGCGATGCCTTCGCCCAGCAGGGCCCAGCGCCGCACCACATCGGCGTCGTCGCTGAACAGCGGGCCACTGACCTGCACCGTGCGGTTGCCCAGCCGCCATTTGTCATAGATCCGCCCCAGCTGCAGGTACAGCAGGCAGGCATGCTGCTGCAGGTCGTCCAGCTGTTGCGGGCGGCCATGACGCGCCAGGTAATCCGGCGAGGCCACCAGCACGCGGCGGTTCCACGGTGCCAAGGGCAGGGCGATGTAGTTGGCCTCTTCGTTGAGGCCATAACGGATGGCCACGTCCACCGGGTCGCGGAACAGGTCGGCAACCTGGTCGGAGAGGAAGAAGCGCAGGCTCAGGTCGGGGTGCTCGCGGCGAAAATCACTCAACCACGGCAGGAGGATATTGCGCCCGAGGTCTGAAGGGGCCGACACCTGCAGCACGCCGCGCAGGGTGCTGTGCGCACCGTGCAGGTTGTCGCGCCCTTGGCGCAGGCTCTCCAGCACGTTGAGTGCGGTGGGCAGGTACAGCTCACCTTCGGCAGTGAGGCGCAGGCTGCGGGTAGTGCGGGCGAACAGGCGCACGTCGAGGTCGCGTTCAAGGCGTTTGATCGCGGCGGCGACTTGCCCGGGCAACAGGTCAGCCTCGTGGGCCGCAGCCGTGAAGCTGCCCAGCGCGCTGCTGCGCACGAACAGTTCGAGGTCGGTAATACGGAGCATTTTCACTCCAGGGGTGAAAGTGTTCCTGCATTCTGCCGGTTTTTCTTATTTGCAGGAAAGATACTATGCGGCACAAATCCTCTTCCCTTTATTGGAGTAACCCGCATGGACACCGTCTCCCTGGCCAAACGCCGCTACACCACCAAGGCCTACGATGCCGCCCGCAAGATCCCTCAGGCCACCATCGATGCCTTGCTTGAGCAGTTGCGCCACAGCCCGTCCTCGGTCAACTCGCAGCCTTGGCATTTCATCGTTGCCGACAGCGCCGAGGGCAAGGCGCGCCTGGCCAAGAGCACGGTCGACGGTTATGCCTACAACACGCCGAAGATTCTCGATGCGTCCCATGTCATCGTGTTCTGCACCCGCACTGAAATGACCGAGGCGCACTTGGACACGGTGCTCGACCAGGAAGCGGCCGACGGTCGTTTTCGTGACGAGCAGGCCCGCGCCGGGCAGAACCAGAGCCGTCGCCACTACGTGAACCTGCATCGCTTCGACCAGAAAGACCTGCAGCACTGGATGGAGAAGCAGACCTACCTCGCCCTGGGCACCGCGCTGCTCGGCGCTGCCGCCCATGGCCTGGACGCTACGCCGATCGAAGGCTTCGACAGCAAGATCATGGATGCCGAGCTGGGGCTGCGTGAGCAGGGCTACACCAGCGTGGTGGTGTTGAGCCTGGGTTACCGCAGCGAGGCGGATTTCAATGCCGGGCTGAACAAGTCGCGGTTGCCGGCTGCGAAGGTGTTTACCTTCCTGTAAGTCAGTTGTTGGGGCTGCTGGCCCTATCGCCGGCAAGCCGGCTCCCACAGGTACTGCACAGCTCTCAAGGGCAGTGCAGCACCTGTGGGAGCCGGCTTGCCGGCGATAGGGCCGGTCATGCCAACGCATCCCCTGGGCCGCGTTTCACCACAGTGCAACAGCCCCCGCCGCAACCACCCGCGCAAACACCTCGATCGCCTTGTCCACCTGAGCCTCGCTGGTAAACCGCCCGATGCTGATGCGCACGCTCTTGCGCGCCCGCTGCTCATCCAGTCCCAGCGCCAACAGCACGTGCGAGGCCGCATTGCTCGCCGAATTGCACGCCGAGGTGGTCGACAACGCCAGCTCACTGGCCAACGCCGCACTGTTGAACCCCGGCGCTTCGATGCACAGGTTGAGGGTATGGGGAATACGCTGCTCCGGGCAGCCATTGAGGCTGACCCCAGGCAGGGCCAGCAGCCCGTCGCGCAGCCGTTTGGCCAACTGCTCCAACCGCTGGTGCTCGCTGTCACCTGGCTGACCGGCTAGGGCGAAGGCGCTGCCCATGCCGACGATCTGATGGGTCGGCAAGGTGCCCGAGCGCAATCCACGCTCATGGCCACCCCCGTGCATCTGCGCACGCATCAGCTCACGGGCGCGGGGGCCGACGTACAACGCACCGATGCCCTTGGGGCCATACACCTTGTGCGCCGAGAACGACATCAGGTCGACCGCCGTGTTGCGCAGGTCGATGGCCAGTTTGCCCACGGCCTGGGCGGCATCCACATGCAACAAGGCGCCATGGGCACGTACCCGTTCGCCGATGGTTGCAAAGTCGGTGACGGTACCCAGTTCGTTGTTCACCGCCATCAACGACACCAGGCGGGTGTCGGCACGCAATGCCGCCTGTACCGCATAGGGCTGGATCAGGCCCGCGGCGTCCGGTGCCAGGCGGGTGACTGTCCACCCATGCCGTTCCAGTTCGCTGACGGTATCGAGCACCGCCTTGTGTTCCAGCTGGCTGGTGATCAGGTGGCCCGGCTGGCCGATGCCCTGGGCGATGCCCTTGAGTGCGAGGTTGTTGGATTCGGTGGCGCCCGAGGTCCACACCAGTTCATCGGCACTGGCGCCGACGCGCTCGGCCACTTGTTGGCGGGCAAATTCGACCGTTTCACGCGCCGCCTGGCCATAGGCGTGGCCACTGGAGGCGGGGTTGCCGAAATTCACTTGTTGCCCAAGACAGGTGAGCATGGACTCGATGACCCGGTCGTCGACCGGGGTGGTGGCAGCGTAGTCAAAGTAGAGCGGGGCGCTTGGCATGGGGGCGGGTCCGTGGCTGTCGCCTTGGAATCGGCGATCGTTGCAGCAAGCGTACCCGCCAGGGGCAAAAAGAATTTGTCTTTTGTTCGGCAGAACAGGGAGATAGGGGAAAAATTTTCTCCCTTTCATGTTCGATGTAGAAATAATTTCACGCTGGCGCTAATACCCGTTCTTCTTCAGCCACCACGCGCTCACACAACTCGATGATCTGCTCGCGCATCCAGCGGTTGGCCGGGTCCTGGTCGGTGCTTTCATGCCAGTACAGGTGCGTTTCCAGTGCCGGCACGTCCACCGGCAGTGGCTGGTAACGCAATTGATGGCGGCGGGCGAAGCGTTCCGGCACGGTCATCGCCATGTCGGTCTGTTGCAGCACCTGGGAGGCCATCAGGTAGTGCTGCGAGCGCAAGGCAACCTTGCGTTGCACGCCCATCTTGCCCAGGGCCAGGTCGACGTAGCCCAGGCCGTTGCGGCGGCTGGAGATATGGATGTGGGTCATGCCCAGGTAGGCATCGAGGGTGAGCTTGGCGTCGGCCAGCGGGTGGCCCGGGCGCAGGGCGCAGACGTAGCGGTCCTGCATGAGCTTGACGTGGCGCACCTGTGGGTCGGTGTTCAGCGGCGCATCGACGGCGAAGTCCAGGCGCCCGGCGGCCAGCTCCTTGGTGGTTTCGCGGCGCTTGCACGGGAAGCTTTCGATCAGCACCGAGGGGGCCAGGCGGCGCAGGCGCTGGAACAGCGGCGGCAGGATCACCGCCTCGGTGAGGTCGGTCATGCTGATGCGGAAGGTCTTGTTGGCCTGCTGCGGGTTGAAGATGCGGCTTTCCTGCACCGAGGTGCGCAGCAGCGCCAGGGCATTGCGCACCGGGCCGATGATGTTCTGCGCCATGGGCGTGGGCACCATGCCCTGGGCGGTGCGCACGAACAGCGGATCGTTGAAGGTTTCGCGCAGCCGCGAGAGTGCGTTGGACACCGCAGGCTGGGTGATACCGACGATTTGTCCGGCGCGGGTCAGGTTGGCTTCGGTGTAGATCGCGTCGAAAACGATGAACAGGTTGAGGTCGACCTTGCTGAGGTTCATGGCGCCGCTCTTTGTTGGAATTATTCGCCGATCATATATCGGTTATGAATGTTTATACACGTAGAAAATAGACTAGGTGGATTGAGGGCCGCTGCTCTAGGCTCTGTCCATGTACTTCGAACCGTGAAGGTAGCCCCGATGGATTTCGCCTATTCGCCCAAGGTCCAGGCACTGCGCGAGCGCGTGACCGCGTTCATGGATGCCTATGTCTATCCCGCAGAACCAGTGTTCGAGCGCCAGGTCGCCGAGGGTGACCGCTGGCAGCCCACCGCGATCATGGAAGAACTCAAGGCCAAGGCCCGCGCCGAAGGCCTGTGGAACCTGTTCCTGCCGGATTCGGAATACGGCGCCGGCCTGAGCAACCTGGAATATGCACCACTGGCCGAGATCATGGGCCGCTCGCTGCTGGGGCCGGAGCCGTTCAACTGCTCGGCGCCGGACACCGGCAACATGGAGGTGCTGGTGCGCTATGGCAGCGAGGCGCAGAAGCGCCAGTGGCTCGAGCCGTTGCTGCGTGGCGAGATCCGCTCGGCATTCGCCATGACCGAACCGGACGTGGCCTCGTCGGACGCCACCAACATGGCCGCCACCGCCGTGCGCGACGGTGACGAGTGGGTGATCAATGGCCGCAAGTGGTGGACCTCCGGCGCCTGTGACCCGCGCTGCAAGGTGATGATCTTCATGGGCTTGTCCAATCCGGATGGCCCGCGCCACCAGCAGCACTCGATGGTGCTGGTGCCGACCGATGCACCGGGTGTGAAGATCGTCCGGCCGCTGCCGGTGTTCGGCTACGACGACGCGCCTCACGGCCACGCCGAAGTGCTGTTCGAGAATGTGCGAGTGCCTTACGAGAACGTGATCCTCGGTGAAGGCCGCGGCTTCGAGATCGCACAGGGTCGCCTGGGGCCAGGCCGCATCCACCACTGCATGCGTTCGGTTGGCATGGCCGAACGGGCGCTGGAGCTGATGTGCAAGCGTTCGGTCGCGCGCACCGCCTTCGGCCGTCCGCTGGCGCGGCTGGGTGGCAACGTCGACAAGATCGCCGACTCGCGGATGGAGATCGACATGGCGCGTCTGCTGACCCTGAAAGCGGCGTACATGATGGACACGGTCGGCAACAAGGTGGCGCGTAGTGAGATCGCTCAGATCAAGGTGGTGGCGCCGAATGTGGCGTTGAAGGTGATTGACCGGGCGATCCAGATGCATGGCGGGGCAGGGGTGAGCGGGGACTTCCCGTTGGCTTATATGTATGCGATGCAGCGTACCTTGCGGTTGGCCGATGGGCCGGATGAAGTGCATCGGGCGGCGATTGGCAAGTATGAGATCGGCAAGTATATGCCGGCGGAGATGATGCGTAACGGCCGGTAGTTGCTGCTGATGGTTTTGCGGGACGGGCGCAATGCTTGTCCCGCGTTACCTGTTTAACAATCCTTCTGAGCAACAGCTCCGCGGTATTTGGAGGTGCTGGTAGTAAACAGCACAATGGCAGAAACAATCGCCAGCGCTCCCCAGCCATAGGCATAGGTGCCGAGGCTATCTCGCGATAGACCAATAATCGGCGGTATCAATACTACGGAAACCTGATTGGCTGTCATGGCCATTCCCAGCGCGAAGCCCTTGCGATCAGCGGGAGCGGTTTCTGCGATATAGGCTACCCAAGGGCCGTACCACCCATAGGCAAAGAAGCCAGTCAAAGCCATGAATGCACTTAGAATTATCAGGTTTTGAGTTTTCAAAAATGGGAGAAGTATGAGTATGGCTGTTACAGCGCCCAGACAAGTCTTCACAGGGTAGTATCTTCCTGCCTTGCAACGGTCGCTCCAGGCCGCCAGGATAATTCTTCCAGCTATGCCTGCTCCTAATACTGCGAAGAACATCATTGCTGCAATGGCGTTTTCAAGTCCAAGTGAAGTGTGAAGGTACAGAACTAAGAAAACTGAGATAGCGTACTGGGAGGCGGTAAGGCTAGCGCCAGACATCATGATCTTTCTCATGGAAGGGTGCGATGCCATCGACAGTCGTGATATAACCGCCAGCTTCAGATTGATTTGTTTTCTTGCGGTGCTTTGTTGTGCTTCTGGCGTTTTGTAGAGCAGCATGAACAGAAGAGCACCGAACAATGCTACTATCCCGCCCGCCAGGAAGGCTGCTTGTACCGAGTGTTGGATGGCAATAAATGGAAGTAGTAGTGTTGCCATGGCGCCGCCCAGTGGCAATCCGGCTTGTCGAATGCCCATCGCAAAACCTAGTTGGCTCCCTTTGAACCAATTGGATACGGACTTGCTTCCCCCCGGTTGGGCAGTGCTGTATCCAAAGCCTAATATTATAAGCGCTATAAGCAACTCGGTGTAGGAGTTGGCCAGCGCCGCGCCGCACAATGAGGCCCCAACGAACAGTGTTCCGATGCCTACAACAAATCGCTCACTGTATCTGTCCAGCAATTCGCCAGCAATCAAGAGTCCGGCAAGTGGGATCAATTGGGCAGCCGAAATCAATGTGCCTATCTGCCAGTTGGTGAGGTTCATCTCGGATTTGACATCCAACGCGATAGATCCAAAGCCCTGAACGAAGAAGCAAGCGCACGCTTGTGCGAAAGTGGCTGCAGCTAAGATCACCCATCGATACTGGTTCTTGAGGGTATTCACGTGTCTGATCTCTGTTTGCGGAGCTTAATGCTGCTCCTTTTCTATTGTTGATTAAATTTTATCTTGTTCGGTTAAGTTTATGATTGGGCTAGTGAACGGGTGCTTTTGTTGAGTGGTGAGTGAAAAAGTAGAGAGTTTGGCAGGGCGTAGTCAATCTTTCATGCTGTAGAATATTCCCTGTTTTCACATGGGAAAAGGAGAGTTTTGTCATGGCTTACATCTCTAGAGGACCCTATATCCAGAGCGGTCTGTCCATTGCATCATAGCTTTCTCGCGAGGGCCTTGAAGGTGATCGACCGGGGGCCAGAAGTGGGGTAGGGATGAGCGGGGACTCCAGTTGGCTTACATGTATGCCATGCAGCGTGCCCTGCGTTGGGCGGAGGAAACGGACGAGGGGCCCCGGGTGGCGATTGGCAAGTATGAGATCAGCAAGCCTTTTGTGATGAAACATTTTAAGAGCTTCGAGGTAGTTCTTTGTAGGATATTTCTCTTTTACCTCTCTGACCCCATCAAGCTCTCGGGTAGGTGCTAATTTCCAGGTTCACTAATGAGCATAAGGAGTTTGCATATGTCCCGAATCAATGAAGTAAACCCAGTGATGATGGAACTGCGAGGTCACTTATGACCAATCGCATGAATGTCTTTGGCCGCGGGCAAGGGCTCCACGGCGACAAGACCACTACGGGTGCTACTTGCCTATCCAGCCTGCCCGAAGCCCATCAGATGCGACGGGGGATTCTGCGCCAAGGGGATGTTACGACTCCATGTCCGGCTTGCGGCAAGAGCGGGAAAATCATGGAAGGCGAAAGCCGCATGAAGTTTCGCAGTATACCGGTCGCAACAGATGGGGCGTTGGTGTTGTGCGACTGCCCGGCGGGCAGGAATCGCCTTATAGCGCCCTTGGGGCCGTTATCCACCGGTAGCAATGCAGTAACGGCAAAAGCGCAGGAAAGCACGGCGCAATCAAGTGCTGCTGCAAGAAACATGGAGGCAACGCCATCCGCCTTCATGTCCGCATCCTCAGGTAGCCTGGAGCCTGGTTTCTTCATCGTGCCGCGGAGCATGCCATTTTCGGGCGTACTGATGGAGCTGGCCTTGCATGACAGCACGTTGCCCATCTCCCGCCTTAAATGGCTGAACCCTACTTTTGAGCAGGGCTTCAAGGCGGGAGAAATGTTTGTCATCGGTGACCCCGACAGTGCCGATGCGTGTACCCGTGAGGAAGCCAAGCTGATGGCGGCTGCTCAGGATGCGCGACATGCTTTAGCGGCGCTAGATTTCGCGGAATCGGATTTCATGATGCAGTACCAGGCTGAAATTGCCGGGCTGCTCAGTAATGCGAGCCAGTCGATGGGCGTGGGCAAGGACATGCTGGACCAAGGGCTGAAGCAGGTCAGCATGACGTTGCAGCAGATCGAGCAACTACATCAGCGAGAGTTTCTGCGGCATGGGCATTTGAACAGCCGGGAGTTCTTTGCGTCGCGGCGTCAGCTGTTGCAGCAGTTGGATGGACAGTTGAAGGCGGCTTTACTCAACAAGCAGCTGAATCTTGGTAATTATGAGCGTCTCAAGAAGAGCTTGAACATCTCGACTAAGAGCCTTGTGCATCATTGGTCAAAAGCGGGCGGGCCGGGGCAGATTCCGGGATATGCGACTCATCTCGATAAAGTAGCGAAGCTCAGTAAGTATCTGAAATACGGTGGGCATGCTGCAATTGGATTGGGGGCAACTTCTTCGTACCTCAATGTGCGAGAAGTATGTCGGACAGGCAGTGCAGAATCGTGCAGGAAGGCTCGTTTAGTAGAAACTGGGTCGTTTAGTGCGGGGCTAGGTCTTGGAATGGCGGGGTCGGCGTGGGGGGTCGTAGCAGCTGGTACGTTATGTGCTGGCTTTACCCTTACTACTGCGGGAGTAGCTGCACCATTGTGTGGGATTTTAGTAGTAGGAGGTAGTGGCTTAGCTGGTAGTAAGATTGGCGAGCTAGGAGGAGAATTCGCAGGTGAATATGTCTATGAGGTAACGCGTGATCAATATTGATGCTTGGCCAGCGATTGTAAAGCTATTGCTTATTGTGGTGCCCTTTGCTATCAGCATGGTGGGTGTTGCTATGAATGTACACATTACCTTGAGTCGCGACTATCATGCTGTTTGCTCCGCGATTACGACTAACCCATATCTGGAGAGCCTCAAGGTTGCATGGGGAACGTCTAGTTTTAAATGGCGTTTTTACTTGGTGTGCGCCGTGGGCGGTGTTGTTATTTTTCCTGGGTTTGCCTTGCGTCGTGGAAAGCTGAACGTGGATGAGCTTAAAGCATTTCCGCCAAGACTGAAGCGAAAACTTGAAGTTTCATTTTGGTTAACTGCGGTAGGTTTTTTCTTTATGGCAATCACTACTTTGGCCATTGAATTTTCCAGGATGAACTGACTGAGCAATAGCTCATAATCCTTTGTTGAGTGGCCGCCCCCCATTATGCTGCGTCGAAACCCAGGATTTCGACGGAACGGGCAAATCTACAGTAAGGCTAATTCAGGTTACGGCGTCTTAAAATCAACCGCCAAATCCCTGGCAGCCTTGGTCGCCAACACGCTCATAAGCTTACTCATCTCATCCTGACGACCAACCCCTGCCTCCGAGCCGCCCCCCATCATCACATTCGGCACCGGTGCCTTCGCCGCCGCTTCAGCCCAAGCCCGATTGATCTGTACCAGTGCATCGAGCTTGGTCTGCAGCGCACCATCCGCCTTGATCGCTGCCTCCCGCGCATACGCTTCCGCATCGGCGGTGACCTTGGTGGCCTCGGCATTGACCCGGGCCTTGTCGCGTAGCAGTTCAGCAGTCTGCTTGTCGATTTCGGCGCGGCGCTTTTCCCGTTCGGCGTTGATCAGTGTCAGCTGCTTCTCGGTTTCTGCTTCGGTGGTGCGTTCGATCTGCTGGCGCAGGCTCTCCTGGCGCTTGGCCTCGACATCCTTGGCACCTCGGGCAGACACCAGTTCCTTTTCCTCTTCTTCCTTGAGCCGGTTCTGCCGCGCGACGGCAAGCTCCGCCAACGCCTGCTGCACCCTTACCATGCGCTGCTGATACTGCGGATTGGGATCGATATGGGTGACCCTGGCGTCCACGACTTCGACGCCGAACAGGCGAAACTGCTGCTGTTTGCGCAGCTCCTGGCCGTCTTTGTCGAGCTTCTTCTCGATGATGAAGCGGGTCGCGGAATTATCACCAAAGCTGCCTTGCTCCGTGCCTGACTGGAGAATGGCCGTTTGCGCAGGGTAGTTGTCGCGTTGCACGCGAATCTCCTTGCGGCTGGTCAGGTACAGGCCATTGCGCAGCTGGTTCTCGAACTCGGCGCCGAAATGGCTGCGGTTACCGGCGTAGTAGTCATCGGCGCTCATCAGCGAGGCCGTGGCCTGCAGCGTTTCCTTGACCGCAGGCAACAGTGCGCGCTGCAGGAAGTTGTCTGGCGTGCGGTATTCCTGGGCGATTTTCAGGAAGGCCTCGCCCGAGGGCAGGCGGAACTGGGTGCTGAATTCGGCCTTGGCATCGACGTTGCCCAAGAACACGATGGGCAGGTTGTCGAGGGTTACCGAGGGGTGACCGCTGCGGGCATCTTCCGAGCTGTCGGCTTGCAAGGAAGATTGCACGCCGATGGTTCGGCGCCAGGCCGTGCTGCGGCCAAACCATTTCGTGGCGTAGCCGACGTCTTCGACCACTTTCTCTTCGCCGAAAAGGGTACGCACGTGGGTCATCTGACCCGCTTCGTTGTAGAAGTACACGCCGTTGAACAACGCCGCCAAGGCACCCACGGTGAGAACCGGGATGCCAATGGCGGCGATGAGTTTGCGACTGACGCGAAATTGGGTGAAATCAGGTATCGGCAGTTTTTGCATGAGGCACTCCTTGTGCAGGGAGCGCGCATGCTGACTAAGGGGGAAGTAGTGCCACAATCAGTCGATTCCCCTAGGTTTTGTAGGAAAGTTCGACTGTGATTTTGCCCGTTCGGCATCACATTCCGGTTTTTCTCCCCGCGTCTTGATCAACGACACCAACACCCCACCCAGCAACAACCCGAACGTCACCCCTAGCGACAGCAGCGCCGGCACCTTGCCGATCATGCCGTGGTAGAAGATCTTGCAGCCAATGAAGATCAGCACCAGCGCCAGCGCGTACTTGAGGTACACGAACCGGTGCATCAAGGCCGACAAGGCGAAGTACAGCGAGCGCAAGCCCAGAATCGCGAAGATGTTCGAGGTGTAGACGATGAACGGGTCCTGGGTGATGGCGAAGATCGCCGGCACGCTGTCGACGGCGAACACCAGGTCGGCCAGCTCGATCAGCACCAGCGCCAGGAACAGTGGCGTGGCGTAGCGCAGGGCCTTGCTCTGGCCGGGTGGAGTGAGGCGGACGAAGAAGTGCGCGCCATGGATCTGGTCGGTCACGCGGATGTGCCGGCGGACGAACTTCAGCACCGGGTTGTTGGCCAGGTCCGGGTGGCTGTCCTCCTTGGAGAGGGCCATCTTCACCCCGGTAAACAGCAGGAACGCACCGAAGATATAGAGCACCCATTCGAAGTTCTGCACCAGCGTCGCGCCCACGCCGATCATGATCGCGCGCAGGAACACTACGCCGAGGATGCCCCAGAACAGCACCCGGTGCTGGTAGCGGCGGGGGATGGCGAAGAAGCCGAAGATCATCGCCATGACAAACACGTTGTCCATCGACAGCGACTGCTCGACCAGGAACCCGGTGTAGAACTCCAGCGCCGACTGCGCGCCCAGCTCGTGCCAGACCCACACACCGAACAGCACACCCACGCTGAAATAGCCTGTGTACAGCAGCAGGCTCTCGCGCATTTCGATTTCACGGTCCTGGCGGTGCAGCACGCCCAGGTCGAGCACCAGCAAGCCGATGACGATGGTAATGAACACCAGCCACAACCAGGTGCTGGTGCCGAGGAATGGAGTAGTGAGGAATGTCTGTAGAGCCGTCATGAGCCCCTCCTTGAATGTCGACGTTGCATGGCAACAGTGATCCGACATGGCGGCGCGGTCGCCGTCAGAGGGGCCCGGTATCACATGTGTTTGAGCCTAGACCCATTGACGCGTGATGCCGAATGGCGCGCTGTTACAAAACTTTGCCTGGAATGGCAGAGGTCAATGCACCCACTGCGCCCAGTCGGCAATTGCTCGCGCCCGTTGCAGCAGCTCTGGAGCAGAAGCCTCACCGGCCACCGCCAGGCGTAGCCTGCCCAGGGCCCGGCCCTGTATGCGCTCGATCGACCCTTCCAGTAGCCGCACCTGCGAGCCCAAAGCGCTGGCCAGCAACCCCAGGTCAGGTTCGATGCCTTTCACACCCGTGAAATGCAGCTCCAGATGCGCGTGCCCGGCAGCCTCATCCGTAGCCTGCCGCGGGCGCTCATGGCTGGCCAGGAGCAACTGGCTGACCGCATGCTGCGGCGCGCCGAACACCTGCCAGACCTCGCCCTGTTCGACCACGCTGCCGTGCTCCAGCACGGCCACGCGGTCGCACAGGTCGCGGATCACTTCCATCTCGTGGGTGATGAGGACGATGGTCAGGCCCAGCCGCTGGTTGATATCGCGCAGCAACGCAAGAATGGCGCGGGTGCTTTGCGGGTCGAGCGCCGAGGTGGCTTCGTCGCACAGCAGAATGTCCGGTTGCAGCACCAGGGCCCGCGCGATTCCCACACGCTGCTTCTGTCCGCCCGACAGTTGGGCCGGATAGGCATTGGCCCGGTCGGCCAGCCCTACCAGTTGCAGCAACTCTAGGGCGCGGCGTGCGCGTTCCTGGGCCGGCACGCCGGCCATCTGCATCGGCAGCTCCACGTTTTCAGCGACCGTACGGCTGGCCAGCAGGTTGAAGTGCTGGAAAATCATCGCGACCTTGCGCCGCAATTGGCGCAGGCCAGCGGTGCCGAGGGTGGCAATGTCCTCGCCCTCGATCAGCACCTGCCCGTCACTGGGCGTTTCCAGCCGGTTGATCAACCGCAGCAGGGTGGACTTGCCTGCACCGCTGCGGCCAATGATCCCGAACACCTCGCCCTGGCGGATGTGCAGGTCGATACCCGCCAAAGCTGGCAGGTCGCCATAGCGTTTGTGGATGCCGCGCAACTGCAGTTGCGCGGTTGCAGCCAGGACTTCTTGTGGGAAGCGGGTCATGGGTGGCGTTCTCGCTGATCAGAAGCCCGGGGCGATCTGCCCTTTGTAGCGGGTCAGGATGAAGTTGCGGACCTCTGGCGAGTTCAGCGCCTTGGCCAGTTTCTGCAGGCCTTCGTCCTGCAGGTTGTCCGGGCGTGCAACCAGGTACTCGACGTACAGGTCCTTGCCTTTTTCGACGATCAGCGCGCTGCTGGTATCGATGCCAGCTTCGAGGGCGTAGTTGGCAAACACGAAGGCCAGGTCCACCTGCTTCACCGAGCGCGCCAGCATGGCGCCTTCCAGTTCGCGGATCTTGAAGTGGTGCGGGTTGGCGGTGATGTCGCGCTGGGTCGACTGCGGGTTGCTCGGGTCCTTTAGGCTGATCAGCCCGGCTTCGGCCAGCAGCACCAAGGCACGGCCGGTGTTCACCGGGTCGTTGGGGATGGCCACGCTGGCGCCGTCGGGCAGCTCGGCGAGGGTCTTGTACTTGGCCGAGTAGGCGCCGAAG
This sequence comes from Pseudomonas sp. NPDC089395, assembly GCF_044749525.1. Taxonomy (NCBI): domain Bacteria; kingdom Pseudomonadati; phylum Pseudomonadota; class Gammaproteobacteria; order Pseudomonadales; family Pseudomonadaceae; genus Pseudomonas; species Pseudomonas sp. NPDC089395. The sequence continues at coordinate 239,969 of NZ_JBIVID010000003.1, forward strand.
GGTTCGATGTGCACACCGACCACCGGCACCAGGTTGGTATGGCGGGTCTTGTTGAAGTCATCGAGAAACGGGCGGTACTGGTAGTAGTTGGCGTCCAGGTTCTTTTGCGCCAGTTGCAGGTTGGGCTGGATGAAGTCGTTGAACACCTTGATGTCGAGGTCGACGCCTTCCTTGGCCAGGGTCGGTTTGACGAACTCGAGGATCTCGGCGTGCGGTACCGGGGTGGCGCCGACCACCAGGTGTTCGGCGGCCTGCGCCGCAAAGCTGTTGGCGGCGATGAGTGTGGCGAGGGCAGCAAGGGTCTTTTTCATGGGAGTGATCCTGAAGGTATTGAAGTCAGCGTCGGGTGAAGTGCCGAACCAGGCGGTCACCGCCCATCTGCAGTGCCTGTACCAGCACGATCAGCAGCAGCACGGTGACCACCATCACGTCGGTCTGGAAACGTTGATAGCCAAAGCGAATGGCCAGGTCGCCCAGGCCACCGCCACCGATCACCCCGGCCATGGCGGTGTAATCCACCAGCACGATGGCGGTGACGGTGACGGCTGCGAGCAGGCCGGTGCGGGCTTCGGGCAGCAGGGTGTGCCAGATGATCTGGCGGATGCTGCCGCCCATGGCCTGGCTGGCCTCGACCAGGCCACGGTCGACTTCACGCAGGGCGGTTTCCACCAAGCGTGCGAAGAATGGTGTGCAGCCCACTACCAGCGGCGGGATGGTGCCGCGCACGCCCAGCGAAGTACCGGCCAGCACCGTGGTGAGCGGGATCAGCACGATCAGCAGGATGATGAACGGCAGCGAGCGCAGCACATTCACCACCATCGACAGCAAGCGATACAGGGGGGCATTGGCTAGCAGTTGGCGTTGCCCGGTGAGGTACAGCAGCACCCCCAGTGGCAGCCCGAACAATACCGTGAAGCCCAGCGCCGCACCGAGCATGCTCAGCGTGTCGATGCAGGCCTGGAGGATTTCCGACCCGTCCAGGTTCGCCAGCAGCTCGCTCATCGCCGTGCCTCCTGGCGCAGCGTCGCCACCGGGTGTGGTCCGCGCAGGCGGTCACCCTGGCCGAACAGCTTGTTGCGCAGGGTGCCTTCGGCGTATTCGCGCTTGAACAGCCCGCGTGCCTGCAACTCCGGCACCAGCAGGTCGACCACGGCGGTGAAGGTTTCCGGGGCCACCACACTGGCCAGGTTGAAGCCATCGACATCGGTGTCCTCGACCCATTCCTGCAACTGGTCGGCTACCGTCTGTGCCGAGCCGACCAACACCGGCCCGTCGCCGCCGATGGCGCAGTAGTCGGCGATTTCGGCGGTGGTCCAGGTGCGCGAAGGGTCGGCCCGGGTGAATGCCTCGATGACGGACTGGATAGCCTCGCTAGGTACTTCGCGCAGCACCTGATCGGGCTCCAGCTTGGCAAAGTCGATGCCCGTCCAGCCCGACATCAGGGTCAAGGCCCCCGTGGCACTGGCGTATTCGCGATACTCGCGCAGCAAGGCGAGGGCGGCTTCGTCAGTGGCCGCGACGATCACCGTCAGTTGCTCGAAGATCAGCACGCTGTCGGCAGCCCGGCCTGCCGCGACGGCGGCGGCGCGCAGGTCGGCCACCTGCTTTTTCAGCACGGCCTTGCTCGGTGCGGCGACGAACACGCATTCGGCGTTGGCGGCGGCGAATGCCCGGCCACGGCTGGAGGCGCCGGCCTGGTAGAGCACCGGCGTGCGCTGGGAGGACGGCTCGCTGAGATGGAAACCAGGCACCTTGAAATAGGTACCCTCGTGCGCGATGCCATGCACCTTGCGCGGGTCGGCGTAGACGCCGCTGGCGCGGTCGGCGCAGACCGCATCGTCTTCCCAGCTGGTCTCCCAGAGCTTGTAGCAGACCTGCAGGTATTCCTCGGCCAGGGCATAGCGCTGGTCGTGGCTCAACTGGTCGCGCTGGCCGAGGTTGCGTGCACCGCTGGCCAGGTAGGAGGTGACGATGTTCCACCCGGCGCGGCCTTGGGTCAGGTGATCGAGCGTGCTCATGCGCCGGGCGAACGGAAACGGGTGCTCGAACGACACCGAGGCGGTCACGCCAAAGCCCAGGTGGCGTGTGGCGGCGGCCATGGCCGGCACCAGTTGCAGCGGGTCGTTGACCGGTACCTGGGCGGCGCTGCTCAAGGCGGCGTCGGCGCTGGCGCCATACACGTCGTACACCCCCAGGACATCGGCGATGAACAGGCCATCGATGCAGCCGCGCTCCAGGGTTCTGGCCAGTTCCGTCCAGTAGTGGATATCGGTGTAGCGTGTGGCCTGGTCGCGCGGGTGGCGCCACAGGCCGGGCGACAGGTGGCCGACGGTGTTCATGGCGAAGGCGTTGAGGCGAATCTGTTTGGTCATGGCGCGGGCCTCAGTTCCAGTCGTGACGGGCCGGCTTGATGCCGTTCAAGGCCCAGTTGCCAACCAGGTGGTACTTCCAGCGCACGGGGTCGTGCAGGGTGTGCACGCGGGCATTGCGCCAGTGCCGGTCGAAGTTGTGGCGGGTCAGCGAGGAGCGTGTACCGCCGAGCTCGAACAGGCGGTTGCTGGCTTCGATGGCGGCCTCGGTGGTCAGCACCTTGGCCTTGGCCACAGCCAGCGAGGCGGCGGCGACGTTGTCTTCGTCCGGCGCCGGCTTGGCCGCATCCAGTGCCCACCCGGCACGCTCCAGCAAGGCCTCGGCAGCCTCCTGGCGGATTTCCAGGGAGCCGACCTGGATGATGGTCAGCGGGTCATCGCCGGCGCGCTCCACCTTGGCGTCTATCCACGGGCGGGCGTGCTCGCGGACGAAAGCGATGGTGTCATCCAGCGCCGCCCGGCCAATGCCGGCATCGATTGCGGCGGTGGTCAGCTGGGCGAACGGCCCGGCCAGGGTCGGGCGTTCATAGGAGCGGTAGCTGGGGAACAGGTTGAAGGCCGGCACACGCAGGCCGTCCAGCAGTACCGTGCCGCTTGAAGTGGTGCGCTGGCCCATGCTGCTCCAGTCATCGACGATGACCAGGCCGGGTGTGCCGCGCTGTACGAACGCGAGCTGGGCCCGGCCTTGTTCGTCCAGAGCGAGTACGCCGATCCAATGGGCGTACAGGGAGCCGGTGCAATAGCCTTTGCGGCCATCGATGCGATAGCCGTCGGCCTCGGCGACCAGGCGGGTGCTGATGTCCTGCACCGTCTTGCCGCCGGTTTCCGAGAGCGCGTTGGCGAAGCGATTGCCTTGCAAGGCCAGGTCGAAGAAGAACCGCTTCTGTTCGTCGGTGCCCTGCAGGCGGATGTCTTCGAGCAGGCAATAGTGGTTCTGCGGGATCTGACCGAGCGAAGGGTCGGCGGCGGAGACGATGGCGATGACCTGCGCCAAGGTGGCGAAGGACACTTCGGCGCCGCCATGTTCACGTGGGACGGTGATGCCCCACAGGCCGCTGTTGGAGTAGGCGTCGACGACGTCGGCGGGTACCTCACGGTTGCGGTCGCGTTCGGCGGCCCCTTCACGCAGCAAGGTGGCGACGCGGTGGGCGACGCTGAGGGCTTCGGCGTCATCGGCGATGACGTGAGCGTGGGGGGGGCGGATGTCGTAGTCAGCAGAGAGGGTTTCAGTCGGCATGTTGACCTCGGAGACTGGATGGTTGAATCCATGTCTGCAGGGGCCATGCCAGAATCAAATGCCTTTTAAATCAGGCGATTGGCGCGAAAACTCGGTTTCTTGTGTTGCGCTGCATGAAGAAGTGTTGAAGGCCTGTTCGCGGTGCAACAGTTGCCGTCTCAACACCCTGCTTCGCAACACCCTGCTGGCTGTAGGCCTCAGTACACCCACACCTCCACCCGACGATTGCGCAACCGCCCTTGTTCCAGGTCGTTGCCCGCCACCGGCAGCTCATCGCCCATGCCGGTCACTTCCTGCACTTCGACGCCCTCGCGCGCCAGCTCGCGGCGCACCGCTTGGGCCCGCAGGCGCGAGAGCAGGGCCGCGCGGCCTGGCGTTTCCTTGGGGTCGCCAAAGCCCACCAGTACGGCTTTGCTTTGCAGTTTGCCGGCCTGGCGCAGGTAGTCGGCCACCCGCTGTACATCGCGCAGTGATTTGTTATCGAGGCTGGCGCTGCCTTCCTGGAAGCGAAAGTTGACGCTCAGGCGCTGGGCCTGCTGGGCCAGGCTGCGGTAGCGCGGCGGCATATCGGCCTGGGCGGGCACCGCTTGTGCGTTGATCTGCTGGGAAACGAACCCCTGCTCGGCGACGATGGCCTGGCCGGCCGGGCTTTGCGCGAAGTCGGCCAGGGCCTTGGCCTGTGGCTTGGGATTGGCCGGCAAGTACAGGTACAGGCGCCGCGACAGCGGGTAGTCTTCACTGGCCACCAAGGGGCGCTCCGGCAGCATCGCCGGGGCGTCGCCTTCAGCGATCGCCAGCACCTTGGCGCCGTGTACCGACGTCAGGCTGCTGAAGCCGATGGCCTGGCGATCGGCAGCGACCTTTGCGGCCAGTTCGTCGCTCGCCTCGAAGCGCTCAATCCTTGCCGCCAGCTCGGCGTGGTTGGGCTCCAGCACCAGGGCCTTGAAGGTTTCGAACGTGCCGGAGCGGTCGTCCCGGGCATACAGGTGAATGGCCCCGCCTGCCACGCCCAGCTGTTCCCAGCGCTGGATCTGGCCGGCATAGATCTGGGCCAGTTGTCGCGTGCTCAGTTGGGGCAAGGGGTTGTCGGGATGGACGATCACCGCCACGCCATCCAGGCCGATCACTTGTTCGGCACGGACCGCACGCAGGTTGCCCAGCGCCTTGAGCTGGCGTAACTCGGCGTCGCTGATGGGGCGCGAGGACGCCGCCAGGTCCGCGTCGCCACGGCCGAGGGCGACGAAGCCGGTGCTTGAACCGTGCGCCGCGATGTCGATGCGCAGCGGCTGGCCGTGGGCGTCGCGGGCGGTGATCACGGTTTCATTGGTCATCGCACCTGGCCGTTGCTCGATGGCCGTTGCCTTTTCGGCGCGCAGTTGACCTTGGACCAGCGCCGGCAGCAGGGTAGCCCCGATGGTGTTGGAGCCTTGCACGCGCAGGTGCGCAGGCTCGGCGACGGCTGTCAGGGGCAGCAGGGGAAGTAGCAGGAGCAGCAGGCGAAGCATGCCGGGCAACCTTTGGCATAGAGTTGCCCGGCAGATTACGACGGTGGCGTGACCGAAATGTGACAGGTCGGTGGCCTGAGAGCGCGCCGATATCAAGCGCGGAGGGTTCTCTGTGGGAGCGGGCTTGCCCCGCGAAGAGGCCGACTCAGACACTCGAGCCGCTTGGCACGGGCTTCGCCCGTGTTCGCGGGGCAAGCCCGCTCCCACAAGTACCGCGGCTGCTTTCAGAAAGCTGTTTCACCGCTCAGGCACTGGCAGCGCCGCCTCGCTGTTCCATTCACTCACCGGCCGGCTGAACAAATTCTCGGTCTGGAAATGCGCCATGCGCCATTGCCCTTCTTCCAAGGCGAAGCGCACCGTCAGCCGCGCAGCGTTCAAATGCGACGCGCCATCGGCGAACGTGCTGGTCTGCAGCATCACCCAGCGGCCCAGGCCCTGATCACCCTCGGCCTCGATTACCTCGCTGGTCAGGAAGTGCACATTCAAGGCGAAGTGCGCCGGGGTTTTCATGTAGGTGGCGAACATCGCACGGATCGCCTCGCGGCCCCGGTAGCCGCCAAAGCTGGCGGCATACTTGGCCCCTTTGCCTTCCCACACGGCGTCACGGGTGAACAACCCGGCCAGTTCGTCCAGCGGGGTGTTGGCGTCGAGCTGATCGCACAGTTCCATGTAGCGGTTGATGCACACGCGGATCGCCTGCTGGCTTTCGAAGCGTTGCAGGCGGGCTTGCAGGTCATGGATATCGGACATTGGTATCAGATCTCTTTGTAGGAGCGGCCTTGCGTCGCGAAAGGGCCGCATAGCGGCCCCAGCGATTTATGCGACGCTGCTGGAAACCTGGGGCCGCTTTGCGGCCCTTTCGCGACACAAGGCCGCTCCTACAGGGCGCGAAAGTGGCCGACAGATTCAGTGGGTGGAAGAGAGGTTGAGCAACAGCCGCTCGGCCACGGCCAACAGTTTTTCGTCAGCGCCCTTGGCCGCCACCAATTGCAGGCCGACCGGCAACCCGGCGGCACTGCCCAGCGGAATACTCAAGGCCGGGTGCCCCGACAGGTTGAACGGCCGCACCAGCGAGGTCATGCCCAGCACCGCACGGGTGTCGGCAGCTTCTTCGAGGCGCAGCGGGAAGTCGGGCATGGTCGGCAGCGCCAGCACGTCGAAGCTGGCCAGGGCCTGGTCGACTTCATCGGTGAAGCGACGACGCACTTCTTCGGCCTCGGCCAGCGCGCTGTCGGTGGTCTTGCCCGCAGCGGCCAGGCGGCCGGCGATATCGGCGCCGACCTTGCCGGTTTCCAGCAAGTGGCCACAGCCCTCGAAGGTTTCGCGGTTGATCACCACCATGCCGGCGTCATAGGCCGCGCCGAAATGCTTCAGTTCGACATTGCCCAGCGGCAGGCCGCTGGCCGTCAGCGCACCGTGCACCACCTTGTGGATGGCGGCCTCGGCGGTGACCCGCAGCACGCCAATGCGGGCCTTGGCCGGCACCTGGGCGGGCACGAAGGTGGGGTCGATCATGCTCATGGCCCGCACCAGCATCGGCAAGCTGGCAGCAAACGGGCCGACGCAGTCCAGGCTGCTGCGTGCCGGCATCACGCCCTTGCGGCTGACGCGGCCAAAGGTCGGTTTGAGGCCGAACACACCGCAGCAGCAGGCCGGGATGCGCACCGAGCCACCCGTGTCGGTGCCCAGGCTGAAGTCGGCCAGGCCTGCGGCCACGGCCGCCGCCGAGCCACTGGACGAGCCGCCGGGAATACGCCCGGGGAAGCGCGGGTTGGCCGCGGTACCGGTGTAGTGGTTGATGCCGGTGGTGCCAAACGCCAGCTCGTGCAAGCTGACCTTGCCGGTCAGGCGCGCACCGTTGGCCAGCAACTGGCTGACCACTTCGGCATGCCGTTCGGCCAGCGGTGCCTGCTCCAGCGCCTGGCTGCTGGCACGGGTCGCGGTACCGGCGACATCGATGGTGTCCTTGACCACGACACGGGGGCCGGCGCCGCCCAGGTCGAGGGTTTCAACTATGATTGTCATTGTTATCAAACCTTTTCGGGAAAGGATGCCGGACCACGGTCCAGCGCTTAACATGCGTGGCAAATACGTGAAATGTCAACTGAATATTCCAGTATTGTGTGGCGTCTGCCGGTAGCCAAATGCGCGGAAACGTCTATGATGGCGCGACTATTTCCGCACAAGTAGTGAATCGATGAGCAACTCGAAGAACACAGGCCATAGCCACCACGACCCGGCCAGCGAAGATTTTCGCAAGGAAGATTTCCCTTTCTACTGGCTGGCCCGTGTGCATGGTCGCTACACCCAGAACATGGAACGTCTGCTCAAGAAGATCGACCTCGACGTGCCGCGCTGGCGCGTGCTGTGGATCCTCAACGAGAACGGTGAATCGAGCATTTCCGAGATTTCCACCCACGCCATCGCCAAGCTGTCGACCATCACCAAGATCGTCTACCGCATGAAGGACGACGGCCTGGTCGATACCTCACCCAGCCCGGAAGACGGGCGGGTGACCCAGGTGCGCATCACCGAGGTCGGCCTGCAGAACATCGAGCGCATGCAGGATGTGACCCGCGAGCTGTTCCAGCGCAGCTTCAAGGGCTTGACCGAAGCCCAGGTGCAGCGGCTCAACCGCATGCTGGAAGTGGTGTTCCACAACCTGGAAACGCTCTGACTGCCAAGGGGCGCACTGCGCCCCCTGTGCCCCTGCTCAGAAGGTACTGACGAACACCACCTGGGTGTACAGGTTGTTGTTGTCGTTACCCAGTTGCGTGCCGCCCTGTTCGAAGCTGCGGTCAGGTTGGTACAGGCCCACCAGCGGCACGACCATCAGGTGATCGTTGATCGTCCATTCCGCGTACACATCCAGCTCGCGACCGTCCGCGTTGCCCAGATTGCGGTCGATGGTGTCGAACTTGAACCACAGGGCGCCGAGGTTCAGCGACGGGGTAGGGCTGACGGTCAGGCCTACCTTCTGGATCCGTGCATTGCTGTTGAACGGGCTGGCGTAGTTGCCGGCCACTTCGCCCTGGAACCAGGTGCCCAGTCCGCGGCCAAGGCCGTAGAACAGGGTGTCGTACTGTTCCGAGAAGCGGCTGTAGCGGTAGCTGACGTTCGGCTGCCACGGCAGGTCGGCGAAGGTCCAGCCGGCTTCCAGGTACCAGGCATCCTCGGTGCTGGTGTGGGGTTTGTCCTGCTTGGCGTATTCGCCTGACAGGAACAGGTTCTCCACCCCGGCATTGCCTTGGCCGCGCAGGCTGTAGGTCTTCATGCCGTCACGTTCCAGCTGTTGCCCCGAGGCGTACTGTTCGTCGACGTGGGTGGTGCCGATGTAGGTCAGGCCGACGGTGCCGGCCTCTGCCACGTGCTCCAGGGTGGCCACGTGCATTTCGGTGTTGGCCTGGGCACGGTTGTCCGATTGCAACCACATCAGGTCGCCGCGCCAGCCCTGGCTGCCGCCCAGGCGCAGCACGGCGGTCTTGTCGAAGCTCTTGCGCGCGGCCAGGTAGTAGGCGCCGCCACGGTTGAACTCGCCGTCGGCCAGGCCGTTGCCGACGTTCAGCGAATCGCCCTGGATCAGGAAGCCGTCACCGACTGCCACCATCTGTTTGCCGAAGGACAGGTCGATGCCGTCCTCGCCCAGCATTGGCACCAGGTTGCCGGACTTCCAGCCGAGATAAGCGTCCTCGATCTTGGTCGTGCGTTCGCTGCCGTCGCTGAAACCTGCCGCGTCGCCATCGCCCCAGGTGCCGGAACTGAGCAGGGCGAAGGCGCCGTACATCGAACCGGCAGCCCCGAGACGCTGGTCGCCGCTCAGTCCGTACTTGATGTAGCCCTCGCGCCACGACGTGGAGCCTTCCTGGTCGCGGGCGATGGCGTAGCTTTCCTCACTGTGGAACGCACCGAACACCGCTTCGATATTGGCGTTGAGGTGGCGCTCGGCGTCGCCGTAGAGCTCCAGGGCGGACGCCTGCAGCGAGACCCCGGCGAGCACTGCGGCCAGGGTGAGACGGAACGGGCGGTGCAGCATGGTCTGGCTTCCTTTGTTATGGGTTTGGCAGAAGTTCCGAAGACATGCCAAGGATCATGCAGGAAGCCCCAACGCAGGTTTTTGCCCTGGCTGCCAGTTGCCTTTGGCAGCGTGCCAAAACGCCAAAGGCCCCATTGCGGGGCCTTTGGTGGACAAGTGCGGGGGGTTACTTGAGGCTGGCGAGGAAGCAGGTCACCGCCTGCCGCTCGGCGGCATCGTGCAAGCCGGCATAAGGCATGTAGGTGCCTGGCACGGCGGCTTGTGGTTGTTCGATGAAGGCACTGATGCCCTGTGCGGTCCAGGCGGCCTGGCGCGACTTCATGGCTTGCGAATAGTTGGCGCCTGGCACGGTCCCTGGGGCACGGCCCAGTACAGCGTGCAGGTTGGGGCCCATCATCGTCGGGCCGTTCTTCTGGGCCGAGTGGCACGCCGCGCAATCACGGGCGAACACCTGTTCGCCTTGCTGGGCTTGTGGGACTGCGCATTCTTCGGCCAGTGCCAGGGGGCTGGCCAAGGTGGCAAGCAGGAAAGTTATGGCGAATTTGCTGGGGATGACGGTCGACATCAGTACGGTTCCAGGGTTGTTTCTTGTTGGTCTATGACTTGATTGTGCGCCAGCCTGGCGCACCGGGTTTTGCTCTGCCTGCCAGGCTGTTTGCCAGGGTTGCCAGGTGGGGTGTCTGTACCTGCCTCTTCGCGGGACAAGCCCGCTCCCACAAGATCAACTCAAGCCATCAGAGCCGAGGAAATCCTGTGGGAGCGGGCTTGATCGATCAGTTGGCGTGGCGCTTGCGGTACTCGCCTGGGGTCATGCCGAAGCGGGCCTTGAACGCAGTGCTGAAATAGCTCGAATCGGAGAAGCCCCAGGCGTAGCCGAGCGACGAGACTTTCTGGTCCATGGCCGGGTTGCGCAGGCTTTCGGCGCAGAAGTCGAGGCGGCGGTTACGGATGTACTGGGCGATGACCAGCTCGTGCTTGGCGAAGATGCGGTACAGGCTGCGCATGGAAATGCCCACTTCGCGGGCGATGAATTCCGGGCTCAGGCTCTCGCAGGTGATGTTCTGGTCGATCAGTGCCAGGGCCTTGCGGAACATGCGCTCATGGCTGCCGGGTATGGCGTCGTGGCTGATGGCCGGACGCAGCAGAGCGATCAGCGCGTCGAGCACCGCCAGGCTTTCGTTGTTGGCCATGTACTGGGTACGCCCGGCTTCTATCATCATCTGCCGGGCCATGCTGGCCAGCGGCGTTTTCGCCTCGATGCGCTTGGCACAAGCCACGCCGACGCCGCGGGTGCCGCTTTGCACCTGGGCGCGCGGCAGGATCAGCGACAGTTGCCGCGAGCGTTGATGGAAGTGCATGTCCAGCGGGGTGCTGGCGTCGATCAGGGTCAGGTCGCCGGCCTGCAGTTCGATGCACGCTTGCTGGTGCTCGATGCGCGAAGTGCCGGCCAGTTGCAGCACGGCGTAGTAGTTGTCGGCGCCACTGGCACGGATTTCCCGCTGGCCGCGGAACAGGTTGACCTGGGTCATGTCGACGATGCTCATGGAGATCTGGCCTACCTGGCATTTTTCCAGTTGGCCGACGAAGCCTGGGTCGAGCTTGCGGCCGTTGAAATGGCCGCAGGCTTCATTGACCTGGCTGAGCCAGGACTGGAAGTGGTCGTCGGTAACACGGCTTGCAGGGGTCATGGATGCCTCGCACGGTATGACGTGGAACGGATCGCTTGGGCGAACTCTTGGAATTTGGGTTATGCATTACTATTCACTTGAATATTCAAGCAAAAAACGGGCCTGAAAAAGCGCTTGATTCTCCAATAACTGACTCAAGTTATTGATAACAAAGCATTTAAAATAATTTAGTGGAAGCGCGCGGGTGCAACCGATGCGCGCGAAATACCGCGTTTCTGCTTCCACTTGTAGCAATTTGAAACGAAAGTGTTTCCGAGGCGGGCAGCGTGCCGGCGATGGGCTGCTCAGCAGCCCTAGGTGTGCGGTACCTGCCTGGCCACCGCCCCGCCCGCATACTGCGGCTTCAGATGCCCCTGTTCATCCAGCAGATAGGCATCCATCACCTCCCGCACCACCGGCCCCGCCACCCGACCGCCGGCCTCGCCGTTCTCGATCATCACCGCCACCACCACGCTGGGATGGTCCGCCGGAGCGAAGCCTACGAACAGTGCGTTGTCACGGTGCCGTTCGAGGGTCTTGTTGCGGTTGTAGCGCTCCCCCTGCTTGATCGCCACCACCTGCGCCGTGCCGCTCTTGCCGGCAATGCGGTACTGGGCGCCGGCAGCGGCGGCGCGGGCGATGCCGCGCGGGTCGTGCATGACCATCTGCATGCCCTGGCTGACCTGGTCCCAGGCATGCCGGTCGTGCAGCACGATGTCGGGCATCGGGTTGGGGTCGAGCGGGGTTTCGCCACCCACGGTCATGGCCAGGTGCGGGCGATGCCATACGCCCTTGCTGGCCAGCAGGCTGGTGGCCTGGGCCAGCTGCAGCGGCGTGACCTGCATGTAGCCCTGGCCGATGCCCAGGATGAGCGTTTCGCCGGGGTACCAGGCCTGGCGGCGGGTGGCCCGCTTCCATTGGGCCGAAGGCATCAGCCCCGGGGCTTCCTCGAACATGTCCAGCGAGACTTTCTGGCCCAGGCCGAACTCGGCCATGTAGTCGTGCAGGCGGTCGATGCCCAGCTTGTGCGCCAGGTCATAGAAGTAGGTGTCGTTGGACCGCATGATGGCGGTGTACATGTCCACCCAGCCGTCGCCGCTGTGGTTCCAGTTGCGGTACTTGTGGTCGTAGTTGGGCAGCTCGTAGTAGCCCGGGTCGAACACCCGGCTGCCGGGGGTGATGACGCCGCTGTCGAGGCCGGCGATGGCCACTTCCGGCTTGACCGTCGAGCCCGGCGCATACAGGCCGCGCAGCACGCGGTTGAACAGCGGCCGGTCGATCGAGTCACGCAGGGCGGCGTACTGCTTGAAGCTGATGCCCTTGACGAACAGGTTGGGGTCGAAGCTGGGGTTGCTGACCATCGCCAGCACGTCGCCATTGGCAGGGTCGAGCACCACCACCGCGCCCCGGCGGTCGCCCAGGGCCTTTTCGGCGGCCACCTGCAGGTGCGCGTCGAGGCTCAGGATGATGTCCTTGCCTGGGGTCGGGTCCTGGTGGTTGAGCACGCGCATCACCCGGCCCTGGGCGTTGGTCTCGACTTCCTCGTACCCCACATGGCCGTGCAGCTGGCTTTCGTAGAAATGCTCGATACCGGTCTTGCCGATCGACTGGGTGCCACGGTACTCGGTGCTGTCGAGGGTCTTCGTTTCCTTCTCGTTGATGCGCCCGACGTAACCGACCGAATGGGCGAAGTGTTCGGCCAAGGGGTACTCGCGGATGAACTGCGGCTCCACCTCCAGGCCCGGCAAACGAAACTGGTTCACCGCCACCAGGGCGATCTGTTCCTCGCTCAGGCCGACCATCAGGGTCACCGGCTCGAAGGGTTTGCGGCCGCGGCGCAGGTCCTTGTCGAACTGCTTGCGCTCGTCCTCGCCAAGGCCCAGTACTTCAGCCAGGGTATCGAGCACCTTGGCCGAATCGCCGGCGCGCTCGCGGGTCATGGTCAGGTCGAAGCTGGGTTTGTTGTCGGCCAGCACCACGCCGTTGCGGTCGTAGATCAGCCCGCGCTCGGGGGCGATGGGCAGCACGTGCACGCGGTTGTTTTCCGATACCGCGCTCTGCTGATCGTGCTGCAGCACTTGCAGCACATAGAGCCGGCCGACCAGCACGGCGACCAGGCTGAAGACCAGGGCAGCGCAGGCCAGCAGCCGGCGGTTGACCAGGTGTTTTTCCTGTTCGTGGTCCTTGAGGGGGATCGGCTGGGGCATGGGCGATGGTGTGTTGGCTGAACGCGAAACCTGTGGGAGCCGGCTTGCCGGCGATTACGCCAGGCCAGCCAACATGGATGTAGACGAGTGCTACGCACTCGAATCGCCGGTAAGCCGGCTCCCACAAGCATGCGGGGCGGCGATGCTACGCGTACCGGCGCCGGCCCTCAAGGCAAGGGCCGGCGCCGGGGCAGGGCGCCGGGTGCTTCACCCCGCTAACAAGGCACTCTCGGCGTATATGAAGATTTGTTCATGCGCCATCAGGCTCATTTGCCCGCAGCCATCAGGTTGTCCTGGGTCTGCTTCTCAACTGTGCGCTGGATCTCCCGTGCCAGCGTCTTCACATCGTGCTGTTCGATTTCCTTGGGCATCACCTCGAAGCCGATCGAGTTGTACAACCGGCCCCAGGCCGCCTGGGCATCGGAGTAGGCAGCTTCACGCTGATAGCGCGAAAGCAACAGGCGACCCTCGGCACGGATCAGCTCCAGTTCGCTGCCCAGCGCGGCGCTGCGCGATGACTGGGCGTAGTTGAGCAGGCTCTGGTCCACACGCAGGCTCTCGTCGGCGAACTCCACTTCCTGGCGGGCCAGCTGGTAACGCAGCAGGCCGACCCGGACCTGGGTGAGAATCGCCATGGACAGCGCGGTGCGGCGCATGTCGTCGGTTTTTTCCTGGCTCTTTTCCGCTGCGTTGATATCCGGGTACTGCAGCAGGCGCAGCAGGTTCATCGAGACATTGATGCCGGTCTGATTCCAGTCGCTGTTGTACAGGTACTTGTTGGAGTCGTACTCGTAGCCATAGTTGAAACTCACGTTCGGCCACAACTGCGCCTTGGCGATCTTCAGGTCGTTCATGCTCACGCGCTTGCGGTACCACTCTTCCATGATTTCCGGGCGGCGCTCCAGCGACAGACGCTCCAGCTGCTCGACGTTGCTGGTCAGCAGCGGCAGCGGTTGTTCGTTGGTATCGGCCAACACCATGCGGGTATTGGGCGGCAGCGACATCAGCGCGGCCAGCTCGGCACGGGCGAACTCCAGGTCCTGGCGGCGCACGGTGAGCATGTACACCGAGTCGAGCAGGGCGCGTTGGTAGGCGAGGATGTCCTGGCGAGGCAACAGGCCTCTGCCCTCGGCTTCGCGGGCCGAGGTCAGGGCGCGGTGGGTGCGCATCAAGAGGCCGTCCACTTCCGGCAGCAGGCGCTGGGCACCCAGCGCTCGCCAGTAGGCGTTGCGCACGTCCTGCAGGACATTCTGCGCGACCTTTTCCCGGCGCTCCTCGGCCATCAGCATCTGGTCGTTCTTCTGCTGCGTGCGGAAGTAGGCGACGCCGAAGTCCAGCAAGCTCCAGGACAGCCCGAGGCTGTACAGGGTGCGGTAGCGCTCCTCGGAGGTCGAGGGACGCAAGCTGACCTGGCGGTCCTCGATACCGATTGAGGTGCCGCCGGAGTCGTTGTTGCGCCCGGCGTAGCCGGCCGAGGCGACCAGGCGCGGCAGCATCTCGTGGCTGGACACGTCACGCAGGTCCGAGGCCAGCGCGCTTTCCAGAAGCTTCAGGCGGTAGTCGAGGTTGTATTTCAGGGCCCGCGCCGATGCTTCGTAGAAGGTGATAGGGCCGTTGACCGGCTCCTGCTCCTTGTACATGCGCGCCTGGTCGTCGATCACCCGCTGTCGCATCTCGTCTTCTGTGTAGGGCTTGGGCTCGAAGGCCGAGCAGGCGCTGAGCAGAATGCTGACGACAGTGAAGGTGCTCAGGCTTTTCAATGGCAGTGCTGGCATAGGCGATCCTTGGTCCATCCGTGAATAGTCATCAACTTCATGGCGCATTGCTGCCGCGACGTTCAGCGGCTTCACGCAACTGCGCACGGAAGCCATGCGCGGGCTGTGGTTTGTTTTCCGCCACCGGCACCATATCGGTGGGGAACGGTGCCCACAGTGAAGGGTCCGGCAGCAGGCCATCAGCGCTCAGGCTGATGACGCCGTGGCGGCCGTCGACCCAGTTCTTGTCCTCGGCGCTGCTGCGCCGGCTTTCGCCTACCGCGCGCGCCACGTACTGGCCATTGACCTGGCCAAGCTGGCTTCCGAGCGACAGGCTTTCGATCTCGGGAGTGGCAAACAGGCGCACATCGCTACCGTCCGCGCTCCAGGCGGACAGGGTCAGGTTATCGTTGATCCGCTCCACCACCGGGGCGACGAAGATCGCCGGGGACACATCCGGCAAGGGCAGCGTCAGCGTGCCTGCGCGGCTATCACGGTCGAAGTACGGCCCTGGCGGAATGTACGGGGTGGAAATATCCAGCGTGATGGTCAGCAGGGCCTGGTCGGTGGCTCCGGCCAGATCGCTGATGGTGTAGGTGAAGAAGTCCTTGAGCACCTGGCCGAGGCCCGCTGCTGCCAGCACCTCGGAGTTGCTCAGGTCGATGGTGTAGGTGTAACTGCCATCGGCGTTGAGCACCAGGGTGCCGTACCGGCCGGCGATGGGCTGGCCGATCACCCCCGGCGTGCCGGTGCCGTTTTCCTGGCCGGTGCGGATGCCGGTCACGGTCAGCCCGTCGCCGCCGTCCACATCGCTGTCGTTGGGCAGCACATTGCCGCTGGTGTGCGGCGCGGGCACCTGGTCACTGGCGAAGTTGGCATCGTCGCGGGCCACCGGGTTGTCGTTGGCGCCCTGGATGGTCACGGTCAGGCGCGCATCCGAGGTGATGCCGGCGGTGTCGCGCATGCGGTAGGTGAACACCTCCCGCAGCGACTCGCCGGCGGTGCGCATGGCTTGCACGGTGGGGTTGGCGTTGTCGACCACATACTGGTAGCTGCCGTCGGCATTGATCAGCAGGGTGCCGTAGAGGCCCTGGAGCACTTCGCCCGCGCTGGCGGTGCGGCCGTTTTCGCCGGTGTACTGCACCACGGTCTTGGTTTCGCCGTACTGCACGCCGTCGATATCGGTGTCGTTGTCCAGCACATTGCCGCGCGGGTCGACGCCCGCAGTGCCGTTGTTCACGCCACCGGCTTCCACGGCGTCGGCGATATCGTCATGGGCCTGTGGGTAGTCGTTGCGGCCGTCGATGGTGATGCTCAGCAAGCCATTGGCGGTGCCGCCCCAGATGTCGCTCAGCAGGTAGGTGAAGTTGTCGACCAGGGTCTGGCCGCTGACGCGCAGGGCCTGGACGGCTTGCAGGCTGTTGTCGAGCACGTAGTTCCAGGTGCCGTCGGCGTTCAGCGTGAGGTCGCCGTACTGGCCGCGCAAGGTCTGCCCGACCAGGCTGGCATTGCCGGGCAGGGGGCCGTCGCCACTCCAGAACGCCAGCACTTCCAGGGTTTCCGGGAACAGGATGTTGATCGTGTCCGGGTCGCTGTCGTTGTCCATCACGTTGCCGCTGGGGTTGCTGCCCGGGATGCCGTTGTCGACGCCGCCAGCCTCGATGGCCTGGCCCTGGTCGGGGCCGGCGATCGGGGGCTGGTTCTCGCCGCGGATGAAGATGGTCAGGGTGGCGGTATCGCTCAGCCCACCGCCGTCAGTCACCTGGTAGGTGTAGTTCTGGATGACGAAGCCCAGCGGGCCCAGGGCAATGATCTCGGGGTCGTTTGAGTTGACCACGAAGCGGTAGCTGCCGTCGGCGTTGAGGGTCAGGGTGCCGTAGTTGGTGGTGACGGTGGCACTGCCGGTGAGCGGGTCGAGGGTCGGGTTGCTGCTTTCCGCGCCCGCGCCCACGGCGGTAACCACCTTGCTGTCGTTGGCATCCACGTCGGTATCGTTGTTCAGCACATTGCCGGTAGGGTTGCGTCCGCCGCTGCCATCGTCGTTCAAGGCCGCGGCAAAGGCGAAATCGTCGCGCGCCACCGGCGTGTCATAGCGACCTTCGATGGTGATGTTGATCTGCGCCTGGGAGCTGGCACCGTCGGTGTCGTGCATGCGGTAAGTGAAGGTTTCGCGCAGTTGCTCGCCGGCCTTGAGCGCCTGCACGGCCGCCAGGCTGTCGTTGACGGTGTACACGTAGTTGCCGTTGGCATCGATGCTCAGGGTGCCGTAGGTGCCGGCCACCACGGTGGCCCCGGCAGTGACCTGGACGAAGGTGCCGCCCGCGGCCAGGGTGCCCAGGTAGATACCATCGACCGTCTTGCTGTCGCCGGCATCCACATCGCTGTCGTTGCCCAGCGCGTTGCCGCTGCCCGTCTGGCCCGCCGTGCCGTTGTTGACGCCGCCTGCCTCGATGGCGATGGCGGCGTCATCGGCGGCGATGGGCGTGTCGTTGCGGCCATGGATGACCACGGTGAAGGTGGCCGTGACAACCTTGCCGTTGCCATCGCTGACGCTGTACTGGAACACCTCGGTCAGTTGGTCGGCATTGGTGCGCAGGGCCTGCACCGCGCTGTTGCTGTTGTCCACCACGTAGCGGTAATTGCCTTGGGCATCCAGCACCAGGCTGCCATAGTTGCCCGCCAGCGATTGGCCAGGGGTGGCACTGGTGCCGGTGGGGCTGACCACCGCGCTGATGGTCAAGCTGTCGCCGTCAGGGTCGTTGTACGCTGCGCGGATGCTGCCGCTGGGGTTCAGGCCGGGGGTGGCGTTGTTCAGCCCGCCGGCTTCGATGGCGTCGATGATGACCGGGTTGACCACGGGTGGGTCATTGACCCCGGTGACGGTGATGACCAGCTGCGCCTGGTCGGACAGCCCACCGCTGTCGTGGATCTGGTAGGTGAAGATCACGTCCAGGCTTTGCCCGGCCGCCAGCGCGCGAATGGCGGGGTCGGCGCTGTTGACCACGAAGGTGTAGGTGCCGTCGTCGTTGAGGGTCAGCTGGCCGAAGTTACCGCTGATCAGGCTGTTGTTGGCCAGGCGGGCCACGGTACCGGCGATGGTCGCGGGTGCGCCGTTGGCCACAGCAGTGAGTGTGCCGCCGGCGCTTTCCAGGCCGCTGCGCACGCCGTCTACCTTGAGCTGGGTGGCGGTCGGCTGATCGAGGCGGTCGACGTCGGTATCGGTACCGATGCCACCGTTGCCGGTGATCACGTTGCCGCTGGCATTGACCGGCGCCGGGCTGCCATCACTGGCACCGGCGCTGGCCGTGCCACGGTCGTCCACGGCCACCGGTGCATCGTTGGCACCCTGGATGGTGATCACCAGCACGGTCACCGAGCTCAAGCCACCGGCGTCGACCATCTGATAGGTGAACTGCTCGACCAGCGAATCGCCGGGCGACAGCGCCTGCACGGCGGCATTGCTGTTGTCGATCACATAGCGGTAGCTGCCGTCGGCGTTGATGGTCAAGGTGCCGAAGTTGGCCAGAATGCTGGTCGACTGGCCGCTGACAACCGGAATGATCCGGCCGCCGCCCAGGCCGTCGAAGCGCACGGCGTTGACCTGTTTGGTTTCGCCCAGCGCCACGGAGTCCACATCGGTATCGTTTGACAGTACGTTGCCGGTGGCATCTTGCCCCAGGGTGCCATTGTTGGTGCCGCCGGCCTCGATGGCGGTGGCGACGTCGCCACTGGCGATCGGCGTATCGTTGGTGCCATGGATGTCGATCTGCAGCACCGCGCTGCTGGTCAGGCCGCCGCTGTCGACGAGGGTGTAGCCGAAGGTATCGACGAGGAAGTTGCCAGCGGTGCGCAGCGCCTCCACCGCCGGGTTGCTGTTGTCGACGATGTACTGGAAGCCCCCATTGGGCCTGATCACCAAGGTGCCATACAGCCCTTGGATCACGGTGACGAGGTTGCCATCGACCGGCACGCCGACCGGGTTGGTGACGCTGGCAATGTGGGTGACGGTGAGCACGTCGTTGTTGGTCTGGATATCGACGTCGGTGTCGTTGTCCAGCACGTTGCCGGTGGGGTTCACTCCGGGATCGGCGTTGCGCAGGCCTCCGGCTTCCACCGCGATCGCCAGGTCGGCGTTGGCCACCGGCGCGTCGTTGACCGGGTCGATGATGATGTTCATCACGTCGGTGTCGGTCAGTGCATCGGCCGGGTTCTGGCCGGGGATGCCGTCGCCGTTGAGCGGCGCATCGCCGAAGTTGCCTTGGTCATTGGTGACCATGGTCAGGGTTTCGGCGTTGCGGAAGGTGTTGAAGTCCTGGTCGCCTTTGTAATAGAGCTGGCTCAGCAACACATTCAATTGGGCCAGGGTGCCGGTGAGCACCAACGTGCGACCGGCGCCCGCGGGTGGCGTGGCATTGGCCGCAGGCGGGGTGGCGGTTTGCCAGAGGACGCCATGCAGCACGCTCAGGGTAATGGTCATGATGCCGTCGGCATTGCCGGCGTTCACGTCCACGTCACTGATGGCCAGACCACCGATGTGCAGCACCGTGTCTTCCTGGCCGTGCTGGTCGGAGACGGTGTTGACCGGCGCCTCGTTGACATGCACGTAGCCGGCGTCGGCGGTGCCGGTAGCGCCTTCGCCCAGGGTCAGGTTGATGCTGCCCAGGCCCGCGACCGCCGCACCGGTGTCGGTGTCGATACGCACGCGGAAGTTGCCGCCAGGGGTGGCCTGATGGCTTTGGTCCACGGCGATCAGGTAGCTGCCGGAAGGCACCAGGGCAAACTGGTACAGGCCGCCGTTGGCGGTGGTGGTGGTGAAGACGCGGTCGTCAGCGGTGCCGAACACCCCGTCGTCGCCGGACCAGGTCAGGGTCACGCCGATGCCGTCCAGACCGGGGCCGTCAGGGGTGACGCTGTCCGTGGCGCTCTGGGTGTCGTCCCACAGCCTGCCCTGGATCACGCCCATGCCGGCGCCTTCGCTGAGGATGTAGTTGTTCAAACCACTGGCGCCGTCCTGGCCGTTGCGCTCGCCCGTGGCGCCGCCAGCGGTGGCGGGCAGCGAGCCGCCCCAGCCGGTGCTCTCGAAGTCGCTGGGCAGGCTGGTCCAGGTCAGCACGGCGGCGCTGGCGGCGTTGTCGGCAAAGGAGATGTTGGGCAGGGTGACGGTGTAGATCACCTGCACCGTGTCATTGGGCGCCAGCCGGGCGAAGTCCACGGTCATCCCGGTGCCATCGCTGAAGCTGATGCCACTGGGCAGGTTGAGCAGGTTCAGCGGCACGCCATTGAGCAGGATGCTTTGCACCTGGTAGTTGCTGCCATTGGGGAATTGATCGACCAGGTGGGTGTCGTAGGCGGCCACGCCGCCGTTCTGGGTGAAGCTGACCGACACCGTAGCGTCGGTGGTGCCGGCGACGGTGCCGGGCGCGACGTTGATGACCGACTTGTCCATGTTGGTGAAGCTGGGCTCCACCACGCGCTCGAATATGGTGTCGCTGCGGCCCCGGTCGACGCCGCCGTTCGGACCGACGTGTTCGAACACGGTCATGCCCAGCTGGGGAGAGGTGTCCTGGTTGCCGATGACGTTGCTGACACGCACGTTGAACTCGAGGATCACCCCTTCGATATCGCTGTCATTGATCTCGGTGTTGGTCAGGTTGCCGAGGCTGAAGGTGATGGTCTGGCTGCCGTCGGCGTTGGTGATGATCTGCAGGCGGCCGTTGTTGATGTCGAAGATCCCGGTGGGGACCGTGCCCCCCAGGTCGGTGTGGATCGGCAAGGCCACGTCGCTGTTCTGGTTGCCGAGCATGTACAAGGCATCAGGGTTGTTGCTGACCAGATTGCCGGCATCGGTGACCAGGCCGCCGAGGTTGCTCGACACCATCGCGATCAGGATGTTGTTGAGGTCGGCGGGGATGAACTCCAGGCCTGCGGCCAGCTCGATGCGGATCTGGTAATCGGGGTTGTCCCCGGTCGGCACCAGTACCGCCACCCGGTAGCGGATGATTTCGCCCACCACCACAGTTTCCAGCAGGCCACTGGTGTCGGTTGCGCCGCTGGTGTTGTTGGCGGGCGGGGTATCGGTCACGCCGCCGACGCGCGACACCTGGATGCCGTTGGTGACCGGGATCAGCAAGGCACTGATCACGCGGTAGTCGTTGAGCACGCCAGTATTTAGCAGGCCATCATCGCCGCTGCGTTCGCCATTGACGGTATCGGTGGTGTTGTTGGTGCCGTCCAGACTGCTCCAGCCCACCTGAACATTGTTGGGAATCGCCGCTTCGCCCGCGGCGGTGGCATTGACCACGCCGGTGAGGGTAATGACGATGCTGCCGCCGTTGGCGATGTCGATGTTGGCACCGTTGGCAGTCACCAGTTGGCCGTTGAGGATGACGAAATCGACGCCGCCGTTGTTGGTGGCGCCGCCGAGGTACTGGATGGTGCCGCTGATCACCAGGTTGTCGATCTCGGTCGGCAGCACGTCGAGCAGGCTGATGTCGAACGCATCGGTACCGGAATTGTTGGCCACCGTGATGGTGAAGGTCACCGTATCACCCTGGTCGAAGCCGCCGAACGACGGTGTCGAGGTGATCTGCTGGGTCACTGTGAGGGTCGGCTCGACGATGGTCACGCCGGGCTGCTGGGCGCTGTTGACACTGCGGTCCACCGCCACCGTGCCGTTGGGGGTATCGCCGTCGGGGTCGCTGTAAACCAGCTGCGCGCCATTGTTCAGCGTGGTGCCCTGCTGGTTGCCGGTCACGTTGCTGGCCACCAGCACCAGGCGGATGACGAAGCTGTTGTTGCCGGTGACGTTGTCGGCGTTGGCGCCGGCATTGCTGAACACCAGCATCAGGTCGGCGCCGTCGCTGCCGTCGAGGGTCAGCGGGTTGACGTTGAGCACGCCATTGAAGTTAGCCCCCAGGGCGGCGCTGCCGCTGGTCAAGGTGATGATTTCATAGCCCAGGTTGCCATTGAACCGTGGGTCCAGGCGCAGGCCCGGAGGGATCAGGTCGTTGATGCGCAGGCTGCCAGTGGCGCCTTCGGGCAGGGTGACGACGATGTCGTAGGTGATGCTTTCACCAATCACCAGGTTGCTGCCGGTGGTGTGGCCAGCACTGGAATCATCGTTGGTGAGGCTGCCGTCCTTGTAAGTCTTGCTGATGGTCGGCGCGGCGACTTGCTGGTTGGCCACCTCCACAAGGTCGGTGGGGGTGAAGTCCTGGCCATTGTCGACGCTGGCGTATTTGGTCAGTGCCGCCGTGCTCTGCAGGGTGCTGGACGCGAGGATGGCATTGTCGACCGTGACGTCGTAGGTGATCACCACCACGTTGGCGCCGGACAGGTCGTTGGCGGTGCCGCTGCGGCCGGCCAGCAAGGCCGCCTGGCCGTTCAGGTCGTTGAAGGTGATGGTGTTGCCGCTGACGCTGTAGTCGGTGCCGGCCACCAGCAGGGTGCCGTCGCCGCGATAGATCTGCAGGTTGGCCGCCGCCAGGCTGCCGCCGATGAACGACAGGCCGGCGGGCAGGGTGATGCTGGTGCTGACATCGAAGGCACCGCCGCCACCGCTGTTCTTCAGCGCGGTGGCCAGGCGCAGGGTATCGGCGCCATCGATGCCGCTGACGTTGCCGTCCACCGCGGCCAGGCTGGTCACATTGCCGGCGAACGGTACACCGATGCTGCCGGGGGCGGTCCAGCTGCCGGTGGTGCCGGTGACTGTGCCATTGCTGCTGGACACCACGCCATGCTTGATATCCAGCACCGGCTCTGCGATCGATTCGATCACTGCCACGTCGGAGGAGGTCAGCACGGTCTTGTCGACCGTGGTGGTCTGGCTCGATTGCGCCAGTACATCGAGCGCTCGCTGGTCGGCGAAGGGCTGGTCGCCAACCCTCATGGTGAAGCGCACCTGCACGGTGCCGCCGTTGAGGCCGCCGGAGACGAAGTCGCCGAAGTCGAAGATGATCGAGTTGCCGGGGCCTGTGGTGACGCTGTCAGGTACATCGAGGATGTTGTTGCCGCTGCCGAAGGTCCATTGGCCAACACCGTTGCCGATGCTCCAGGTGATGCCCGTGGCGTCGAGCAGGGGCAGTGGCAGGTAGGCGGTGAGCTTGAAGTTCTCGTAGTCGGCCACCAGCAGGTCGTAGCTGATGGTGAAGGTCACCACATCGCCCGGGCGCAGTTCGCCGTTGCTCGGCGGGTTGCCGCCATTGACCTGGGTCAGCTCGATATCGACCGTGGAGGTATCGATGGTACTGGTGGTGCTGGAACCATCGGTCTGGATGCCGCCGATGTTGAGCGTATCGCGCAGCACCGTGGCATCCACCGTGGCATTGTTGCCGATGCTGTCGCCTTCGTTGAGCTGGTCGTGGGGCGGGTGATCGGAGGTGTAGGTGGCGTCGATCAGCGCGTCATAGACGATGCTCAGGCGCGTGGCGCCTTCCTGCAGGTTATCGTCGGCGTACAAGTCGCCGAACAGTGCCGCAACGCCCGGGCCGGCAACGGCCCGGCGGATCGATTCGGCAATGTCGAACACCAGCGTGGTGCTGCCGTCGGCATTCACCGTCTGGGTAAAGATCAGGGCGATGGCCTGGGAACCGCCATGCTGCTGGATGATCAGCGTGGGCGGGTTGCTCGGGTCGAAGGTCTGGCCGTCGCTGAGCAGGTCGGTCAGGGTGAACTGGCCCTGCTCGAGGATGTTCTCGCCGAAGGCGAAGAAGTCGGAAATGGCCACGTCCATGGTGTAGCGCAGGGTGTCGCCGGGGGTGAGGCCGGGGGTGCCGACGTCGTTCTGCAGATTGACCTGCTTGAGCAGGGTAATGGACTTGGCGACGAAGGTTATGCCTTGGCCATTGCCGGTTTCGCTGAACGGGTAACCGTTAGGGTCGACAGGGCGGTCGCGCGGGTCCAGCGGGTTCCAGTTGCCGGTGACAGTGGCGGTGCCGAAGTTGATGGTCACCGGGTTGCCGGTGGTCGGGTCGATCACCGGGCGGCCGTTGGCGTCGATCTCCGGTACATAGAAGTCGACCTGGGTTTCGCTGGCGCCGCTCAGGGTGTCGTAGTGGATGTCGTAGCTGGCCACGAAGGCATTGGGGTTGGCCAGGGCCAGGGCGATGGCGGCAGGGTCGGTGAGCACCGTGCCGTCGTGCAGGGTGATCGAGCTCAGGGTGCCGCCGGGGCCCGGAGTGATGGCGCTGACATGCACCTGGTCGGGCACGGTCTGGGTCACGGTGACGTTGTTCAGGGTCTGGCCGGGTGCCGGGGTCACGGTGACGGTCTGGGTGCGCGTGAAGTTCGGACCGGTAACGGTTTCGCCTTCAGGCATGTTGACCGTTTGCGTGACCTGCAACAGGGTCGGCGTAATGACGAAACTGTGCAGCGCGCTTTCCACCAGGCTCGGGTCCTGGACCGGGTTGTTCACCGAGTCATTGCCGTACTCGAAGCCGGCGCGGGTATTGATGGTGAGGTTGGGCGCGCCGTCGGAGTAGGTGGTGTCGGCCAGGTTGCTCAACTGCCCGGTAATCAGGATATCGATGCTCGGCTGGCCGTTGGTGACGCTGGCGTAGGGCAATTGCAGCACCACCATCTGGTCGCCGGGCTTCATGCCGACGCTGGCGGCGTTGATCACCAGGGGATTGCCACTGGCGTCCTTGGCCAACGGGTGGGTGGCATTGCCGTTGGCATCGAAGGTGATGACGATACTGTTTACCGCTCGCCCCAGGTAGGTGGCAGAAACGAAGCTGGCGCCGTCATCACCGTCACGGCCGGTAGCCGGCATGAACACATCGATGAAGGGCGCGTAGCCTTCCTGGGTCGAAGGGTTGCTGAAACTGACGGTGAAGTTGAACTGCGTGCCCAATGGAACCTCGGCGCCGCCGCTGCTCAGGCCGGCGGTGGGGCTGGCATCGGCCAGCAGGCCCTGGAAGCTGTCGAGGGTGGCGGCGGCTAGGGCGATGGTCTTGTCCACATCGCCACTGCGCACTTCAAGGCGCCAGTCGCCGCCGGCCAGCTGGCTGCCGGTGGCGTTGTTCGAAGCCCCGACGTCGGCGCCGGTCCAGCGCGCCAGTTCGTTGACCAGTGCCTGGCCAGCGCTGCCGGCGCCCACATCGCAGCCATACAGCTGGATATCGGCACCGGCATTGAGTTCGCCGCGCCAGGCGCTCAGGCGATCGCCCAGTTGTTCGACGCTCTGTTGGGTAAACACTTGGTTGCCCAGGGTGAACTGGCCAGAGGCGCCGTGGGAGAACACCTGAATAGAGTCGACCTTGCCCATCTGTGCCAGCGCATTGCTGATGGCGGCGATGGCATCCTGGCCGGGGTCGACCACCACCGCAGTGCTCCCGGCCGGCAGGTTGGCGGCCAACTGGTCACGGTTTTCCAGGCGAGCATCGATGACCACCAGGTTGCGTGGCGCAGGGGCCTGCGCGGTGGTCTGCGCTTCGCTGGCGGTGGGGGCGGGGTGACTGCTGTCCTTGGCGTCTGCAGTGCCGGGGTCGCTGTGGTGCTGCTGGTCGACCGCTGCCGCCGCGGCGCCATCGAACAGGATACGCTGCTCAAGGGCTACCGTTTGCGACCGGGGGCGCAAGGCAGTGGCGAAACCGGCTCTGTGGTTGATGTCCATTTCCTTACCTGCTCAGAAGTTTCGACAACGAATTCGGGGGGCATAAGCAATCCTAGCCGGGTTTTTAAAACGTGGTTGGCCAGCCGCCGAGAGGCGGATTCAGAACCCGCTTTCGCGCAAGCCAACACCCAACAACCATTTGCCCAGCTCGCCCAGCACGCTGCGTTTTTCCCCTTCGATCTGCAGCTTGCCGCGGGTTTCGCGCACGCTGGCCAGCGGCTCATCCAGGGCGATCAGCACCTGGAACAACGCCGCGTTGGGCGTGAGCGATTGGCCGCTGGTGGGCACCGGGCCGCCGAACTGCGAAGACAACATGCGGTGGGCCAACTGCCCGGCGCGGGTGCTGCCGATGGCCAGTACCTTGCCGTGCAGCGCGGTGGCCTGGC
This sequence comes from Pseudomonas sp. NPDC089395, assembly GCF_044749525.1. Lineage (NCBI taxonomy): Bacteria > Pseudomonadati > Pseudomonadota > Gammaproteobacteria > Pseudomonadales > Pseudomonadaceae > Pseudomonas > Pseudomonas sp. NPDC089395. Next base: position 265,739 of record NZ_JBIVID010000003.1, read on the forward strand.
CTTCGGGGTAGAACTTCACCGGGTTGCCCACGGCCAGGTGGTGCACCTGGTCCTGGGCGACGTAGGCATCGACCTGCCAGTGGCTGGGGTCGATCAGGATGCCCAGCGGCTCCTGGCGGTTGAGCCACTGGCCGGGCTGCAAGTCGCGGTCCACATCCAGCCAGTTGCCGGCGAACGGTGCCTGCAGGTTGAGGCGGGCGATCTCCCGGCGCGCGGAGCGGGCTTCCTCGTTTTGCACCCTCAGGCGTTGCTGGGTGGCGGCATCCTCGGCCAGCCCGCTGGGGTCGGCCAGCAACCCCGACAACCGCGCCTGGTAGCTGCGCGCACTGGCTTCGCTGCTGCGCATGCGCGAATCCAGGTCCGGTTCATCGAGTACCGCAAGGACCTCACCGGCCTTGACCTGGGCTGGGGCATGCAGGCGCTTGAGCCGTGCCGGGTAGGGCGTGTAGACGCGCAGCTGGTGTTCGGCACGGGCCACGCCCACGGCATCCACCTGGCTGTGCCAAGGCACGGCCAAGGCCAGCACCAACAACCCCAGGCACAGGTAGAACAGCCGCTTGCGCTGCCCGGGAATGAACGCCCGCTGCTGCCACCAGTGACTGAGCTCGCGCTTTACCGGCAAGGCGATGAACCACGCCAATTCGACCATGAACAGTACGATCCCCAGCAGTTTGAAGAAGAACAGGTACACCGCCACGGCGATGCCCAGGAACAGCACCAGGCGATACAGCCAGGTCGCGAAGGCGAACGCCACCAGCAGGCGCCGCTGGCCGACGGGAAACGGCTCCGGCCAGGCCTCGTTCAGCCCCAGCAGATGACGGCGCAGGGCAACCCGTGCCATGGCCGAGGCGCGCTCGTGCAAGTTGGGGAAATCGAGCAGGTCACTGAGGATGAAGTAGCCGTCGAAGCGCATGAACGGGCTGGCGTTGAGCGCCAGCGACAGCACCCAGCTGGTGGTCGCCAGGTACAGCAGGGCATTGCGCAGGGCACCGTCGTCGCTCAAGGCCCAGCCCAAGGTGGCCAGGCCCGCCAGCGACAGTTCGGTGACGATGCCCGCCGAAGCGATCGCCAGGCGTTGGTGGGCGCGCTTGAGCTTCCAGCTTTCGCCGGTGTCGGTGTACAGCATCGGCCACAGCACCAGGAACGCCACGCCCATGTGCCCGACGCGCAAGCCCAGGCGCGTGGCGACCAGCGCATGGCCAAGCTCGTGCAGGGTCTTGGCGACCACCAGCGCCAGGGCGAAGCTGAACAACCCTTCGGTGGAGAACGACTCCACTACCGCATGGGTGAAGCTGTCCCATTGCTGCATCACCAGGATCACCCCCAGCAGGGTCAGGGCGATCACCAGCACGCCGGTGAGTGGATGGAACAGCCAGCCCAGGGCCTTGGCCAGATGTTGCAGCCCGGCTTGCGGGCGCAGCAGCGGGATGCGGAAGAACAGGTAGTGATGCAGCCACCAGCGCCAGCTCGACCAGGTACGCGCATCGAAGGCGTTCTGCAACCTGGCCAGTTGCTCGGGGCCAGGACGCAACAAGTTGTGTTGTTCGAGAAAGGCACGCAGCGCCAACACCTGCTCGACATCCGGTTTGAGCGCGCTGTCACGCGACACCTGTTCACTGACCTGGCGCGGTGTCTGGCCCCAGCGCAGCAGGCATTCGAACTCCAGCCAGCCGATGCGGTAGAAGCGGTTGATTACCGTGTCGTGGATCATCCACGCCGGTTCTCCGTCTCGGTTGTCGGCGGCTTCGCACAGGCGCAGGTCTTCGCGCAGCGGCGGCAGTGGCAGGTCGCTGAGGTCGAGCATCACCAGCCACTCCAGGCACGCAAGGTGGCCAGGGGGCGACGCAGCAGGTAATAGCCGAGCATCACGCGGCCGCCATACAGCTTGGCGGTGCCGTGCAGGCCCAGGCGGGCATGTTCGGAGTGCTCGTCGATGCTCGCCAGCAAGCGGTAGGCGACCACGCCGTCGTCGCCGGGCTTGGCCTGGTAGCTGGTTTCGAGGATCTTGCCCTTGAGCGGGCTGAGCGGGTAGGCGGTGAGGAATAGCGTGACCTCGGCGCCCGGCTCCAGAGCGATGGCGTCGGCCACGGCCAGCTGGATCTGCATCGCCGGTTGTGCGGGGTCGGCCACGTGCAGGATGCGCTCGCCGGTCGACACCGGTTTGCCGATCCAGTCATTGGGGTCGCTGAACACCGCAACGCCGGCCCGCGGCGACACCACCTGGGTACGCTGCAACTGGGCCTGCACGGCGGCCAGTTCGGCCCGGCGCTGCTGGGCCCGGCCTTGCAGCAAGGTCAGCTCGTTCTTGCTTTGCGGGTTGTCGAACGCCCGCTGGCTGGCGGCCAGCAGCTCGGCATCGGCCACCGCGACCTCCTTGCCGAGTACCTCGGCGCGGCTGCGCAGGGTAGTTTCATCGAGGGTGAACAACGGTGTGCCGGCGTCCACAGACTGGTTGGGGCGCACCAGCACCTGGGCGATCACGCCATCGATGGGCGAGCTGATGATCAGTGCCTGGCGCGAGACGATCTGCGCCGGTGCCAGCGCCGTCTGCCGCACCGGTACCAGCAACAGCGCACCGGCCACCAGCAGTGTCAGCAGCACCTGGCGGCGGCTGGGGCGCCAACGGCTGATGTGCCGACGGCGGGTGAGCGTGCGCCAGCAGTAGGCCCAGGTGCGCGTCAGGCCGTCGAGTTGCTGGTGCAGCATCGCGGGCGGTTCTGCTTCCAGCAGCAGCACCAATACGCCGAGCCGCTCGCCGTCAGGGCCGTGCAGCGGTATGCACCATAGACCGCTGGGCCACCACTCGGCCCAGCCTTGGGCGATGTCCTGCGGCGGCGTGGCGTTGTCCTGGGTCAACCAGGTGGGTTGCGGTTCGACCAGGCGCTCGGCGAGCCAGCGGCTGGCGCGCTTGAGCCAGACCAGGTACGGCGAGTCTTCGCTGGGCCGCGCCAGGCCCGAGACGCACAGCAGATCGAGGCCGGCCTTGTTCTGCTCGAACACCAGCGCCTGGTGGAAGGGCAGCAGCGGGTACAGGTCGTTGGCCATGCTGAACGCCAGGGCGCCCAGCGTTTCGACGGCCATGGCCTTGTCGCGCAGGGCGTCCAGTTGCAGCAGCAACTGTGGATGGGGGAGCGGCCTATTCACGGTCATGGTCGAACCGCGCGGTGCCGCTCATGCCGGCCATCAGTTCAGGGAAGCGCTGATCAAAGCGCGCCTCCAATTCCACGGTCTGCGCCACGGCATCGACCCGGGCGTTGATGACGCTGACCTTGGCGGGGTAGGTCTTGCCTGTCTCGTGCACGGTCACCTGAAGCGGCTGACCGGGGCTGAGGGACTTCAATTGGCTGGAAGGCACATTGAGGCGCACCTTCAAGGCGCCGTCGCTGACCAGGTCGAACAGCGGCGTACCGGCGCTGACGGTCTGGTAGGGCTTTACATACACCTTGGCGACATGCCCGGAGAACGGCGCCAGCACCTGGCAGTAACTCATCTGCGCCTCACCCATGGCGCGCGCGCCAGCGGCCTTCTGCACTTCGGTGTTGGCCGCGGCCACTTCGATATCGCCCACGGCATCGAGCTTGCGCAGCTGCTTCTTGGCTTCCAGGTTCTGCCGCGCCATGGCCAGCTCGGCCACCGCGACCTTGTCCCGTGCCTGAGCCTCGTTGCAGTTGAAACGTGCCAGGGTGGCGCCCTTGGCCACATGCTCGCCAAAGCGGGTCTTGAGTTCGCCCAAGGTGCCGCTCATCTGGCTGGACAGGGTGGTTTCCAGCTCTGCAGCGAGCAGCACCCGAATCAGTTGTGGGTCTTCGCCCGTAGTTTCTTGCTCGGCATGTACGGCGACACTGGCCAGGGCCAGCAACAGCGGCAGGTAACGGTGTTTAACGACGGGCAACGGCATCCTCGACTCCTTCCTGAGAAACTTCTTGAAGCGCAGCGCGAACGGTTCGAATTCTCATACTAGGAAGGAAACTGGATTTTGCCCAATCGCGCGGTATAGAGGCGCTTGTGGCGCGCCGTGGCGGCAGCCTTGGAGCGCCTGTACTAGGGTGAAGCAGTGCTTCGGGGCATGAGCACGACAAAGAACAGCCTGCTACAAGGCGAACTGCAATGACCGTGGAGCTGACGAATGGGGTGGTGTGCACAAGCAGTGCAAGTGGGGCGGGTGTTGGTCATGTTGTTGGCACTGTGCGGCGCCGGGTTCTGTGCCGCAGCCCCAGATGCTGGACAATTGCCGATGCAGGCCAAGGATCGCGCAGGTTACGCCGATGCCGGCAGTTGCCAGGCCTGTCATGCCGAACAGGCTGGGCAATGGCAGCATTCCGACCATGCCTGGGCGCTGCGCGATGCCAGCGCGGGCAACGTGCTGGGCAACTTCGATGACGTGCGCTACGACCAGGATGGGGTCAAGGCGCGTTTCTATCGCAAGGGCGACAGCTTTTACGTCAACATCGAAGGCGAGGACGGCAAGCCGGCCGACTTCAAGGTGCTCTACACCTTTGGCTATTCGCCGCTGCAGCAATACCTGGTGGCGCTGTCGCGGGGACGATTGCAGGCCTTGACCATCGCCTGGGACAGCCGGCCGGCGGAGCAGGGCGGCCAGCGCTGGTTCTCGCTGTATCCCGGGCAACGCTTCGCCCCGGACGACCCGCTGCACTGGACCGGCCGTTACCAGAACTGGAACGGCATGTGCGCCGACTGCCATTCCACCGGTTTGGCCAAGCACTACGACGATGCCAAGGACAGCTTCGCCAGCACCTGGCAGGAAAAGACCGTGGGTTGCCAAGGCTGCCATGGGCCAAGCCAGGCCCATGTCGACTGGGCCACGCGCAACCCAGGTGCCTCGCCTGCCCAAGGGCTGGCAGTGGATTTCAAGGCGTTGGGCAGCAAGGGGCTGGTGGAACAGTGTGCCTATTGCCACAGCCGGCGGCAGGGGTTGGGCACCGGCCAGTTGCCTGGGCACCCGCAGCTTGATCAGAGCTTGCCGGCCACCCTGCGCAATGGGCTGTATCACGCCGACGGGCAGATCGACGGCGAAGTGTACGAGTACGGCTCATTCACCCAGAGCAAGATGTATGCCGCCGGGGTCACCTGCACCGACTGCCACAACCCGCACACCACCCAGGTGCGCATCGAAGGCAATGGCCTGTGCCTGCAGTGCCACAACACCCAGCCCAATACTGCGCGCTTCGCCGGCTTGCAGGCCAAGGACTACGACAGCCCCGAGCACCATCACCATGCTGCCGGTTCGCCGGGGGCGCAGTGCGTGAGCTGCCACATGCCGAGCAAGGACTACATGGTCGTCGACCCTCGGCGCGACCACGCCCTGCGCATTCCACGGCCCGACCTGGCTGCCCAAGGCATCGGCCCGGATGCCTGCACGGCGTGCCATAAGGACCGCCAGCCAGCCTGGGCCGCCAGCGCCATCGACAGTTGGTTCGCCAACCCCAAGCGCCCGGCCCATTACGGCGAGAGCTTCCATGCCGTGCGCGAAGACCCTGCTACTGGCCTTAGCCGACTGGGTTATGTGCTGGCAGACAAGAGCAACCCCGCCATCGTCAGGGCGACCGCCGCCGAGCAGTTGGCGGGCATGGGGCCTGCGGCCAGCAGCAACCTGCGCTGGGCGCTGCAGGACCAGGATGCGGTGGTGCGCGCCTACGCAGTGAACGGCTTCAGCCGCGTGCCGCCCGAGCAGCGCGTGGCGCCCTTGCTGCCGTTGTTGCAGGACCCGATCCTGGCGGTGCGTGACGAAGCCGTGCGGGCACTGGCCGACGTCCCTGCCGCGCAGCTGCCTGAAGCCGACCGCCAGCCATACGCCGCCATGCTCGCCGATTACGAGCAGCGCCTGCGCAGCAACGCCGACCTGCCGGGCGGGCGGCTCAACCTGGCGGTGCTGATGCAGCGCCAGGGCCGCGACGAGCAGGCCATGGAGCAGTATCGCCAGGCCTTGCGCATGGACCCGTACTTCGTTCCGGCCAGGGTCAACCTGGTGACCCTGGCCAGCGGCAGCCAGCGTTTGGACGATGCCGAGCAGTTGCTGCGTGAAGGCGTGGCGCTGGACAAGATGCCGGCGCCGGACCGCGGCAATCTGGCATACATGCTGGCGTTGTTGCTGGTGGAGCGGGGCAAGCCCGAGGAAGCGGTGGACTGGATGGAGCGGGCTGCCGTGGCGTTGCCGGGCAATACACGGATTCGTTACAACCAGGGGTTGTTGCTGTCGCGGATCAACCGCCGGGATGAGGCGCTGCAGGCGTTGCGCAGCGGCCTGGAGCAGGCGCCGGAGGATACGGATCTGTTGTATTCGCTGATCTACCTGCATGCCCTGGCGGGTGAGCGCGAGCAGGCCTGGCCGTATGTGCAACGGATGCGCGAGGTGGCGCCGGAGGATCAGCGGTTGCGTGGGATCGAACCCTATTGGCAGAAACAGCCTTGAGGGGAAAGCACCGCCCGCGAAGGCAGTGGTGCACCTGTGGGAGCCGGCTTGCCGGCGATAGGGCCCGAACAGGCTATATCGTGGTGCTTGTCCTGGCCTCATCGCCGGCAAGCCGGCTCCCACAGGAATCGCGTCAGCTTTTAGATATTGAGCAAGACAGTTGCTCCCACAAGGATCGCGCAAGTTTCGGATCTTGAGCCCCACCTTGTTCTCTTCACGACACCCCATTGCACCCCACCCCAACCCAACTAGATTTACCAGACCCCTAGCCACCCAGGAACCTTCGCCCCGTGAACACTCACCAACACGTCCAGGCACTGGAAGCCTCGGTCGCGGAAAAGGTCCTCGGCCAGGCCGAGACCATCCGCCACGTGCTGCTGGGCCTGCTCGCCAACGGTCATGTGCTGCTCGAAAGCCTCCCAGGCCTGGCCAAGACCCGCACGGTAAAAGCCCTGGCCACGCACCTGGAAGCCCAGATGCGGCGCATTCAGTTCACCCCTGACCTGCTGCCTTCGGACATCACCGGCGGCGAGATCCTGCAGCAGACCGCCGAAGGCAACAGCATCCGTTTCCAGCCCGGCCCGCTGTTCGGCAACGTCATTCTTGCCGACGAAATCAACCGCGCCCCGGCCAAGGTCCAGGCCGCCTTGCTCGAGGCCATGGAAGAGCGGCAGATCACCGTGGCCGGGCAGAGTTACCCGATGCCGGGCCTGTTCATGGTGCTGGCGACCCAGAACCCCATCGAGCAGGAGGGCACCTACCCGTTGCCCGAGGCGCAGATGGACCGCTTCCTGATGAAGCTGCAGCTCGACTACCCAAGCCCGGAAGACGAAACCCAGGTGCTGCGCCTGGTGCGCGAAGAGGACCAGGCCAGCCAGGACGGCGCGGCGCAACCGGCGCGCCTGGCCCAGCAGGTGATCTTCGACGCCCGTCGCGAGGTGGCCCAGGTGCATGTCGCCGCGGCCATCGACCGCTACCTCATCGACCTGGTCAACGCCACCCGCCACCCCGCCGACTACGATGCCGACCTGGCGCGCTGGATCAATATCGGTGCCAGCCCGCGCGGCGGCATCAGCCTCGACCGGGTGTCGCGGGCCCACGCCTGGCTCAACGGCCAGGACTTCGTTTCACCGGACAATGTGCGTGCCGTGGTGCACCCGGTCCTGCGCCACCGCCTGCAGCTGTCCTATGACGCCATCAGCGATGGCGTGAGCGCCGACCAGGTCATCGACCGGCTGCTGGACAAGGTGGCCATTCCCGCCTGACGGAGATGCCCATGAGCAGCGTTGCCGCCGACGGTTTCGTGTATGCCTCCCTCGCCGAATTGATGGCGCTGGAGGCGCGTGCCCGGGGCTTGAGCTTCGTCGCCCGCCAGCCGCTGTCGAGCATCCTCTCCGGCAACCATGCCTCGCGCCTGCGCGGGCGGGGCCTGAGCTTCGATGAGCTGCGCCACTATATCCCCGGCGATGACCTGCGCCACCTCGACTGGCGCGCCTCGCTGCGCTATGGCAAGCCCTTCGTGCGCACCTTCACCGAGGAGCGCGACCGGCCCACGCTGGTGCTGGTCGACCAGCGCATGAGCATGTACTTCGGCTCGCAGCGCTACTTCAAGTCGGTCAGCGCCGCGCAGGTGGCGGCCATCTGCGCGTGGATGGCCTTCCATGCCGGGGACCGGGTCGGTGGCATGGTCTTCGGCAACCAGCAGGTCGACTACGTGCGCCCGTTGCGCAGCCGGGCGCGGGTCGAGGCGTTGTGCAGTGCGGTGGTCAACGCCAACCAGCGCTTGTCGGCCTATGCGGCCGACGCCGAGAACGACGCACAACTGGACAGGGTGCTGCGCAGCTGCGTGGCCTCGGCGGGCCACGACCACCTGATCTGCATCATCAGCGACTTCGCCGGCATCGGTCCTGACACCCTGCCGTTGCTGCGCCAGTTGCGCCAGCACAACGACGTGATCGCCATCCAGGTCTATGACCCTATCGCCCTGCAGCTGCCGGACAAAGGCCGGCTCAATGTGACCCAGGGCGCCCAGCAGGTTGAACTGGAGGTCGGCCAGCGGCGGATCAGCCGGCCCCTGGGCGAGTTTCTCGCCGGGCGCCTGCGCGATGTCGCCGAACTGCTGCGCCGCAGCCAGGTGCCGTTGCTGCTGGTGAGCACCGGCGACGACAGCCTGGAGCAGTTGCGCCGGGAGCTGGGCCGCCTGGCCCAGGGACCACGATGACTGCCCCGGTGCCGGCCATCGACCAGCTGCGCGAACTGGCGCCCGGCGCGCCGCCGTTCAGCTATCTGCCGCAGACCTGGGCCTGGCTGCTGCTGGGCGTGCTGCTGCTGGCAGCCGTGCTGCTCTGGGCGGCCCTGCGCTGGCGCCGTTGGCAGCGCGACCGTTACCGCCGCGAAGCCCTGCAGCGCCTCGATCAACTGAGCGCTGCCGGGCTGGCCGGCCTGCGCGAATTACCCGCGCTGCTCAAGCGCGTGGCCTTGTCGATGCCAGATGCGCCGTCGGTGGCCAGCCTGACCGGCGCGCAATGGCAGGCGTTTCTCGCCCAGCGTGCGCGGCAGCCCTTGCCCGAAGGGTTTGCCGACACCCTGCAGCAGCTTGCCTATGCGCCGGATGCCTATTTGCTCACGCTGCAGGCGCCGCAGGTGAACACCTTGTTCAGCACCAGCCGCAGCTGGATCGAGGGGCACCATGTGGCAGTTTGACTACCCCTGGGTGTTCCTGCTGTTGCCCCTGGCCTGGCTGGCCTACCGGGTGCTGGGCGTCTACCAGGAAAGCCGCAGCGCTCTGCGGGTACCGTTTTTCGCCGCCATGAGCCGCGCCGTGGGCAAACAGCCGGGCGCGGCGAGCGCCAGCGGCGGGCGAGGGCAGCTGCTGCTCAATGTGCTGGTCTGGGGGCTGGTGGTCGCCGCCTGTGCCAGGCCGGTGCTGGTGGAGCGGCCGATCCAGCGCGAGCAACCCATTCGCGACATGATGCTGGCCATCGATATCTCGCAATCCATGTCGGCCACCGACTACACCAACGCCGAGGGCCAGCGCACCGACCGCCTGATGGCGGTGAAGTCGGTGGTGCGTGATTTCATTGCCCGGCGCAAGGATGACCGCATCGGCCTGATCGTGTTCGGCACTGGGGCCTATCCCCAGGCGCCATTGACCCTCGACCACGCCAGCCTGCTGATGCTGTTGGACGAAGTGGGCATCGGCATGGCCGGGCCCAACACCGCGCTGGGCGATGCCATCGGCCTGACCATCAAGGCGATGGCCAAGGCCCAGGCGCCAGAGAAGGTGTTGATCCTGCTCACCGACGGCAACGACACCGGCAGCGCCATCACGCCCGACCATGCGGCGCGCCTGGCCCGGGTGAATCATATCGTGGTACATACCATCGGTATCGGTGACCCGCAGGCCACCGGTGATGCCAAGGTCGACCTGGCAGCTCTTCAGGCGATTGCCCGTACCACCGGCGGGCAGTTCTTCCGCGCCGACGATCGCCAGGCGCTGGAGCAGGTGTACGCCACCCTCGACCGCCTGACACCGCACAAGGTCAAGACCTTCAGCCACCAGCCCAAACGCGACCTGTTCGCCTGGCCGCTGGGTGCGGCCCTGGCACTGCTGCTGGCGGGCCAGTTGCTGGCGCTGCTGCGCGCCCGGGTGGCCGGTCGCCAGCCGAAGACCGTGGAGCCCAGGGCATGATCCTCGACCTCAGCGCGTTCCACTTCCTGCGGCCACTGTGGCTGCTGCTCGTGCTGCCGGGTGTATTGCTCCCGGTGCTGTGGCTGCGCCGGCATGACCTGCGCCGCCAGCTCGACGGCATCATCGCCCCGCACCTGGTCGCGCACTTGCTGATCACCCCTAAGGAGCAGCGGCGCTGGCGCCCCGTGCACCTGCTCGGCGCCATCCTGGTGCTCGGCGCCCTGGCCGCTGCAGGGCCGACCTGGGAGCAGGACCTGCCGGATTTCCTGGATGACCGCGCGCCCCTGATCCTCGCTGTGGATCTGTCGCCCTCGATGGCTGCCGCCGACGTACCGCCCAGCCGCTTGGCGGCGGTACAGCACACCCTGCACGACCTGGTGCTGCGCCGAGGCGGCGCGCGCACCGCGCTGATCGCCTACGCCGGCAGCGCACACCTGGTGTTGCCGGCCACCGACGACCCGGCGCTGCTCGACACCTTCATCCAGGCCCTGGCCACCGACCTGATGAGCAAGCCCGGCAAGGACGCGCTGGGCGCGATCGACGAGGCGCTCAGGCTGCTGGATGCGGAAAAGTCGCCCGGCAGCCTGGTGCTACTCACCGATGGCGCCGATGCCAGCCAGTTCGAGGCGATCGGCAAGCGCCTGCACGGCAAAGCGCTGCAGGTGCTGGTGCTGGCGGTCGGCAGCCAGTCGACCGGGCCTTTGCGCGATGCCCAGGGCCTGCCCAGGCTCGATGCCGAGGGGCGGCCGGTGCAGGGCGATTTCGATGCCAAGGGCCTCGAAGGCCTGGCCAAGGCGGCGAATGCGCCGCTGGGCAGCCTGTCGCTGAACGACGATGACCTGGACTGGATCGAGCTGCATGCCCAGCGCCACTTCAAGGCTGCCAGTGGCCTTGATGCACAGTTGCACTGGAAAGATGCCGGCTATTGGCTGTGCTGGCCTTTGCTGGCGCTGGTGCTGCTCAGCGTGCGCCGGGGCTGGCGGGTGAACTGGCTGCCGGGCCTGCTGCTGGCCTTGCTGCTGGGCGGCACGGCGGAGCCGGCGCGGGCCGGGGCGCTGGCCGATGCCTTCTTCACCGCCGACCAGCAAGGGCGCTGGGCCTTCGAACATGGGCACTACCCGCAGGCCGCGGCGCAGTTCCACGACCCGTACTGGAAGGGCGTGGCAGCCTACGAGGCCGCCGACTTCCAGGCGGCGCTGGCCAGCCTGGGCAAGGTCGACACGGCACCTGCCTGGTTCTACCAGGGCAACAGCTTCGTGCGCCTGTTCAAGTTCCCCCAGGCCATCGCCGCCTACCAGCAGGCCCTGCGCCTGCAACCCGCATTTGCAGAGGCCCAGGCCAACCTGGCCTTGGCCGAGGCGCTGCTCAAGGACTACGAGGACCAGCAGCAGGCAAGCCCGCCCGACGAGAAAGCCGACAAGGTGGTCGAGGACCAGACCCCCGCTGCGGGTGGCAAGCAACAGCAGCAACAGACGCCGCAGGCCGCCTCCGATGAGTTGTGGCTGAACAACCTGACCACCTCGCCGGCGCAGTTCCTCAAGCGCAAGTTTGCGCTCCAGGATGCCGCGCGCCAACAGGCTGCCAAGGAGGCACCATGATGCGCTGGGCCTTGCTGCTGCTGATTGGCCTGGTGGGCCTGGCGAATGCTGCCGACCCCGAGGTGCGGGTGCAGGCGCGGCTGGTGCCGGACACCGCCATCATGACAGGGGCCACGGTGAGCCTGGAGGTGGACCTGCTGGTCGATACCTGGTTCACCGATGCCCCGTTACTGCCGCCCCTGCAGCTGGCGGGCGCGGTAGTGAGCCCGCCCAGCGGCGAGGCCCAGCATTTGAACCAGCAGCTCGACGGCAAGGCCTTCTTCGGCCTGCGCTACCACTACCAGATCACGCCCATCCAGGCCCAGCGATTCAGCATCCCGGCGCTGGCCTTCCAGGTCCAGCCGGGCCCGGCCAGTACTGTCATGACGGTGCACAGCCAGCCGCTGGCGTTCGAGGCCAAGGGGCCGGCCAGCACCTCCGACGAACAGCGCCTGGTCGCCCAGCAGGTCGAACTGACCCAGGCCATCGAGCCCTCGCACAGCCCGTTGCGGGCCGGTGACAGCATCACCCGTCGCCTGCACATCAAGGCCACCGGTGCGCAGGCCATGCTGATTCCGCCGCCGCGTTTCGCCGAGGTCGATGGCCTCAAGCGCTATGTGTCGACCCCCCACGTCACGCCGCTCAGCGATGGCCGTGGCGGCACGCTCGGCGGCCAGCGCGAAGACAGCGTCAGCTATGTGGCCACGGCGGCGGGGCGCTACCGTCTGCCGGCCATCGAAGTGAAATGGTGGGATGCGGCCACGGGCGAGCCGCACACGGCCTCGGTGCCCGCCGTGGACGTGGTGGCCGAGGCGGGTAGCTACCAGGCGCCGTTCTCCCTCAAGGAAGACTTGCGCGCCCTGGGGCAGGGCGCGCAAGTCAGTATCGCCAGCCATGGGTTACTGCTGCTGGCGTTGCTGCTGGTGCTGGGAAGCCTGGCGTGGGTTGGGCGCGCATGGGGGCGGGCGGGCTGGCAGTGGCTGCGGCACTGGCGGGCGCGGCGCCATCAGGCCTGGCTCGACTCGCCCGGCTACGCCTGGCGCCAGGCCCGCCAGCAGTGCGCCCACCAGCCGGCGCGGCTGGACGGCGTGTACCTGTGGGTACGGCGCAGCACCGGGCGGCGCACCCTGTCGTCAAGTGAACATCCCTCGGCCGGGCAGTCGCAGGACGATTTGCTAGCCTTTTTCCAAGCTGCCTATGGTGCCCAGGCCAACCACGCGCCAGGCCCAGGCGAGCGCAAGCAGTTGCTGCAGCGCCTGCGTCAGGGCCCTGCAGCGGGCCAGGGCAGTTCTCCAGGCAAACACGGGCTTCATGAATTGAACCCATGAGATGGCTCATTCAGGTAAACGCAAGGACGGTAATTCATGCGCGAATCGACAACTGGCGTTTCCCAGCGCGGTCTGCTGTACCTGATGCTGATGCTGATGCTGCTGCCGCTGCTGGCCCATGCGGCCGACCCCCTGCCGGCCTGGCGCGAAGGTCCCTCGCGCAGCGCCATCATGGCCTTCGTCGAGGCCGTCAGCCAGCCCGGTGGCCCGGACTACGTCGCACCCGCCGAACGCATCGCCGTGTTCGACAACGACGGCACCCTGTGGAGCGAGCAACCGCTGTATTTCGAAGTGCTGTTCGCCATTGACGAGGTCAAGCGCCTGGCCCCCGAACACCCCGAATGGCGCACCCAGCAGCCGTTCAAGGCGGTGCTGGAAAGCGACCACCAGGCCCTGGCCGCCCAGGGCATGGAGGGCCTGCTGAAGATCGTCGCCGCCACCCATTCGGGCATGAGCAGCGCCGACTTCATCGCCCGCAGCCGCAGCTGGCTGGCCAGCGCCCGCCACCCGCGCACCGGCAAGCCTTACACCGAGATGGTGTTCCAGCCGATGCTGGAACTGCTGGCCTACCTGCGTGACAACGGCTTCAAGACCTACATCGTGTCCGGCGGCGAGGTGAGCTTCATGCGCGCCTTTGCCGACGAGGTGTACGGCATTCCCCCCGAACAGGTGATTGGCACTACCTTTGCTGCCACCTTCCAGGACCAGCAGGGCAAGCTAAGCATCCAGCGCCTGCCGAAGATCCAGCACAACGACGACGGCCCCGGCAAGCCGGTGAGCATCGACTGGGTCATCGGCCGGCGCCCGATCCTGGCCTTTGGCAATTCCGACGGTGACCTGCAGATGCTGCAGTGGACCATGGCCGGTCCGGGCCGGCGCTTTGCCGGGCTGGTGCACCACACCGACGCCCATCGCGAATGGGCCTATGACCGCACGAGCAAGGTCGGGCACCTGGACAAAGCCCTCGACCAGGCCCGTGCCAAGGGCTGGACTGTGGTGGACATGGCCGGGGAATGGCGCCGTGTGTACCCCTTTGAAGCCCCCTGAGTTTCGACAACAACCGCAGGAGTACTGGGCCAGCCCCGTGTCGGCAAAACCCATGTGCACGAAGTCGTGGACCAAGGCAGTGACGTGAAACGGAGAGCGTAGCTATGAAGTCCAGAAGAGCATGGTTGTCGGCGGCCGCCCTCGCGGCCACGGCAACGTTCGCGGCGGGGCTGGCCAGTGCGGCAGACAAGCCGAACATCCTGGTGATATTCGGCGACGATATCGGCCAGACCAACATCAGTGCTTACGGTAAGGGCGTGGTGGGTTACCAGACACCGAACATCGACCGCATCGCCAAGGAAGGGATGCTGTTCACCGATTACTATGCGGAGAACAGTTGCACGGCAGGGCGTTCGACCTTCATCACCGGCCAGTCGGCGTTGCGCACCGGCCTGTCCAAGGTCGGCATGCCGGGTGTGCCGGTCGGCCTGCAGGCGCGTGACGTGACCATTGCCCAAGCGCTCAAGGCCGAAGGCTACGCCACGGGCCAGTTCGGCAAGAACCACCTCGGCGACCGGGATGAATACCTGCCCACCAACCATGGTTTCGACGAGTTCTTCGGCAACCTCTACCACCTGAACGCCGAAGAGGAACCCGAACGCCCCTACTGGCCCAAGGACGACCAGGAGTTCGTCAAGGCCGCCTCGCCACGGGGTGTGATCAAGTCCAGCGCCGACGGCAAGATCGAGGACACCGGTGCCCTGACCAAGAAGCGCATGGAGACCATCGACGACGAAACTACCCAGGCTGCCATCAACTTCATCGACAAGCAGGTCAAGGCCAACAAGCCATTCTTCGTGTGGATGAACACCACACGCATGCACGCCTTCACCCATGTGCGCGAGTCGATGCAAGGGCAGAGCGGCATGCTCGGCAACGAGTATGCCGACGGCATGCTTGAGCATGACGGCGATGTCGGCAAGCTGCTCAAGACCCTGGACGACTTGAAGGTCGCCGACAACACCATCGTCGTCTACACCACCGACAACGGCCCGAACCAGTGGTCCTGGCCGGATGCGGCGACCACGCCGTTCCGCAACGAGAAAAACTCCAACTGGGAAGGCGCCTTCAGGGTGCCGGCCATGGTGCGCTGGCCAGGCAAGATCAAGGCTGACACCGTGAACACCCAGATGATGTCCGGCCTCGACTGGTTCCCGACCTTGCTGGCCGCAACCGGCGACACCGATATCAAGGACCGCCTGCTCAAGGGCGCTGACGTGGGTGGCAAGAACTTCAAGGTCCACCTCGACGGCTTCAACCAGCTCGACATGCTCACCGGCAAGACCGACAAGAGCGCCCGCAGCGAGTTCTACTATTTCAACGATGACGGTGAGCTGGTGTCGATGCGGTATGGCGACTGGAAAATCGTCTTCTGCGAGCAGCGTGCACCGGGTGGTTTCGCGGTCTGGAGCGAGCCGTTCACCTGCCTGCGCGTACCGAAGATGTTCAACCTGCGCATGGACCCGTACGAGCGCGCCGATGTGGTATCTGACCAATACAATGACTGGCTGACCAAGAACGACTACCTTGTCTTCAACGGTATCAAGAAGGCTGCCGCGTTCCTGCAGACCTTCGTCGACTACCCGCCAAGCCAACGCCCTGCAAGCTTCAGCATCGACCAGATCCGCGCCGATGTGGACAAGAAGATCGAGGAGAAGATGAAGAAGTAGTGACCTCCTGAAAGCATGCGCAATCCCCTGTGGGAGCAGGCAAGCCGGCTCCCACAGGTACAGCGCAGGCTTTGAAAACGGTGGTGTATCTGTAGGCGTTTTTTGCAGTGCCAACCTTCACCAGACAAGGGCTTCGTGCATGGCATCATCAGCAGCATCCTCCGTCGTCACCGACGCGCCGCACAGCAAGGCGCACCTGCAGGTGCTGTTACCCGCCACGTTGCTCTTCCTCTCCGGCGCCGCCGGCCTGGTCTATCAAGTCCTCTGGATCAAACAACTGTCGCTGGTGGTCGGTGTGGAAGTGCACGCCGTGGCCACCGGCATCAGTGCCTTCTTCGCCGGCCTGGCCCTGGGCGGCCTGCTGTTCGGCCGTTGGGCCGACCGCTTGCAGCGCCCGGTGCGGCTCTACGTGTGCCTGGAGCTGGCCGTGGCCGTGCTCGGCATCGGCGCCACCCTGGGCCTGGCCCACGCCGCGGGGCCGTTCGCCCGCCTGGAAGGCAGCGCCGGTCTGTTCGCCTGGGCCTTGCCGTTCGCTCTGGTCGGGCTGCCGGCCTTGCTCATGGGCGGCACCTTGCCGGTGCTGGTACGCGCACTGGCACCGGCCACGGGCCAACTGGCAGAGGCTGGCGGCCGGCTGTACGCGGCGAACACCGCCGGCGCCATCGCCGGCACCTTGCTGGCCGCCTTCGTCCTGCTGCCGCGCCTGGGCGTCAGCGGCAGCGCCTGCGCCGCCGCCTCGCTCAACCTGCTGGCCGCCCTGGGTGCCTGGCTGGCCCGTCGCCGCGATGCCGCGCTGCCGCCACCGGCCACGTTGTCGTCGACCCCGCGCAGCGCGCAGGCGCGGCTCGCCATTGGCCTGTACTGCATCGCCGGGGGCGTGGCCCTGGGTTACGAAGTGGTGTGGAGCCAGTCGATCGTGCCGTTCATGAGCACCCGTGCGTTCGCCTTTTCCGTGGTTCTGGCCACCTACCTGGGCGGCTTGCTCGCTGGCAGTGCCCTGTATGCCCGGCGCGCCGACCGTATCCGCGACCCCTGGGGCCTGTTCGGCCTGCTGATCGCCGTGGCCGGCTTGCTCGCCCTGTTGCAGTTCGCCGGGCTGGGGCGCTGGCTGGTGCTGGCGCAGACCCAGGCGGAAATGCTCGCCCTGCAGGTGTTCGGCAGTGAACTGGCCGGCATGTGCGCCCGTTTTGCCACCGCGGCGCTGTGCATGGTGCTGCTGCCGACCACCTTGCTCGGCGCGGCCTTCCCGCTGGCCTTGCGCCTGGCGGTGGACAGCGGCCATGTCGGCCGCGACGTGGGCGCGGTGGTGGCACTCAATACCTTGGGCGGGATTGTCGGCGTGCTGCTCACCGGCTTCGTGCTGGTACCGCAACTGGGCCTGGTGCGTGCCCTGGGCGTGCTGGCCGGCCTGGCCGCGCTGGTCGGCCTGCTGGCGGTATGGCGCGGCCAGGGCGTGCGGCGCCCGGCGGCTGTGGCGGTCATCGCGGTAGCCGCTGCGACCTTGCTGGTGGCGATTCTCACGCCGCCCCAGCGCCTGGCCGAGCTGCTGCCCGGTGCGCGCAACGGCCAGCTCACCTACTACCACGAGGGCAAGGGTGGCACCGTGGCCGTGGTCAGCCAGGGGCGCCAGGGCCAGACCTTCAGCCGCCTGTACATCCAGGGTGTGTCCAACACCGGCGATGCCATGCCATCGCTGCGCTACATGCGCCTGCAAGCCTTGTTGCCGCTGCTGATCCACCGTGGCGAGCCGCGCTCGGCGCTGGTCATCGGCTTCGGTACCGGCATCACCGCCGGGGCAATGCTGCGCTACCCGGGGCTGGAACGCCCGGTGGTGGCCGAGTTGCTGCCCGAGGTGCTGCAGGCGGCGCCGCAGTTCAAGGGCAACTTCGCTGCCGTGAGCGACCCGCGCCTGGATATCCGTCTGCGCGATGGCCGTCGCGAACTGCTGCGCAGCGAGGAGCGTTACGACCTGGTGACGCTGGAACCGCCACCGCCGTCGGCCGCTGGCGTGGTCAACCTGTATTCCCGCGACTTCTACCAGCTGGCCGCCGCGCGCCTGCAGTCCAACGG
Organism: Pseudomonas sp. NPDC089395; assembly: GCF_044749525.1. Taxonomy (NCBI): domain Bacteria; kingdom Pseudomonadati; phylum Pseudomonadota; class Gammaproteobacteria; order Pseudomonadales; family Pseudomonadaceae; genus Pseudomonas; species Pseudomonas sp. NPDC089395. The sequence goes on from NZ_JBIVID010000003.1 coordinate 283,552, forward strand.
GCTGGTGGCGCAGTGGCTGCCATTGCCGACCCAGAACGAAGAAGACAGCCGTGCGCTGGTGCGCAGCTTCATCGACGTATTCCCCCATGCGTCGCTGTGGACCACCGAGTTCCACGAGATGCTCCTGATCGGCTCGCTGCAGCCGCTGGAACTGAACGTGCCACGGATTCGCCAGCGCCTGGCGCAAGCACCGGTGGCCGCCGCCCTGGCCGAAGTCGGCGTCGATTCGGCGCAGGCCCTGCTGGCGACCTGGATCACCGACCGCGCCGGGCTCGAGCGCTTCGCCGGCGATGCCCAACCAGTGACCGACGATCAGCCGCGCATCGAGTACGCCGGCTGGGTGCGCCCGCGGGAAATCACCCGCGTGCTGCCGACCTTGCTCGCACTCAAGGACGCGCCGCCCCTGCAGGGAGCAGAGCCTGCCTTCGCCAGCGCGGTGAATGACCGCTGGCGGGCGCTGGAGCGCTTCTACAGCCTCAGCCTGCACGCCTACAACGGCAATCGCCAGGCCTGGGCGCGGGAGGCTCGCGAGCTGGCCCGTAGCGACGGCGACAACCCCTATTTCCGCTGGTTCCTGGGCCCCGGCCCCGGCCAGTGAACCCTGTGCTATCACTACAGGGACGCCGTTCGTCCTAGTGCCCAGGGAGTGTGCAATGACCCACGTTTTTCGTCTGCTGCTGGTGCTGTTGTGCCTGATGCCTACCGTGGGGCAGGGCAGTGACACGGCCGGCAACGTCACCGACGGCATCCCCGCCGAACCGGCCGAACTGATCATCGCCAACCGCAGCATCTTCACCTTCAATGCCACCTTGCTCGGGGAAACCCCGGTAGCCCGGGCGCAACGGGCCGCGGCGGTGATCGAGGAAGCCCTGCGCGGCACTGACGAGTTGCGGGTCACGGTCGACCCGATCGTCAACAGCCATATGGTGCTGCTCGGTGGCCACCGCGCTTTCATCGTCGCGCCGCAGGATGTGGGCATCAACGGCGGTGACACGCGCCTGCCCGCCGAGCAGGCCGCCACGGTGCTGCGCCAGGTGGTGGAAGAATCCGGCGAGGCGCGCAGCCTGCACTTTCTACTCAAGGCAGTGGGCTGGTCGGCCCTGGCCACCGTGATCTTCGTGGTGCTGATCAAGGCTGCCAACTGGGGGCGACGCAAGCTGCGCGGGGTGCTGACGCAGTTGATGCGCGAGCGCGCCAAGCAGATTCGCGTCGGCCAGTTGCCGCTGTTCGACATGCAGTACGTGTATCACCTGACCGATCGCCTGCTGCGCCTGTTGTACTGGGTGGTGGTGTTCCTGCTGAGCTACCAGTGGCTGAGCTTCGTGCTGTCGCAGTTCCCCTATACCCGGCCCTGGGGCGAAAGCCTCAACGTGCACCTGCTCGACCTGCTGCGCTACCTGTTGCACGGTATCCTGCAGGCCATCCCCGGCATCGCCGTGGCGCTGATGATCTTCTTCATCGCCCGCGGCATCAGCGGCTTCAGCCGGCGCATGCTGGAGCGCATGGCCCGCCCTGGCACGCTCAAGTGGCTGACCGAGGAAACCCTGCAACCGACCACCCGCCTGACCTCGCTGGCGATCTGGCTGTTCGCCCTGGTGATGGCCTACCCGTACCTGCCAGGCTCTGGCACCGATGCGTTCAAGGGCTTGTCGGTGCTGCTCGGGCTGATGATCTCACTGGGCGCTTCCAGCGTGGTGGGGCAGGCTGCAGCCGGCTTGATCCTCACCTACTCGCGCACCTTGAAGGCGGGCGAGTACGTGCGGGTGGGCGACAACGAAGGCACGGTGACCGAAGTCGGCATGTTCAACACCACCATCCGCACCGGCCTTGGCGAAGTGCTGACCTTGCCCAACTCGATGATCACCGGCTCCGTGACGCGCAACTATTCACGGGTGGTCCAGGGCCGGGGCTACATCGTCGATACCGTGGTCACCATCGGCTACGACACGCCCTGGCGCCAGGTCGAGGCGATGCTGGTGGAGGCTGCCGAGCGTACCGAGGGCATCCTCGCCAAGCCGCGGCCACAGGTATTCCAGACCGGCCTGTCGGACTTCTACCCGGAATACCGCCTGGTGGCCCAGGCCGTGCCCAGCGAGCCGCGGCCACGGGCGGAGCTGCTGAGCCTGCTGCACGCCAATATCCAGGATGTGTTCAACGAGTACGGCGTGCAGATCATGTCGCCGCATTACCTGGGCGACCCGGCGCAGGAGAAGTGGGTGCCGCGGGAAAAATGGTTCACCGCACCGGCCCGGGATTCTTCCGCGAAGCCGGACGGCGAAGAGGGCTAGACGTTGGCGACCTGTGGTTCGCCGTACTGCCGGCGGTGCTCCAGCGGGGTCATGTCGAACCAGCGCAGGTGGGCGCGGCAGAACGAGGTGGTGCGCCGATACCCCAGCTCACCCGCGATCTGACCGACGCTCAGGCCGGTACTGCGCAGCATCTGCTGCGCCTGGCGCTGGCGCATGCCGTCCAGGTAATCCTCGAAGTCGATGCCTTCGCTGGCCAGGCGCCGCTGCAGCGTGCGTGGGTTCAGCTCCAGGGCCAGGGCCACTTGCTCCAGGGTGCAGCGTTGGCTGGGCAGCAGCATCTGGATCTTGCGCTCCACCTGAGCGCGCAGGCTGTCGCAGGGCACTGCCTGGTCTTCCAGGTAGTGACGAACGATGGCATGCAAGGCCGCATCCTGTCGCACGCAGGCCTCCTGCAGGACGTCCGCCGCCAGCACCAGGCAGTTGTGCGGCTGGTCGAACAGCACCGGGCAGTCGAAGTAACGCAGATAGCCCGTGGCCTCGCCCAGCGCCAGGTGGCGGAAGGTCACCGCCCGGGGGCGCAGGGGCGTGCCACGCAGCTCGCCGATCAGCAGCCTGGCGCCCATCATCGATTTCTCGACGACCTGCGGCGTCTGCTCGGAGCCGGGCAGGCCGTTGTCGAAATACAGCAGGCCCTGGCCGGCGCGGTGCTCCAGGCGAAAATGAATGGCCGGGCTGTAGTGACGCATATAGCGGATCACCGCCACCAGCGCATGGCCGATGGTAGGCGCCGAGTTGGCCAGGTGGCGCAATGGGCCGACCAGGGTGGAGCCCTGGCGCAACGCCAGTTCGAGGCCAAAGCGCGGCAGGCTGAGGGCATGTGCGCTGCCCTCGAACAACTGCACCAGGTTGATGTAGGGCAAGGTCTTGCCGTAGTTGCCAACCACATCCAGGCCGATCTGCAGCGGCGCCAGGAAGTCTTGCTGCTGAGCGCCATGCTCGGCCAGCAGTTGGTCGAATTGCAGCAGAGCGCTGCCGCGAATGCTGTCCATGGAATCGCGCCTCGGTAGGCCGAGCATGTGTGATACGCCCCACTGCAGGCTCGGCCCTGCAGTGGGGTGGGACGGTTTATTTTCTCAGGGACTGGAACGAGCTGACCATGTCCTTGGCCCAGCCGTCGAGCACGGCCTTGGCGTCCTTGGCCTGCATCACCTGGGACGAATTCTCGAGCTCGGTGCCGGCACCTTTGCGCACCACTTCGGCCACTACCTGGTTGGTTTCGCCATCGAGGAACGCAGCTTCCGTGGCGATGCTGGTGTCTTGGTCGCGGATACCGGTGGCGGTACTGATACCGGCGGCAATCAGCGCGATCGGGATGACTTCATACGGGCGCAGGCTCTTGGTCTTGGCGCTGACGGCGGTGATCGCCGGGCGTACCACCAGCACCCGTGGGCCAGGGCTGGTAGCCAGCGGCAAGACCTGGGAGAAGTGGTTCTTGAGGGTCTGGTCGTAGTACTGGGTGATGCCCTGCAGGGTCGCCTGGGGCACCTTTTCGGTCGGTTGCGGTTTCGGGTAGAGCTGGCTCGGTTCGATGTACACGCTGCTGTAGCGCTTGGCATCGACCCCTGGCTTGATCCAGCGCATCACAGGCGCGCCCGAGGGCGACTTGTCTTCCTTGAGCACGCTGTAGTCCTTGAGGAAGCCCGAGTACTGGTCGGACTCCACGTACTTGCTAGCGCAGCCTTGCAGCATGAGCGCTGCCAGGCACAGCGATGCAGCTAACGACTTGGTGTTCATGCAACTTCTCCTTCTTACGATGATCGATGTCCCGCAGCTGCGCAGGGTGCTTCAGAAACGCCAGGTCGCGCCACCGCCGAGGATGTGCAGCGCACTGTTGTCGTAGCTGCCCGACAGGGTGTTGCCGGAGCGCGCCTTGGTCTGCTCGACGTCCATGTCGCCGAGCCACACCAGGGTATAGGCCAGGTGCAGGTCGAAGCCTTCCTCGACCTGGTAGTTGACCCCCGCCGCCAGCCGCCAGGCTTCGCCCATCGGGTTGTCGACGGTGCGGTCCTTGTCGTCCACGGCCGAGCTGTCATAGCCCAGGCCCAGGCTCCAGCGCCATTGCCGGGTGGCCTGGTACTGCGCGCCCACGGAGGCGTGCCAGGTGTCCTTGTACTGGCGGTCGACGGTGCGGCTGGTGCCGCCGGCGTTGCTGTCGACTTCCACACCGACATCGCCGAAATCGCTCCAGTCCTGCCAGTTCAGGCTGCCGAGCAGGGTCCATTGGTCGTCCAGTTCATGGGCGACGCTGAAGGTCACGGTCTGCGGCACATTGAGGTCGAGTTCCAGGTTGTCCGCGTCGAGACGGCGCAGGGCGACGTTGAGCAGCGGGTTGCTGATGTCCTTGAGGTGCGGCTTGTCCTCGAACTCCAGCTTGACCTTGCTGGTGTAGGCCAAGCCCACGCGGGTGCGCGGCGTGAGCTGGTAGAGCAGGCCGAGGTTGACGCCCACGCCGACGTCGGTGTCTTTGTATTCCAGTTGCCCATCTGGCCGGTCGGCCAGGCCCAGCAGGTTGTTGTTGATGGCCATTTCGGTGCGGTAGTAGCCGAGCATGATGCGCGGGCCGACGCCGATGGACAGGTCATCGGTGAACTTGTAGGCCACCGTCGGCTGCATCGACACGCCGATCACTGCGGCTTCCTGGGTGAAGTAGCGCCCGGCCCAGTCATCGTCATAGTCCAGCGCCAGGCCGAAGTTGCCGTACATGCCGAAGCCGATCGCCGCGCGATCATCGATCTGGTGGCTGATGAACAGACTGGTGCCGGGCAGGTACTGCAGCGCGTTGCCGCCTTCGTTGCCGTCGAACTGGTTGTTGCTGTCGCGCGAGAAGCGGATGTCGCCGAGGATCACCTGGGCGTTGGCGCTGAGCTGCGTGCCCTTGAGGCGGGTGATGCCGGCCGGGTTGCTCATTAGCACGCTGGGGTCGTTGGCCAGGGCGGCGGAACCGGCGTTGGCCAGGCCGTTGCCCTCCTGGCCGGCTTCGTAGATAAGGATGCCACCGGCCCAGGCGCCCGTGCCGGGCACCACCGTCGCGCAGGCCAGGGCGAGCGCCGCACAAGCGCGTTGCAACCTCATGATGCAAGGTACCGGGCTGGGCGGGTCGGCGTGTAGACGGTAAGGTGGCCCTGGCGCTTGCAAAACCTGTGGATCGATTCCATCACACGCTCCTTGGTGATCTGAAGCGCCGTACCGTTGAGGGCAACTGCCAGCGTGAAAAATGAAGCCTGGTTCAAGCAGGGTAGCGGGTTGAAATGCCGCCATGGTCAGGCATGGCTTTCATTTCACGACATCTGGCCAAGTTTGAATAAGACGCAGATAACAGCAGTTCGCGTTGATACTTTAGACGACACATCTTGTCCCGCAAGTTTTGCCCGGAGGCTCGTTGGCGGGCTTCCCGAGGCATTGCTGGACAATTCGATTCAGCCCTCAGGCGAAGGCAATGATGATGGGCCCGCAGACGGCCAGCAGTACATTGGAAACGGCATAGCAGACGGTAAAGCCGATGACGGGCGTGTTGCTGCCGGACTGTTCGATGATCTTGTTCATCGACGCGGCTTCGGTTTGTGCTCCGGCCAGCGCACCGAACAGGATCATCGGATGCAGGCGCAGGATGTAGCGCCCGAAGAACAGCGTGACCAAGGGCGGAATGAGGGTCACCAGGGCGCCAGCGACCAGCAGGTCCAGGCCTTGTTCTTTGATCGCCGTCAGCGCCGCGGGGCCCGCCAGCAGGCCGACCACGGCACCGAAGGCGGTCAGGCCGAACTCTGAAAAGGCCCATTGCGCCGCCGGGGGCAGGGCGCCGAGCTCGGGGTGTCGCGAGTTGTACCAACCGATCAGCAAGCCGGTCAGCAGGATGCCGCCGCCGATGCCCAGCTCCACCGGGATCATGCCGACATGGGTCGACAGCAGGCCGGCCAGCGAGCCCAGCACCAACCCCAGGGCGTGCAGGGCGATATCGCTACGGTAGCTCGCTTCACGGATGCGCCCCACCTGCGCGGCCAGCGCCTCGACACTGGCGGCGCGGCCGGTGAGGCTGATGACGTCGCCGCGGCGCAGCATCGTTTCGGGCAACAGCGGCAGCGGCAGGCCCTGGCGGGAAATGCCGGTGAGGAAGCAGCCCATGCGTTCGGCGCCGGTCAGCGCCGCTTTCACCTGGTGCAGGGTGCGCCCGGCCAGGCGCGGGTTGGTCAACACGATGTCTGCGCTGCGGGTTGGGAACGACAGGCTGTCGGGGTGATCCACCTCCGCGCCGATCCAGTCGTGCAGGTCGCTGACCGCCTCGCGCAGGGCATAGATGCCGAGAATGTCGCCGTTGGCCAGGACCAGCGTCGGGTCGCGGTCGAAGGCTTGCCCGCCGCGGGTGATGCGCTCGACGCTCAAAGAAGGGTGCAGGGCTTCGATGTCGGCAATGCTCAGGCCGATGGCCGTGTCCGCATCGAGGCGATGGGCGCGCACCACGATGCGGGTGTAGGGGATGCTGATGGCATCCTCGTTGCGCTCGATGCCCAGTTCGCGTTCCAGTTCCTGGGCACTGGCGCGCAGGTCGACGCCGAGCAGGCGTGGCGCCAGGCTGCCGACGAAGACGATCAGGCCGACGGTGCCGAACACATAGGTGATGGCGTAGGCCACCGCCATGTGGCTGTTGAGGGTGGCCTTGGCCGCGTCGTCCAGCGGCAGCTGGGCGATGGCACTGCTGGCGGTGCCCATGATCGCGGTGTCGGTGAGGGCTCCGGCACCCAGCCCGGCGGTAAAGCCTGCGTCGAAGCCGTAGAAGGCGTTCATCGCCAGGATCACCGCCAGCGCGGTCGCGCACAGCACCACCGACAGCAGCACCAGCTTGAGGGTGCCACGGTTGAGGCTGCCGAAGAATTCCGGGCCGCTCTTGAAGCCCACCGCGTAGATGAACAGGGCGAAGAACACCGACTTGAGTGCGTGGGGCACCTCAAGGCCGACCTGGCCGATCAGCAAGCCCATCAGCAGGGCGCCGGCCACCGAGCCGAGGTGAAAGCTGCCCAGCTTCACCCGGCCCAGCAGGATCCCCAGGCCGATCGCCAGGAACACCGCGATTTCCGGGTTGGCTCGCAACGCATTCACGGCCAGGTCGATCATCCCGCACTCCTTCGATGGGCGCATTCCCGCAGACCTGTTTGAGTATGCGCACAAAAGAAGGAGGGGCCACGTCTGTCGTCAAATGTTCAGGCGCTCGCTCAGCGCAGGCGCAGCACCCGGTCCAGCGACAGGGCGCCGGCGCCCCGGCCAATCAGCAGCAGGAGCAGCCCGGCCCAGGACAGGTGGGTCGGCCAGGCGTCGGGGTAGACGAACACCTCGATCACCGTGGTCATGCCCAGCAAGGCCAGGGCCGACAGGCGGGTGAACAAACCAAGCACCAGCAGCAGCGGAAACAGGTGTTCGGCATAGGTCGCCAGGTGCGCCGCCAGCCAGGGGGAAATCAGCGGCAAGGCGTAGTCGGTCTGGAACAGGTCGTAGGTGCTGGGCGTGATACTCAGCAGCCCCTCGACCTTGGTGCGGCCGGACATGAAGAACACCGAAGCGATGCCCAGCCGCGCCACCAGGCACAGCACGCTGTCGCTCAACCAGCCTTGCACGCGCTCGGCCAGGCTGTTCCAGCGCTGGCGCAGGGTATGGGTGGGGGCGTTGGAGCGGATCGTGTCCATGGCCGTTACCTTCAGGCGAATGTGAGGGGGCGAAAGGCCTTGGCCTGCAGCAGCCGGCCGAGCAGGTCGCTGAAGTCCAGGTCGGGTTGGCGTTGCAGGGCGAGCTGTGAAGCGACTTGCAGTGAGTGGCCTGCCGCGCAGGCGTCGAGGAAGGTGCAGGCACCGATCTCCAGGGGCTGGTGGCTGACGCCGTCGCTGTCGCCGCTCAACAGGGCGCCTTCGGCCACCCAGGGTTGCTCTGGCGACCAGGGCAGACCCTCGCGGCTCACGCGCCACAGGCTGTACGCCGGGTGCGGGTCGAACCACTGCCAGCGCACGCTGCAGCGCGGTGTCAGGTGGCCACGGGCAAGGTCGCTGGCGGTCATGCCAGCCAGCTCGGCCAGTGACAGGCACGGGTCTTGTTCGGCGCTGAACGCTTCGCACCAGTACTCGTCCAGGCGCGCGACCTCGGCCAGGTAGGGCAAGTCGTGGCTGGCCTGCAGCGCTTGCAGGAAATCGGGGAAGGCCGCGCCGTAGTGGATCAGCCGGGGATCCTCGGGCGGCGTTTGTTGCGCGTAGGCGCAGGTGACCTCGTGCATCCAGCCGGGCCCGACCAGTGTCTCGATGCTGGGGAAGTTGGCGCGCAGCGCCTCGACACAGCCGGACAGCACGGTATTGCGGTAGACCGCGAAGCCCGCTTGCCCGGTGAGGCTGGCCAGCGCCGGGGCAGGCCGCTGGTACAACGCCTCGACGAAGGCGTCCTGGAATTGGCCGAGGGACAGGTTCATGACAGGGCTCCTGCGCTGGCGAGGGTCGCCTGGGCGATGGTGCGTTCGGCCAGCAGCTCGGCGAACGCAGGGAGGTTGCCGTCGCGCTCGATCAGCGTCGGGCGTGGGCCGATCCGATCGATCAGATGGCGGTACAGCGCCCAGACCGGTTCGGCGATGGCCGCGTCGTGGGAGTCGATCAGCAGGGCCGCCTGGTCGTCCTCGCTGTACCCGGCAAGGTGTACTTCGCTGATGAACCGGGCCGGGAAACGGTCGAGATAACCCGCGGCATCGAAGCCCAGGTTGTGCGCGCTGACATGCACGTTGTTGACGTCCAGCAACAGCGTGCAACCGGTACGCCGTGCCAGCTCGCCGAGAAAGTCGATTTCGTCCCAGTCATGGCCGTCGAGGTGCAGGTAGTGGCTGGGGTTTTCCACGGCGATGCTGCGCCCCAGGGCATCCTGGGTGCGCAAGATGTTCTCGCCGATGCGCTGCAAGGCTTCATTGCTGCGCGGAAACGGCAGCAGGTCGGGGTGATACTGGCCGCGCCAGGTGGACCAGGCCAGGTGTTCGGACACCAGCACCGGCCTGACCCGCTCGATCAGCGCGCGCAGGCGGCGCAGGTGGCTGGCATCCGGCTCGGCGTCGGCTGCCAGCGACAGCGCCACGCCGTGCAGCGACAGCGCATGGCGCTCGGCCATGCGCTCCAGCCAGGCCAGGCGCGGCCCGCCGACCATGTAGTTTTCCGGGTGCACCTCGTACCACAGCCCTTCGGCGTCACACGCCAGGGCCTGGTCATGGTGCTCGGCCTTGAGGCCGAGCCCGGCGCCCAGGGAGTTGTTCCGGTTCATGGTCGACGGCCTCCCGTCAGGACTTGATCGGGGTGAGCGAACCCATGCCGTTAGGGGTCTTGATCGAAGTGCAGGTGCCGGCCGGGACGTTTTTCCAGTGCATGCCGTCGTAGTCTTTCTTGGCGCTGCCCGCGCAGGTGGTGCCGGCGCCGGCCTTGCAGTCGTTCTTGCCGGCCATGGCGACGCCGTAGCATTTCTCCATGGCGGCACCGCTGCTTGGGGTATTCCCGGCCACGGCGACACCGGCCAGCGAAGCGAGGGCCAGGGCGGCGGCGGTGAGGGCGATGTTGTTCATGGTGATGTCTCCAGAGTGTGGGGGCCGTGGCGAATTACCGGCGGCTCATGGAGTAGTTCGCGGCAAGCGGCTGGGCGGTTACAGCGAAGTGAAAATATTTTTTTCGCGGCCAAGACAATCCCCCGGTGCGCTCACGGCAGCGTCTATGGTTCGATAAAAAGAAATCCTTCGCGGGTGTAACCTTGGCGCGCCATGCAACGAACTAACTCTCAGGATCTGCTTTGCGAGCGCGAGGCGCACCTGCAAGCGCTGTTGCGCCAAGGTCTCTCGGGCGACGCATGGGCTTACCGGGAATTTCTCGCGGCGCTGGCCCCGCACCTGCGCGGTTTTCTGCGCCGGCGCCTGGCCCAGCGCCCGGCCGAGGTCGAAGACCTGCTGCAGGAGGTGCTGCTGGCCGTGCACAACGCCCGTGACACCTATCAGCCGCCACAGCCGCTGACCGCCTGGGTGCAGGCCATTGCCCGCTACAAGCTGGTCGACTACCTGCGCCGCTATGGCCAGCGCGAGGCGCGGCACGAGCACCTGGAGGAAGACAGCGAACTGTTCGCAGTCAGTGATGAAGCACCCGCCGAGGCCAGCCGGGACCTGGGCAAACTGCTGGGGCAATTGCCTGAGCGCCAGCGCCTGCCGATTGTCCACGTCAAGCTCGAGGGCTTGTCGGTGGAGGAAACCGCACGTATCACCGGGTTGACCAGCTCGGCGGTCAAGGTAGGCATTCACCGTGGGCTCAAGGCCTTGGCCCGGCTGATTCGAGGTAGTGATGATGAAGACCGATGAACTGATTGCCCTGTTGGCCAGCGGGGAAGGTGCGGTGGACCGGCATGCGCTGGCCCGTCGGATGACCCGGGCGTTGCTGTCCGGCCTGCTCGGCGCGCTGCTGCTGACCGCGGTGCTCTACGGGGTGCGCAGCGACCTTGCCGAGGTGGCGCGCACGCCGTTGTTCTGGGCCAAGCTGGCGTTGCCCGGCAGCCTGGCGCTGCTCGGGTTGTGGCTGACCCAGCGCCTGGCCAGGCCGGGCGTGAAAGGGGGGGGCGTGTGGGGCCTGCTTGGCGTACCGCTGCTGCTGGTGTGGCTGGGTGCCGCCATCAGCCTGGCAGGCGCACCGGTGGAGGCCCGTGCCGAGCTGGTCTTCGGGCGCACCTGGCGCACCTGTGCGCTCAATATCACGCTGCTTTCGGCGCCGCTATTCGTCGCCGTGTTCTGGGCCTTGCGCGGCCTGGCACCCACGCGCCTGCGCCAGGCCGGCGCCGCCGGCGGCCTGCTGGCGGGCGCCACGGCAACGCTTGCCTACTGCCTGCACTGCCCGGAAATGGAGGTGCCATTCTGGGGCGTGTGGTACTTGCTGGGCATGCTGCTGCCCACCGCGCTGGGGGCGGCATTGGGCCCGCGCCTGCTACGCTGGTAGAACTGCGGGGAGGTTTTCCGCTAGAATGCCGCCCGGGTGCTAGCTGCACGAAGCAGTGAAGCAGGTTAAACAACTACGCAGGTCGGGCCGCCTTGCGGGAGTACTTGCGCCCATGCAAAAACATGTAATGCCCCGTGCCCAGCGAATCGCCCAGCGCGCATTCGCCAACCTCGAGCGCTTCCTGCACATCGAAGCCGTCAGCGGCATCGTCCTGCTGATTGCCGCCGTGGCAGCGCTGATCTGGGCGAACTCGCCCGCTGCCGCCAGCTACGATGCGCTCTGGCATGCACCCGTGACCTTCGGTATCGGCTCGCTGGTGTTCTCCCAATCCCTGCACTTCTGGGTCAACGATGGCCTGATGACCATCTTCTTCCTGGTCGTCGGCATGGAAATTCGCCGCGAGATCCATGAAGGCGCGCTGTCCAGCCTGCGCCAGGCCACGCTGCCCATGGCGGCGGCGGTCGGCGGGGTGGCCGTGCCCGCGCTGTTTTACCTGGCGTTCAGTCATGCGCCTGCCGAGCAGCAAGGCTGGGCGGTGCCCACCGCTACCGACATTGCCTTCGCGGTCGGCGTGCTGGCCTTGCTCGGCAAGTCGATCCCGTCGAACGTGCGGGTGTTCCTGCTGGCCCTGGCGATCATCGACGACATCATCGCCGTGCTGATCATCGCCTTCTTCTACACCGGCGGACTGGACTACAGCGGCTTCGCGGTCGCCGGGGTCGGCCTGCTGCTGGTCATCGGCCTGCAGAAGATCGGCGTCGGTTCGGCCTATGCCTACGTGGTGCCTGGCGCCATCGTCTGGCTGGGCGTGCTGATGACCGGCGCCCACCCGACCCTGGCGGGTGTGATCCTCGGCCTGATGACCCCGGTCCGCTCGATCCCCCTGGGCCAGCGCCCAGTGGAGGCCATCAGCAACGTTACCAACGAACTGCTCGGCCGCGCCAAGGCGCCAGAGGGCGATAGCAGCAGCCTGATGGACCCGTTGAAGCAGCTGCGCCTGGCCCAGCGCGAGCTGGTGCCGCCGGTAACCCGTGTGCAAACCAGCCTGCACCCCTGGGTGGCCTACGGCATCATGCCGGTGTTCGCCTTGGCCAATGCCGGTGTCGGGCTGTCGGGGATCGACCTGTCGGCCAGCGGGCCTTACTGGGTGATGGTGGCGGTGGCGGTGGCGCTGGTGGCGGGCAAGCCCCTGGGCATCGTGCTGGTCAGCTGGCTGATGGTGCGCCTGGGCTGGTGCTCGCTGCCGGCGGGGGTGACCTGGCGCAGCATCACCCTGATCGGCCTGTTGGCGGGTATCGGCTTCACCATGTCGATCTTCATCGCCAACCTGGCCTTTGCTGACCCGGGCGCTCTGGGCGCGGCCAAGCTGGGTGTGCTGTCGGGGTCGGTGATCGCTGCCGTGCTGGGCTTGGCGTGGGGTACCTGGAGCCTGCGCAAGGCGGTCAAGGTCGTTCACGCTGAAGCGCGCTGACCGCCAAGCGGTCACGGGGGCTGCTGCGCAACCCATCGCCGGCTTGCCGGCGATGGGCCGCGAGGCGGCCCCAATCACTCAGTGCGCCTGTTCCAGACGTCGCTTGCGTGGGGCAGGAACGTCCCCATGGCCGTCATCTTCCGCTAGCACCGGCACCTCGTTGCCGTCGCAGTCGAACAACTTGCCATCGCGGAAGAAATCGCCGTCGTTCAGCCCGGCGATGTCGCGGTAGCGCAGCGTACGCTCGCTGGCGGCGACGAATACCGACTGCTGGTCGGAGTTGCCAGCACGCAGGTGGTTGAACAGCAGGTTGAGCAGAATCGCCATGATCGCCGCCGAGCTGATGCCGGAGTGGAATATGGTTTCGAACCAGGCCGGGAAGTGGTGGTAGAACCCAGGCGCGGCAATCGGGATCATGCCGAAACCGATCGAGGTGGCGACGATGATCAGGTTCATGTTGTTGCGGTAGTCGACTTGGGCCAGGGTGCGGATACCACTGGCCGCGACCGTGCCGAACAGCACCACGCCGGCGCCGCCGAGCACTGCGGTAGGCACGGCGGCAATCAACCGGCCCATCACCGGCAGCAGCCCCAGCGTCACCAGGATCAGCCCTGCACAGGCCACCACATAGCGACTCTTCACACCAGTCACCGCGACCAGGCCGACGTTCTGCGCGAAGGCGCTTTGGGTGAACGAGCCGAACAGTGGCGCCAGGGCGCTGGAGGCCATATCGGCGCGCAAGCCGTTGCCCAGGCGTTTGGAGTCGACCTTGGTGTCGATGATCTCGCCCACGGCGAGGATGTCGGCCGAGGTCTCGACCATGGTCACCACGATCACGATCAGCATCGACAGGATCGCCGCCACCTGGAACTGCGGCGCACCCAGCGGCAGCACCTGCGGCAGCGCGATGATCGAACCTTCCAGTACCTGTGAAAAGTCGGCCATGCCAAAGGCCAGGGCCACCAGCGTGCCGATCACCATGGCCAGCAGAATCGACAGCCGCGAAATGCTCGCGCTGCCGAGTTTGCTGAGCAGCAGCACGGTGGCCAGGGTGAACGCCGCGAGGGCGATGTTGGACATACTGCCAAAATCCGCCGCCTGGCTGTTGCCGCCCATGGCCCAGCGCGCCGTCACCGGCATCAGGGTCAGGCCGATGGTGGTGATGACGATGCCCGTCACCAGCGGCGGGAAGAATTTCGTGATGCGCGAGAACAGCGGCGTTATTACAAGGCCGATCAACGAGGCCGCGATCACGGCCCCGAACACCACGGCGAGACCGCCCTGGCCGTCGTTGCCGATGATCGCGATCATGGTCGCCACGCCGGCGAAGGACACGCCCTGCACCAACGGCAACTGGCATCCGAAGAAGGGAATGCCCAAGGTCTGCAGCAAGGTGGCCAGGCCACCGGCGAACAGCGAGGCAGCGATCAGCAGGCCGACGTCGGCGGGGGAGAGGCCTGCCGCCTGGCCGATGATCAGCGGAACGGCAACGATGCCACCATACATCGTCAGCACATGCTGCAGCCCGTAGGCCAGGTTTGCGCCGACGCCGAGGTTCTCGTCTTCCGGACGAGGTGTAGCGGGAGAAGTCATGGTGAGTAGCTCGCTTTTTGTTTTTTTTGATGCGTCTAACAGCACGGTCTCAGTCGCGGTGGGTGAAGCGGTGTAGATGAGGGGCAGGCCGTTGCCTCAAGGCGACGGGCAACGGCCTGGGTGGATCACTCGCCGATCACCAGCTGGCGTGCCAGCTGGTTGTGGCGCTCCAGCACCCGTGGCAGGTCGACGGTGGTGATACGGCCGTCCTTGACCACCACGCGGCCGTTGATGACGCTGGTGTCAACGTGGGTCGGGGTGCAGAACACCAGGGCCGCCAGCGGGTCATGCAGGGCGCCGGCATAGGCCACATGGTTCAGGTTGAAGGCGACCAGGTCGGCCACCATGCCCGGGGCGAGGGCGCCAATATCGTTACGGTTGAGCACCTTGGCACCGCCGAGGGTGGCGATTTCCAGGGCCTCGCGCGCGGTCATCGCGTCGGGGCCGAAGCCGACCCGTTGCAGCAGCAGGGCCTGGCGCACTTCGTCGATCATGCTGGCGCCGTCGTTGGAGGCCGAACCGTCCACGCCCAGGCCCACCGGCACGCCGTGGTCGCGCATCTTGCGGATCGGCGCGATGCCCGAGGCCAGGCGCATGTTCGAGCACGGGCAGTGCGCCACCCCGGTACCGGTGCGGGCGAACAGTTCGATGCCGTGCTGGTCGAGCTGCACGCAGTGGGCGTGCCACACATCGTGGCCGACCCAGCCAAGGTCCTCGGCGTACTCGGCAGGGGTCATGCCGAATTTCTCGCGGCTGTAGGCGATGTCGTTGACGTTCTCGGCCAGGTGGGTGTGCATCGACACGCCGTACTGGCGTGCCAGTACGGCCGCTTCGCGCATCAGGTCGCGGCTGACCGAGAACGGTGAGCAGGGCGCCACCACCACGCGCAGCATCGAGCCATGGCTGGCGTCGTGGTAGTCCTCGATCAGGCGCTGGGATTCCTTGAGGATCGCGCTTTCCTTCTCCACCACCGAATCCGGTGGCAGGCCGCCTTGGCTTTGGCCCACGCTCATGCTGCCGCGCGCGGCATGGAAGCGCATGCCGATTTCCTCGGCGGCGTGGATGCTGTCGTCGAGCTTGCAGCCGTTGGGGTAGATGTACAGGTGGTCGCTTGAGGTGGTGCAGCCGGACAGGATCAGTTCGGCCATGGCGGTCTGGGTCGAGACCGAGATCATTTCAGGGGTCAAACGGGCCCAGATCGGGTACAGGTTGGTCAGCCAGTTGAACAGCTCGCCGTCCTGCGCCGCTGGCACCACGCGGGTGAGGCTCTGGTACATGTGGTGGTGGGTGTTGACCAGGCCGGGGATGACCACTTTGCCGGTCATGTCGAGAATCTCGTCGGCGTGCTGGGGCAGTTCGTCGCTGGGGCCGACCTGCTTGATCAGGTTGTCCTCGATGTACAGGCCGCCGCGTCTGATCTCGCGGCGTTGGCCGTCCATCGTCACCAGCAGTTCGGCGTTCTTGATCAATAGTGTCTTGGGCATAGGTGTTCCACTCCCGCGTGGGGGTCTGGTTGCAATTCGAGGTTTGCAGACACCCGGTTTTCGATTAGAGCCAAACCCTAGAAACCAGGTGCTGAGTTTCCACAAGGTTCGTTAGAGCAGCAGCGCACGCGTCGACGCCGCCGGAGCAG
Organism: Pseudomonas sp. NPDC089395; assembly: GCF_044749525.1. NCBI lineage: Bacteria > Pseudomonadati > Pseudomonadota > Gammaproteobacteria > Pseudomonadales > Pseudomonadaceae > Pseudomonas > Pseudomonas sp. NPDC089395. Next base: position 299,527 of record NZ_JBIVID010000003.1, read on the forward strand.
ATGGGCTCGGCGTGAGGCGGTGGGGGGTGTGCTGGGAAAACGGAACCGCGGCGAATGCAGTGATTCGCGCAGGGGGCTCGGAGGGGGCGAGCAGGTAGGGGTAATGCATGGCTTTAGCCTGTCGCAATACGCAGCGGCGATTACCGGTGTCGTAGGCGTCGGCTAATGTAACCAGGAAAGCCTGATTTTGTATACGAAAAATTGGGGTGTTGCTACCAGGTGCTTGGCTTAGGTATTGGGGTGGGGCGTAAATCGAGCGCCGCGCGGGCGGCGCTCGATCTCACGGACAACAAAACTCGCCCGACAAGCCCCCTGCACCTACACCGCTTCGAGCCTGCGCGGCGCCATGAAGTACAACCACACCAGCGCAACGAAATACACCGTCGGGATCAGCGTGAACAGCACCGCATAATTGTTGTGAGTAAGGGTCAGCACGCTGCCGACGATCTGCGTCATGAACATCCCGCCAATGGCCGCGCACATGCTGCCAAAGCCGAACACGGTACTCACCAGGTGCTTGGGCGTGTAGTCCATCAGCAGGCTCCAGATGTTCGCCGTCCAGGCCTGGTGCGCGCCGACCGCCACGGCAATGGCCAGTACCGCCAGCCACAAGCCGCTGGCATGCGCGGCGAAGGTCACGCTGACGATGGTGCAGGCAAACAGCAGCATCGACACCAGCCGTGCACGGGTGGCGCGCATGCCGCGGCCGATCAGCCACGACGAGAGAATGCCACCGCCGATGCTGCCGACATCCGCCGTCAGCCAGATCAGGATCAGCGGGATGCCCATCTGGGTGACGCTGATGCCAAGGTTGTACTGCTGGTTGAGAAACGGGGGCAGCCAGTACAGGTAGAACCAGAACACCGGTGCGGTAATCGCGAACGCCAAGGCGAAAGCCCAGGTGCCGCGCATGCGCAGGATATGGCTGAACGGCACACGCACCGCCTCAGGCTCGACCTCCTGCTGGATGTAGTCGAGCTCGCTCTGGCGCACGTGGGGGTGCTCCTCGGGGTTGAAGTACTTAAGGCCCCACAGCACCACCCAGGCCAGGCCCAGGCAGCCCATGGCGATAAAGGCCGCTTGCCAGCCCCAGGCGGCCAGGATCACCGGCAGCAGGGCCGGGGTGATCATGGCGCCGACGTTGGTGCCGGCGTTGAACAGCCCGGTGGCGATGGCCCGTTCACCGGCCGGGAACCATAGCCGCGTGGTCTTGACGCAGGCGGGGTAGTTGGCCGCCTCGGTCAGGCCGAGGATGAAGCGGCAGACCATGAAGCCTGCGGCCGAGGTGGCCAGCCCATGGGCACCGGTGGCCAAGCTCCAGAGCAGCACCGCGACGAAGAACGCGCGCTTCACGCCGACCTTGTCGATCAGCCGGCCCTGCAGCAGGAAGCCGATGGCGTAGCCCACCTGGAACCAGAAGTTGATGTTGGCGTAGTCCATCGACGTCCAGCTCATGTCCTTGGCCAGGATCGGCTGCATGATGCCGAGTGCGGCACGGTCGATGTAGTTCAGGGTGGTGGCGAAGAACACCAGGGCGAGCATGCCCCAGCGCGTCTTGCCCACGGCGAACGCGCCGCGAATCTTGCTGCCGATGGAGCCCTGGGGCAGGGGCGGCAGGGTGGTGTCGATCTTCGAAGGCGTCATGAGCTTGTTTCTTGAAATTGTAAGGAGCGGCTGATAGCTGCGGCCAGGTTCAGGGCAGAAAGGCACGCAAGACAAGGGAATGGTGAGCAGCGCGGGCTGGGCCGTCAATGCAAGGTTGCAGGCTACTGTTCGATAATCGAACACATGCAGCGGTCGTCGGGCAACATCGGGTAATTAGCGCTAGCAGGCCGCCCTCGATGCCTGGCCGAGCTAGCCTGAAGAGCGTTACTTCGGCGACTCTTTCGGGATGTGACATGAAGCGCTTTTGGCCCCAGTTGCTTGATCTGCGAGCACTTGTGTTGCTTTTTGTGCTGTTGTCGGTGCTCGCCACCGTGTGCAACAGCCTCATCGTCGCCTATCGCATCCAGCGCGATGCCCTGATCGATTCCACCCTCGAAGCCAACCGAGCGTACGCCGCCAAGGTCGCTTCAAGCATTGAAGCCTTCCTTCATTCGGCGCAGCGGCGCATGAAATACAGTGCCCTGATCCTGGCCGAGCATTGGGATGATCCCGCTGCGCTGCGGGCAGAGGCCAATCGCCTGAGGGATCAGGACTTGGACCTCAACGCGGTTGCCATCGTCGGGCCCAGCGGCAGGGTGTTGCAAACGGCGCCGCAGGTGTTGCGCAGTGGTCATGACGCCACGCTGGACTCAGCGCTCATGGAACAGACACTGCAAGCGCGCAAGCCTATGATCAGTTCGGCCTATATCTCCCGCTCCGGCCATCTGGTGCTGTTCATCTCGCAACCTGTCACCCGTGCCTCGGGCGAATTTATCGGGGTGATCGGCAGCTCCATCTATCTTGAGCAGCAGAGCGCCTTGCATACGCTGATCAGTAGCCACTTTCACCATGAGGGCACCTTGGTGTTCGTCGTCGATGGCAACCGGCGTGTGCTGTATCACCCGAACCAACGGCAAATCGGCGAGATCTTCACGCCCAGCCCGGCGGTGGATCAGGCGCTGCGGGGTGAGTACGGCGCCATACAGATGGCAGACCACAACCAGGAGCAGATGCTGGCAGGCTTCGCGCCGGTGGCGGGCACCGGACTGGCCGTTATCGCCGAGCAGCCACGTGAGCGCACCCTGGCGCCCTTGGCCGAACTGATGGGGCAGACGCTGCTCGGCATGCTGCCGGCAGGCATCATCGGGTTGGGGCTGATTCTGGCAGGTACCAACCTGATCGTGCGGCCACTGCGCCAGCTGTCGATCACCGCCATGCAGTTGACCGCGCCTCAGGCCGAGTCGCAATTGCTCAATGTGCAGGCCTGGTACCGCGATGCGGCGGCGATCCGCCGAGCGCTGCTCAGCGGTGTCAGGCTCTTGCAGCAGACCCTCGGCCGTCTCCACCAAGAAGCGCAGAGCGATGCCTTGACCGGCCTGGCCAATCGCAGGGCGATGACCACCTTCCTGGACCTGTTGACCCAGACCGAACAGCCCTATGCGGTACTGGCCCTGGACATCGATCACTTCAAGCGGGTGAACGATGTGTTTGGCCACGACGTTGGCGACCTGGTGCTCAAGCACGTGGCCGATATCCTGAAGATCAATTCAAGGTCAAGCGACCTTGTGTGCCGGTACGGGGGAGAGGAGTTCATCGTGATCATGCCCGATAGCCCCATCGCCATCGCCGAAACCATCGCGCAGCGGATCAGGGAAAACGTGGCGACCAGCCAGACACCCGCGGTGGGCAGGCTGACCCTTTCGGTAGGTGTGGCCTGCATGGACGATCAGACACCGACCGCCGATGCGGTCTTGAAACTGGCCGACGAACGCCTCTATCGGGCCAAGCAGCAGGGGCGCAACAGGGTGGTTGCGTGCTGACAGTGGGTGATGGCCAGTAACGGGCACTTTTCGGACACGTTGCAGCACATCGCTAATAAATTGTATTGATCCAATAACTTAATTACCGAACACCTATATAAGGTCGAACTCTGTCAGCAGCCGACGTGAAAGAAAAAGTTATCGACTCTAAAACTGAAGCGACATCGGAGTGATTTTCAATTTCAAATCCCCTGATGATATCCGGGACTTGGTCACCGCCATTGGTCGTGACAAGCGCGCGAACTAACAACCTGATCTAGTCTTCAGGCAAGTTTGCCTGGAGTTTGATCCATGCCCACTGACCCAGCGCCAAAAAGCGAGCGCGGCAAGGAAACCCGCCTGTTCCTCTTTCTTGTCGCCTTCCTCTTTCCATTGCTATCGGTGGTTATCGTCGGTGGCTACGGTTTCATCATCTGGTTTTCGCAAATGCTGTTGGGGCCTCCCGGGCCGCCCAACTGATGACACCTGTCTGACATCCATTGGAGCCTGCGCATGGATGAGCCCCTGCATATCGCAAGCCTTCTGGTCCACGCCCGCCCCGAGCTGTTCGCCGCGGTAAAAGCCAACCTGCGCTTGTTGCCAGGCCTGGAACTGCATCAGGAAAGTCCCGTTGGAAAACTGGTGGTGGTGCTTGAAGCCGAGCACGAAAGCCAGATTCTTCAATGCATCGAACAGATCAGCAACATTCCAGGTGTACTCAATGCCGCGCTGGTCTATCACGAACTCCTCGACCCTGCAGGAGACATCGAATGAGCCTGACTCGCCGGGAATTCGCCAAGGTCCATGCCGCCGCCATTGCCGCCGCCGCTGCCGGCCTGCCGATATTCAGCAGCGCCAGTAACCTGGTGACCGAAGCGGACATGGTTACCCTGGACTGGAACAAGGCACCCTGTCGCTTCTGCGGCACCGGTTGCAGCGTCATGGTCGCGACGCGGGACAACCGCGTAGTCGCCACCCACGGCGATATCAAGGCCGAGGTCAACCGTGGCCTGAACTGCGTCAAGGGTTACTTCCTGTCGAAGATCATGTATGGCGTCGACCGCCTGACCCAGCCGCTGCTGCGCATGAAGAACGGTCAATACGACAAGCAGGGCGAATTCCAGGCGATCAGTTGGGATCAGGCCTTCGACATCATGGCGCAGAAGTACAAGGAGGCCTTGAAGAACAAAGGCCCCGAATCCATCGGCATGTTCGGCTCGGGGCAATGGACGGTGTGGGAAGGGTACGCCGCCAACAAGCTGATGAAGGGCGGCTTTCGCAGCAACAACATCGATCCCAATGCGCGCCACTGCATGGCCTCGGCGGTGATGGGCTTCATGCGCACCTTTGGCGCGGACGAGCCGATGGGCTGCTACGACGACATCGAAGCCACCGATGCCTTCGTGCTCTGGGGCTCGAACATGGCCGAGATGCACCCGATCCTCTGGACCCGGGTCACCGATCGGCGCCTGAGCCAGCCTCACGTCAAGGTGGCGGTGCTGTCCACCTTCGAGCATCGCAGCTTCGAGCTGGCCGACATCCCCATGGTGTTCAAGCCGCAAACCGATCTGCTGATCCTCAACTACATCGCCAACCACATCATCGAAAGCGGTGCGGTGAACCAGGACTTCATTGGCAAGCACACGCGCTTCGCCCAGGGTGCCGACGACATCGGCTACGGGCTGCGCCCGGACAATCCGTTGGAAACCCGCGCCAAGAACGCCGACAAGGCCAACACCTGGAGCGATATCTCGTTTGATCAGTTCGCGGCGTTCGTCAAACCCTACACCCTCGAGCGCGCCGCGAAGGAAAGCGGAGTGCCCGCCGAACGGCTCAAGGCCCTGGCCGAACTGTATGCCGACCCCAAGCGCAAGGTCGTATCGTTCTGGACCATGGGCTTCAACCAGCACACCCGGGGGGTGTGGGCCAACAACCTGATCTACAACATCCACCTGCTCACGGGCAAGATCAGCGAACCGGGCAACAGTCCCTTTTCACTGACCGGGCAACCCTCGGCCTGCGGTACCGCTCGCGAGGTCGGGACCTTCTCGCACCGCCTGCCTGCCGATATGGTCGTGACCAATCCCAAGCACCGGGCCACCGCTGAAGCGATCTGGAAGCTGCCGGCCGGCACGGTCCAGGAGAAGGTCGGTTTTCACGCCGTGCAGCAGAGCCGCATGCTCAAGGACGGTGTCCTCAACGTCTATTGGACCCAGGCCAGCAACAACATGCATGCCGGTCCCAACATCATGCAAGAGGTGCTGCCTGGCTGGCGCAAGCCCGAGAACTTCGTGATCGTTTCCGACGTATACCCCACCGTCTCTGCCCAGGCGGCCGACCTCATCCTGCCGAGCGCCATGTGGGTAGAGAAGGAGGGCGCCTACGGCAATGCCGAACGGCGTACCCAGTTCTGGCATCAACTGGTGAGTGCGCCGGGGGATGCCAAGTCGGACCTGTGGCAGCTGATGGAATTCTCCAAGCGCTTTACCACCGACGAAGTCTGGCCTGCCGAGCTTCTGGCCAAGGCGCCCGAACTCAAAGGCAAGACGCTGTACGAGGTGTTGTACAAGAACGGGCAGGTCGACCAGTTCCCTGTCGAGCAGATGGAAGCCGGTTACAAGAATGACGAAGCCAAGGCCTTCGGCTTCTACGTGCAAAAAGGCCTGTTCGAGGAATACGCCCGCTTTGGCCGCGGCCACGGCCATGACCTGGCCGATTTCGACCGCTACCACAGCGAGCGCGGGCTGCGCTGGCCCGTGGTCGATGGCAAGGAAACTCGCTGGCGCTACCGCGAAGGGCTCGATCCTTATGTCGAGAAAGGCAGTGCTGTGCAGTTCTACGGCTACCCCGACAAGAAGGCGATCATTTTCGCCTTGCCTTATGAGCCGCCTGCCGAAGCCCCGGATGCCGATTATCCGTTCTGGTTGAGCACCGGCCGGGTGCTGGAGCACTGGCATACCGGCACCATGACCCAACGCGTCGAAGAGCTGTACAAGGCCGTGCCCGATGCCCTGGTGTACATGCACCCCGAGGATGCCAAGGCGATGAACGCGCGACGTGGCAGTGAAGTGAAGCTGATCAGCCGGCGCGGTGAGATCCGTGCACGCATCGAAACCCGGGGCCGCAACAAGCCGCCGCGCGGTCTGGTGTTTGTGCCGTTCTTCGATGCCAACAAACTGATCAACAAGGTCACCCTCGATGCGACCGACCCGATCTCCAAGCAGACCGACTACAAGAAGTGCGCGATCCGCATCGAGTTGATCAGCATGGCCTGAGGAGACCCATCATGCCTTTTCGAATGCTGCCCCTGTTCCTGCTGGCCGCGATTGGCCTGGCGCTGGCCGCCGAGGTCGATTATCCCCTCGATGCGCCGGGGCCTGACGGGCGTCGGCCTGGCGGTACCTTGACGCAAAGCATGCCGGCCCCGGCCATTGCCAACGACGAGAACCGCGACATCAAGCGTGAACGCAACTACCCCGACCAGCCGCCGACCATTCCCCATGCCATTCGCGGCTATCAGATCGACATGAATGGCAACAAGTGCCTGGCGTGTCACAGCCGGGCCAATAGCGCGAAGAGCCAGGCGACGGCCATCAGCATCACCCACTACATGGACCGCGATGGCCAGGCCCTGGCAGCGGTGTCGCCACGGCGTTATTTCTGCAACCAGTGCCATGTCGTGCAAAAAGAAGTGCAGCCGCTGGTGGGCAATAGCTTCGAGACCATCGACAAGATCCTGCAAGACGACGCCAACGCTGCGCGCAAACCCTGAGGAGGCGCCATGAAAACACTGATTGCCCTGCTCAAGGACTATTGGGGCATCCTGCGTCGTCCCAGTGTGTATTTCAGCCTGGGCTTTCTGACGCTTGGCGGGTTCATTGCCGGGATCATTTTCTGGGGGGGCTTCAACACGGCACTCGAACTGACCAACACCGAGAAGTTCTGTACCTCGTGCCACGAGATGCGTGACAACGTGTTCGTCGAACTTCAGGAAACCATCCACTACACCAACCGTTCCGGTGTGCGCGCCAGTTGCCCGGACTGCCATGTGCCCCATGAATGGACGCACAAGATCGCGCGCAAGATGCAGGCCTCCAAGGAGGTCTGGGGCAAGCTCTTCGGCACCATCGATACCCGCGAAAAATTTGTCGCTCACCGCCGCGAACTGGCCGAACACGAGTGGGCACGGCTCAAGGCCAACGACTCGCGCGAGTGCCGCAATTGTCACAACTTCCAGTTCATGGATTTCACCCGCCAGAGTAAACGCGCCGCCGCCATGCATTCCACCTCCCTGGCCAGCGGCGAGGCTACCTGTATCGATTGCCACAAGGGCATCGCGCACAAGCTGCCGGACATGACGGGGGTGAAGGGCTGGTAGTCACCCCGCACCCCCACGACGCTGTCTGAAAGCGGGCTTGTTTCGCGAATGGGCACCGGTCGTCTCCTATCTCGTCTTTATGGACAAAATTTCCCACTCCATGGGAATCCTGTTTCACCCTTTGAGAAAACCCTGTGCACCATGTTCGCAAGGAGCACACATGAACTACACCAGCCCCACCGATCGCTTATTGCAGATTCTGGTCGCCCTCGGGCAGGCCGATGAGGCGGTGGCGGCCAAGGAATTGAGTCTGCAACTGGCCCAACCCTTGAGCAGCACCTACCGGCACCTGAAGACCTTGCTGCGCTGGGGCCTTGCCGAAGACAACGGCTACGGCCGTTACCTGCCAGGGCCTGCCTGCCTGCAGTTGGCGAAAAAGTTCGACCGCCAGGCGCTGTTGGTCTCGCAGGCGCTGCCGGAGCTCAAACGCCTGGCCGAGTTGAGTCGCGAGAGTGTCGCCTTGATGGTGCCGAGCAATGGCCAGGCCATTTGCATCGAGATGATCGACAGTCCGCAGCCGCTGCGCTGCTGCTATCAGAAAGGCTTGGCCCAGCCCCTGCTGGTGGGTGCTTCGGCGCGGGTGCTGCTGGCGCACATGGAGCCCGAGCGCAGTCAGGCGTTCCTCCACGATCAGGGGGTGGATGCCGAAGGCATTGCCGAATACGAGCACAGTTTCATCGCCATCCGCGCCCAAGGGTTTGCGGTCAGCCTGAGCGAAATCGACGACGGCGTCTGGGGCGTCAGCGCACCGGTACTCGACAGCCGCAACCGGCTGCATGGCGCAATCAGCCTGATGGCCCCGGCCTTTCGTGCACAGAAGAACAGCGAGCGGCTGACCCACTGGACCTGTGAGGTCGCTTTGCGCGTTGGTGCGCGGCTGGACTGAATCACACCTGGAGTTTCTGCATGACAGACAATTTTTCCGTGCCGCCATGGCAGGGGCGTATCGACGCGGGCGAGGGCGCCTCGGCGCTACGCTGGCACCAATGGGTGCAGCCTTTCGCTGATCGGCAGGCACCCGGCACAGCCCTGGTGGGCCTGGCCTGCGATGAAGGCGTGAGCCGCAATCAGGGCCGCACGGGCGCCCGTCTTGGGCCGCCCGTCTTGCGCAAGGCGCTGGCCAACCTGGCTTGGCGCGGCGAGCGGCCGGTCTATGACAGCGGCGATGTCGCCTGCGAAGGCACTGACCTTGAAGGCGCCCAATGGGCTTATGCCCAGCGTGTGGCGTTGCTGCTGGAGCAGGGGCATTTGCCCCTGGGCGTGGGCGGCGGGCATGAAATCGCCTATGCAAGCTTCCTGGGCCTGGCCCAGCACCTGCGGCGTCTGGAAGAACATCCGCGCATCGGCATTCTCAACTTCGATGCCCACTTCGACCTTCGCCACGCCGAGCAAAGCAGCTCCGGCACGCCGTTTCGACAGATCGCCGAATACTGCGAGCAGGTCGGTATGGCCTTCGACTACTGCTGCCTCGGCGTGAGCGAGCTGAACAACACCCAGGCGTTGTTCGAACAGGCGCAGCGCCTGAATGTGCGCTATCGCCTCGATCGGCAGATGCAGCCGTGGAACATCGCGGCTATCGAGGCTTATGTCGATGAGTTCCTGGCGGGCATCGATCATTTGTACATGACGATCTGCCTCGATGTGCTCCCGGCCAGCCAGGCCCCTGGCGTCAGCGCGCCTTCGGCCCACGGTGTCGACCTGATGGTGGTCGAGCACCTGGTTCGGCGCGCCAAGGCAAGCGGCAAGTTGCGCATGGCCGATGTGGCCGAGCTCAACCCAGCCCTCGATCAGGACTTGCGCACTGCAAAGATCGGCGCGCGGCTGCTGGCAAGCCTGGTCGACTGAAAAACCCCTTTATCTGTCCCAGTACAAAAACAAGAGTATTACCCCATGCTTACCTTGCAACTTGACGCATTGACCACTGTTGCCCTGGCGCTATTGCTGCTGGCCATGGGCGCACAACTGAAAAAGCACAGCCATTGGTTGCGCCAACTCTGTGTACCTGCCCCGGTGATCGGTGGCTTCGGCTTTGCCCTGGTGGTGTGGCTACTGCGCAATCTGCAGTGGCTGGACATCACCCTCGACACGGCCATGCAAACACCTTTGATGGTGATGTTCTTCACCACCGTCGGCCTTGGCGGCAGCCTTGGCCTGCTGCGCCAGGGCGGCAAGATCCTGTTCGTCTACCTGGGGGCTTGCTGGGGGTTGGCACTCTTGCAGAACCTGGTGGGTGTCGGCATGGCCAAGGCGTTGGGGATCGATCCGCTGTTGGGCATCATGGCCGGTGCAGTGTCGCTTGAAGGCGGCTTTGGCGCGGCCGCTGCGTTTGGCCCGATTGCCGAAAGCCTTGGCACCTCGGGTGCGACGACGGCGGCATTGGCTTCGGCCACCTTCGGCATGGTGGCCGGCGCCTTGCTGGGTAGCCCGGTGGCGCGTTTCTTGATCGACCGGAAGAAACTCGTGGTTCGGGCCGATAGCGCAGACACGCTGCAAGTGCTGGAAAAGGCCAATGAAGGTCCAGGCGTGGCCATCGACTCCAAGGTGCTGCTGCGTCTGCTGACCTGCATGCTGGTGATCATGGTGCTTGGTTTCTGGATCGGCGATGCCTTGAAGGCGCACCTGGGGATCGTCTTGCCGGTGTATGTCGGCGCCATGTTCGTGGCGATCATTGTGCGTAACTTCAACGACCGTGCCCAGTTGATCGAGATCCCGGACAACGCGGTCGGCACCTTGGGTGACATCAGCCTGGGCATGTTCCTGACCATGGCCATGATGAGCCTGAAGTTCTGGGAGTTGGAGCAACTTGGCCTGCCGTTGCTGGTGATTCTGGTGGTGCAGGTGCTGATCATGATGGCGTTGTGCGTATTCGTGCTGTTCCGCCTGTTCGGTGGCAACTACGATGCCGCCGTCCTGTGCGCCGGCTACATGGGCCATGGCCTGGGGGCGACGCCCAATGCGGTGGCCAACATGGGGGCCATCTGTGATCACTACAAAGTGTTCTCGTACAAGGCCTTTATCATCGTTCCGCTGTGTGGTGCGGTGCTGATCGACATCGTCGCCTTGCCGGTGATCACCTGGTTCATCAACGCGTTCAGTTGATCCCTCGGCCCATCGCCGGCAAGCTCGCGGCCGACGTCTTCCTGTGGGAGCCGACTTGCCGGCGATGAGGTTCTGCGGGAAGACTCGGGTGAGGATTTGAGCTATACCCTGATATGGCTAAACCCGGCGGGTGAATGTCATGAACATACTGCCAAACAGACTCCAGCATTTCCTCTTTTGCCTGTTGCTATCACTGCCTTTTTCCTTGAGCGCTGCGCCATCGGCTGAACTTCCGAGCGTCGAACTGACCCCGGCTGAAGAGGCGGAAGTTCAAAAGCTTGTCTTGCCGATACCCGAGAACTGGATCGGGGACTTCGAAGGCATGCGCGAGCGCCGCTTGATACGGGTGCTGGTGCCCTACAGCAAGACCTTCTTCGAGCTGGACCGCGGCCGCCAGCGGGGCCTGAGCTTTGAGTTGGGCAAGGGCCTGGAGGCTTGGCTGAACAAGACCCAGCCCTATCCGAAAAAGTCCATGCAATGGCGGGTGATGTTCATCCCCACGAGCCGTGACCAGTTGATGCCGAACCTGATCAAGGGCGTTGGCGATATTGCAGCCGGTGGCCTGACCATTACCGAAGAGCGTCTGAAGAACGTCGACTTTTCCGCCCCGTTTGCTGTAGACATCCTGGAGATAATGGTCACCGCGGCTTCGACCACCTGATGCTCATGGCCCAGGGTTTCCAGGAGTCGCAACTTGACCGGGGGGCCGCAGCCACCGAGGCGCGGTGGGCGTGATGCAGCTGTTGCCCACCACCGCGAAGGACCCCTCCGTCGGCATCGAGGGCATCGACAAAAGCGCCGACCGGAACATCGAGGCCGGTAGCAAATACATGCGCCTGCTCGCAGACAAGTACCTCGACGACCCGCAACTGACCCAGATGAATCGAACCTTGATGACCTTCGCCGCCTACAACGCAGGCCCTGGCAACCTGCGCAAGTTCCGTGCGCTGGCGGAAAAGTCGGGGCTCAACAAGAACGTCTGGTTCGGCAACGTCGAACAGGCCGCCGCCCAGGTGGTGGGCCGGGAAACCGTGGATTATGTGGGCAATATCTACAAGTACTACGTGGCCTACAAGTTGGTCGAAGAGAAAGCCGGGGGCAAATCGTCACCTTCTGCGCAATGATGGCAGTCATCGCCGGCAAGCCGGCTCCCACAGAAGTATCACCAGCCCCAGGCTTACTTGGTGCCTGTGGGAGCCGCGCTTGCCGGCGATGGGCCGCGAAGCGGCCCCAAGATCCAGATGTCTACTCTGGGTCGATAGCGGCCACGCTCGACTGATTGCTTTCGACCCAAAGCGGCCGGCCGCGAGGCCTGGCCTTATTCAGGTCAACCAGGCTGCTGAAAATCGAATGCGCTACGCAGGGTTGCAATAACGTGATCAACGCAGGGGCCTTGTACCGGTGGCGCCACAGGGCGCTCACAAAACTCTCGCCACACAAACAGTGTCAGTTCTGCGCCATCTGTTTGCGGCGGCGCACTGTCGATCGAACCGAAGGTTTCTAGCAGCCTGTACCTTTCGTCTGCCCAGAACAAGGCTTCTACCCAGGCATAGACCGGGATGAAATGGAAGTGAATGGAGTAACCGGCATCATGCCCACAGCGGCCGATGTACAAGCGTTTTGGCTGTAAATGATCATCGATGGTTTTCTGGACTCGCGCCTGCAAAACACCCGACTCCGCTTGCGCTTCGGTCGGTAGCGCAGCCAGGGAATTGGTCATCTGCTTTGCACTGAGCATCAAGTAGCCTGGCAACGCACTGTTTATGCGGTGATTGAGAACCCAGTACCTGGATTCATGGATGATGAAGCGAGACGGTATGTCCATGAGGCGGCCTTGAAGGATCCGGCGCAGGTTAGCATTGCGATAGACCAATGTCCGCTCCTGGCCGTTAGCAGCCCTCTGCAAGCGATCGCTCAACCCCTCGATCTCTGCCGGTCACAGCCATGAGGCGTTTGCTTATGCCCGGATCAAGCGGATTACACTCAATACCTTGGCGGCGCTAAACATCGACGGTGAATTGATCGCGTCGGTCCACAATTTCAAGCGACACCTCGCCACTGGCGGTGGCTCATGAAGCTCATACTCTCGCGTAAAGGTTTCGACTCCACCGCCGGCGGAGTGCCCAGCCCGCTCGTGGAGGGGAGACCAGTCTCGCTCCCCATCCCCACACGCATGCCGACGCCCATCACCTTCGGCGACCTGACCGAACCGACCCCGACCCTCATCGAACAGTTAACCCGAGGCCGCCACACGAGAGCTACTCCGTGCCACCTCGATCCAGACCTTGATCCCAACCTACGCCCTCGCGCGCCCGGATGGCGTGGCGCGCTCGGTCAGCTTGCCGCAGCTCAGAGTCATCTCGCCGGTCAAGGCGTCGGTGTCGGCGATTTGTTCCTTTTCTGGGGGCTATTCCGGCCGGTGAGGCAAATCCAAGGCTGCTGGTCATACCAGGGGCAACGAGAGCATCGTGTATTTGGATGGCTGCAAATCGGAGAGGTCTTCTCTCTGGGTTTCGATGGAACACACGCAGCTGAGCGCTACCCTTGGCTCGAAGAACACCCGCACACCAGGCCCGGCTGGAAGGAAAACAACACGCTTTACATTGCTGCTGACCGTCTGGTCCTGGACGGTCGCGTAGCCCAACTCCCGGGCTTCGGCCTGTTCAAGACGGGCTTTCGACTGACCGAAAGTCATGCTCCACGTCCGTCCCTTTGGTCGGTACCGGATTGGTTGAACCCAACACGCGGCGGAGTCGGACTAACCTATCACCCATTGCAACGCTGGGCGTCGTCAGGGACCCTGGAGGCCGCAGCACGTGGTCAGGAGTTCGTCGCAGACATCACGAATCGTGCCGATGCGTTCTCCTGGCTTGATCAGCTTTTTGCGCAGGAGGCATGACGATGCGAGTCCACACGTATGTGATCGCCACGGACGCGGGCTCCGCGCCCAACTACGATCCGCCGGCCGTTACGCTGGCGGTCTGTAAGCCGCGCATCCGCAAGAAGGCGAAGGTCGGAGAACTCGTGCTCGCATTTGCAGGTGCGAAAGTTAATCCTACCTCCCGCCACAGCGTTGTCTGGACCGGCATTGTTTCTGAGATTCTGACCTTCTCCGAATACGATTCTCATGAGTCATTTGGGACTTTACAGGAAGTCATGCACGAATGGCTGCTTACGACCCAAAGCGGACTTTCAAGCATGGTCCGAAAATCCCTCTTGCACCAGCCTGCGGACCTTAGGCACCTTCCGCTGATTTAGCATGTTTTGGCGGCAGCGGACCAACAAACATCACTTTCAGTCGATCACGACCAATGACTCGTGCCAGTTCTGCGATGACGCAGTACATGAAAATCAGGGTCATGAGTAGGATCTGTATGGCCCAGAAGCGCGGCCAATTCATCGAGGACCACAGCAGGGAATTCGCGTCCATGAAGCTAGGCGCCTCCTTCCAGTAGTCGTAGAGCCGCTCCAGGTAATGCACCACAAGTGCGACCAAGGCATACATGAGGGTCTTCCAGCTGACATTCCATATCAGCGGCTTATCAGGGAAACGGTTGATAAAGGGCAACATGTCTGCCACCAGCACAGACTTTCCAAGCACCAGGGATGCGATCAGCACGGAGGCTGAAACGGGAAGGTCCACCCCTGACCCCTTGATCATGAGTGAGCGGATCAGGGCCACGATGTGGAGAATGATGAAGAAAAAAATGGTTGGGGGAAGCGCCTTCATGAATTCATGTTTGATCTTCAGCAGCACGGTATTCATTGTCGCTCCTTCAGAAATTGAAACGCTTAAGCTGACTGCGGTTATCAGTCAATGGGGAAACAGCAACGTTACCGCCATGCGGAATCCCCAGCCTTGAGGTCCTTCTCCTGATCGATCCAGCCAATACCTCGGGCCTGCCTGGATTGTCAGTGGCTGGCCGCTGATTTTCAGGAGTTGGGTGACTGTCAGGTTGATGGGTACGGACCACTCGCGTACTTGCCAATCATAGGTTGATTCGGAGTTGATACCGTACGTGGTGTGCGTCTTAGTGGTGTAGGAAAGAAAGGGTTGCAGGAAGGTCTGGTTAACCTTTTCCTTCTCATCCGGCGGGCTACCATCAAGGCCCCAGATGTGGTTGGCGAGTATGCCGCGGGTCCAGCCCTTTGATTGTTTGAGTGCCACTGCGGTGGGGCCCAGGCCCCATTGATCGTTACTAAGCAATTCATCACTGCCGGTTGGAATCAAAAAAGCCGGACCAGCGCCAAGAATCCAACCACTGTCGGTGGGTTTGCTGGGGGAGAAGAAAAAGCTTTGCGTGATATCCCCTGCACCCGATTTGTCCGCCGCGCCATTGGGGGACAAGCCATGCTGGTCGATGAGAGGGAGGATGGTACGTGAAATGAGGTTCCAGTCTTCGTTCAACTTGAAAGGCAGCACTGGCTGAATGTTGGTGACGCTGTGCATACCTTCACCGGTGGTCCCCATCTTCTGATCCCAGTTGTACTGCACGGGCAGGCTGTACATGGCCGCTACCGGGTTGAGCGCTGCCTTGGCCAATTCCGCCGAGTCTTCGGCATGTGCACTACCGGAATGTACGACAACCATCATGACTAACACGCACGTGAGATGAATTCGCTGCATGTGCTCTCTCTCTGCTGGTAGGTACTGAGTGCAGGCTCGATGGAGGTCACTCTCATTCCAAGAGTAACCTCCATCGGCAGGGCAGCATCCAGAAACGTCAGTTTGAGGTCACTTCGATGGGCGGGAACTTGTAGCCGCCGCCTTGCACTGCCTTACTTGGGCCATACAACCTCAGGACTATGTACGCATCCTTTTCCGGAATGGGCAGGTAGTTGGGGTTGCTCTCGTCACCCTTGGCGCTCAGCTCGATGGTGTATTCGCCATCGGCATCCGGCTTGAGGGTGCGGTCGCCGCGGCTGTGGCGGTTGATGGCGTTGTGAGCCATCAGGCGGTTATCCGAGCCGTACACGGTGAAGGACCAGAACTGGCTAACTTCAGGCGCCTTGAAGTGCATGGTGTAAGACTTGCCATTGGAGCCGTTGATCGGCTTGCCATCGGCAGCGGTCTCGGTGCGCAGGTAGATACTTTCATCGGGCGGCAGCCCCCACTGGCCAATGTACGTGCCCTCGGCAAACAGGTCACGGGGCCCGTCGCCCAGCTGCTCGCGGGTGCCCAGCAGTTTGCCGGCATCGGTCATCGACGGTGCGAGTTCCTTGATGTGCTTCATGCCCAGTTCTTCACCCTTTTTGGCAGCCGCCAGTTGCTCCTTGGTGAAGTTTTCCTTGCAGGGCTCCACGCCAACCGCCTTGTACTGGTCGAGCCATTTTTTGTCGGCCTGTCCCATGTTGCCATCACACAGCACGAAGTTGACCCTTTGCAACCAGTTGGTTTTGGCCGGGTCGGGGTAGGTGCGCTGCTTGGCTTTCGGTCCGGGCTCGCCCAGATAGGCCGAAAGCGTTCGAACGTTCCAGTCATCCATGTAGCCAAGGGCCTTTTTCTGGTCTTCCGGGCCCGTGGACATAATCCTGCCCATCAGTTTCACCAGGTTGGATTCGACACGGATCACTTCAGTGACACTGTCCGGCACTTCACCCTTCCACTGTGGCGAGGCGAACATGAAGTGGCCACCTTTCGTATCGCGGGTTCGCGAACCAATCATGGAGGTCGTGTAGTGGCCCATGTCCATGGTGTGCAGGATCCAGTAACGACCCTTTTCCATTTCCGGCACGCTGACGATCACCGGCTCGGCTGCGACATCTAGCCAGCCCATCAGGTGCAGGGTGTCGTTGTTGATGGTGGGGTGGTCGACGTAGGTGTCATCGGCCAGGTGGCGGATGTTCTGGAAGCGATTGAGGGGGGTGTTGGTCTTGACCGCCGTCTCATAGAAGAATTTGTAGGCCTCGTCCATGGAGTAACCATAGATGTAGGCGTCTTCAGCCAGCTTGTCGGGAATCTGTGCGAAGGCCGGCACGGCAAGTGAAAGCAGGGTAACTCCAAGCACCATGGGTTTCATCAAGTCTCCCTTGGGCCAGCGTGCCGGCCCTGTCGTTCTGTTTTCGAAGGCGGCAGACAGCACTCAGGGATTGACCCGTTCGAAGTCGGGCAATTTGAAAGTTTTGTTGTTGAACGCTTCGGTTGGCCCATAGAAGCGCATGGCCGGCAAGGGTCGTTTGCCCGATGTGGGAATCCAGTTGGCGTCCTCGCCTTGTGGAGCTTTTGGCCCTACATAGATGGTGACGCCGCCATCGGCATTTTTCTTCATCTTGTCGACGTCGAACGACGACAGCGTGGTGCGGTTGCTCTCGCTGTAGATGAACGAGAAGGTGGCGCGGTCATAGACCGTCAGCGCCCAGAACTGCTTGACCGGCATGTCCTTGGGCACATCGAGTTTGTAGAGCTGGCCAGCCTCCAGCGGTTTTCCGTCCTTGTCGGCCATCGCCATCTGGTAGGAAGTGGCTGGCGAGTCACTGAGCACCTTAGGCATGTAGGTGCACCAGAAGTACTCTGCTGCGCGCTCGAGCAGGTCGATGCGATCGTCGTAGATAAACTTGAACTCGCGATTGGCATCGGCCTGCAAGAGAGAGACGTAGTGCCGGTCTGGCCAGTACACGCGCTTGGACATCTCTGTGTCGAACCATTGCTGGAGGTAGAACCAGGCATCGATCGCGGCCTGATGCATCGCCCGTTTGGCGGTTTCGTCCGGTGCGAAGGGTCTGCCTTTAACGATGCCCAGGGACGACAACATACCCATCATGACTTTGTCGTGTTCACGCACCGGCTCGACGCTCATGATCGCGTGCATGTCCTCGAAGTGACGTTCGTCATAGAACGGCAGCGTCGGGTAGCGTTCATGAGCAGGGTCGATGAATTTCTGCTGGGGTGGTGACTTAGCTTCAGACAAGTAGTACATGCGCAGGCGCTTGGCGTAGGCGTAGGCATCCTTCGCGGTCTTACCCGCTGGCGGGACCGAGCGGAAGGCGAGGGCGATCCTGTAGTTCGGCGAGCTAACGTGGATGTAGCCCTTGGGAACTTCACCCTTGTAGTCAGGTGCCGTGAACAGATACTTGCCACCTTTGCCTTTGTCGAGCCCGGCTGGGCCGACATCGGCGATAGTGAGCTGCCAAGCATCCACTACCTGCCCGTAAAGGCTGCCATCAGCACCCGCGGTGGGTATCTCCAGGACCACAGGGCCTTTGCGCAGATCGGTGTAGGCGGCGATGTAGGGCGTGGTGCTGTTAGCGGTGATGGCTTCGAGTTGAGGGGTGGCGGTTGCGGAATAGGCAATGATGTCATTGTCTTTGTAGCCGAGATCCTTTTCAGCGGCACGACGGAACGAGTAGATGGCGATTGCCGGCATATTCCAAAGGATGGCTTCGAACGCACGCTGGTATTTGATCTGGTAGTCGAAGTCCTTGACCGAGGGCGCTGCGCCCTGTGGCGGTTGACCACCCAGAGGCTCGGTTGCCGCCTGGGAGGTGGCCATGGCACAGGTGGTGATCGCCGTGGCCAGCAGACAAGGCAGAAGGCGGGTGGTCATTCGAGTCATCAATCCATCTACGGCTCTCATCGGAAACTCCTGGAGGCAATCAATACATGCAATAGACCGCGAAGGTTGCAGCTAGATGTAAAGGCGTAAGTCGGGACCGAGTAGGCAGCCGAAGTCCGCGTCAGCTCTAGGTTGAGCTTGAAGCAGTGTAGATGAGGTTTCGGGAGGGATTGAGCGCCCGCCTTTGGCCGTTAGCTGTCCTCCTCGAAGGGCAGCTATCGACCCATAGCTGCCGTTGGATTGATTAGCTGGCGGACAGCTCAGATCCCCAGCTTAGCTTAGGCTTTACTTGACCTTCACCACGTCATCCGGTTTCCAAGTTTGGTCGTAGAAGGCGTCTTCGCTTCCATACAAACGCAATGCTACGAGGAAGTTGCGGCCCGGTATGGTCTGGATAAATGCTGCATCAGCCACGTCGGTCGGCTTATCGGGGCCAAACCAGATTTCCAGGGAACCGTCCGCCTGTTTGGGAATGTCGTAGTAGCCGTTGGTGGAGGGCAACAGTTGCTTGGTTTCGGGCATGGTGCCGTCGGTGATGTTGTACGCCGTCACTGCCCAGAACAACGCCGCGGGCGGGTTCGGCGGCAAGCGCAGTTTGTAGGTGCTGCCGCCTTCGAGGAACTTGCCATCCTTGTCGCGCCCGGTGAACGGGTACTTCGAGCCCGCTCCGGTGGTGTGCATCACCATGGCCGGTGCCGATGAATAAGCGAACTGGAAGAAGTTTGCGCGTTGGTTGACATCCAGGTAACTGTCCTGCATCCAGTCGTTGGTGCCGCCAGCCCAGGTATTCTCGTACTGGCGGTCCTTGTAATAGAGGTTGCGTTTGTCTTCGCGGCCCAGTTGGCGATTGGCCAGGATCATCTTCGGCGCGGTTTCGACGGCCTTCTTCAGCAGCTCGTCCTGCCGGGCCGTGGGCTTGAAGGGTTCGCCCTTGATGATGCCGATCGAGGCCAGCACACCGCGCAGCTCGGGGTCGATGGCTTCGACCGGCTCATAATCGACGAAGGCCTTGAGCTTGGTCCAGTAAGTGGTGTCAACCGGGTACATCATGTTCAGCGCCTTGCCGCTGGCGTCGGGGAATTGCATCGGTTTGACGTCTTTCTCCACGGTGAACAACGGGTAGACGCGGGTGGTTTCGGCATTGGCGACCGCCGGTGCCGGGTCAGGCTTGCCTTCGCCTTTGGCCATGACGGTACGGAAGAACAGGAAAACGTTGTAGGTGCGCGACTTGACCGCGAAGTAGCCGCCAGGCACGGGACCGTTGTAGTCCGGCGGCAACAGCAGATAGAGGCCGCCGCGTGCGCGGTCGGGGCCGACGGCGCCGACATCGGTCAGCGTGCGCTGGAAGAAGTCGGTGAACATGCCGATGACATTGGCAGGGGCCTTTACCACGAGCGGGCCGGTCTGCTTCAGGTCCAGGTAGCTCATGGAGTAGATCACGTCGGCGTTTGGCGTGGGCACCATGGTGCGGGCGTCCATGCGTTGCTTCCAGATCGGCAACACGTTGTAGCCGGCGCCGAAGGCAGCTTCCGAACCGTCTTTCATGCCAATGGTGTTGAGCGCCGGCAACATGGTCATGTAGGCGTGGATTGCGCGCTGGTAATACAGCTCATCGCGCAGGCTTTCTGCTTCTTTGGGCTCAAGCCAGTTGCCGTTGTTGATCTGCTGGATCAGCGGCGAGGCCGGTGCCTGATCCGCCGCGTGCACCATCGATAGGGTTGCCAGTGCAGCCGCCAGGGTGGACAGCGTAAATACCCGTCGAATGGAACTCATCAAACAGTCTCCTGAGCAAATGATAAGCGTCGCAACGCGAGGTTTACTTGATTTTCTTGATGACTGGCGGCTTCCAACGTGCATCGAGGATCGGTTCTTTGCCCCAGTACGCCCGGATATACAGTGAGATGGGCTCTTTAGGTGACGGGAGCCAGTTGTTCTCTTTGTCCTTGCCAGGGGATACCGGGCCGATGTAGACCGTCAGTGAGCCATCAGCATTGCGCTTGAGGTCTTTGTTCTTGGTTCCCAGCGAGTAACGATTGAGCGCATTGGCGCTGAAGAGGTGATGCTGGTTGTACAACGTCAGCGACCAGAAGCCCTGCACCGGCGGCTCTTCACCTTTGGCGAAGGTGACCTCGTAGCTGTGGGCGCCATTGAGTTGAGCACCGTTGCCATCGAAGTCGGTGTAGAAGTACTGAGTTTCGTTGGGGCGGTTGTCGAACATGTTCGACTTGGAGGTACCGGTGCGGTTGAAATAGTCCACGCCCCATTGGGCGTTGTTGGCCGAGCGGTTCCAGCCATTGCCCGCCGGGCGGCCGTTGTGCTTCCACTGGAAGAAGGGCGCGATCAGTTCCTTGTCGGCCAGCTTGGCTTCCTCTACCAGCAGCTTCTTGATGGCCGGGTCTTTTGCGGCAATAGCCATGAGTTGGCGGAACTGGGCATAGAGAGCTTCTTCGCCCGGCATCGGCGCGACGGTGTCCAGCACTTGCGGGAGTTGATCAAAGAACTTTTCCGGAATGACCCACTTAGTTTCACCCTGGCTGGCGCTGTCTGCATTGGGCACCGGGATGTCGGGTGTTTTCTTCCAGTCGATGATCTTCATCTTGCCGTCAAAATCTTTGAGCGGGTAGAAGACGACCTGATTGAGTTTTTCCTGCACAGCTGCGCGGTCGGCCTCCGTATCGTCCATGAACACGCGCGGTATGGTGTTGGCCAGCGCCGTAGGGCTGCGGATGATCGCTTCCACGCCGTCGGGCTTTTCGCCTTGCCAGTTCGGGCCCACCAGCAGGTAGAAACCAGGCTTGCTGGCATAGGGCTTCCCCAGTTCACCGAACTGATCGGTACGTTGGTCGTACATGGCGTACACCCAGAAGCGCTCGCCGAAGTCCGGCACCTGGGCGATCACGGGCTCGTCGTCCAGGGAGAAGAAGCCAAGACCGTACACCACATCCTGGTTGGGGCAGGTGACAAAGGTTTCAGCAGGGGTGATGTAATCGTGCAGCATGCCCAACTGACCGCGCGGCGCCGCTGGCAAGATGCCGCCCAGTAGCCCAGGGTGAGGCGCCTTCGTGATGCGCTCATAGCGGTTGATCATGTTGACCATCGGCCAGCCCCAGAGATAAGCCATGCGCGCGATGGTTTTCACGTATTCCGGATGCATGAGCGCGTCGGTGCTGGGTTGGGTGAGCTGAGGCGCGCTTGGCTGGGGTTGTTCGGCGGCCTGCGCCAGTGGTGCGCTGAGTGACAAAGCCAAGAAGGCTGTGCAAAAGCCTGTTTGTGCCGTTCGCATAGTCGTCGTCCTTGCAGTTGAAGGAACAAGGGAGACGAATTAGCGAACTTCGGCGGACGGCACGGCCAACTCCGCACTCAGCATATCGCTCTCCAAGCCGCTTCGAAGTCTAGCCGGTGATACTCTAAGTGGCCTGGTACGACGTAAACATTTAACGCCGACATTGTCACCTCTTGAACGCTAGCAGTGACGTAGGGCAGCTATGGGTCGAAAGCGGTCATCTGCGACCGACTGCTATCGACCCAAAGCTGCCCTTTGCGGAGGGCAACTAACGACCAAGAGCTGCCGGTGATGTAGCGCAGAACAGGCCAACAAGCGCTCCATCTTTTCTGCTGGATCGTAGGTCGCAGCTCATCTCGGAGACGCAGGAAAACCATGATCTTTTGCTGCCCATACAACAACCAGTGTCGCCGCCAGCAGCACCAGCAGTGCAGGCGCGAATGCGGCCACGCCAAAGCAATCCAGCAGGACGCCACCGATTATGCCGCCGCCCGCGATTGCCATGTTCCATGCAGTGACCAGCATTGACTGCGCAACGTCGGCCGCATCGCCAGCAGTCTTAGCAATGGCAGTCTGGAACAGAGTTGCCGCACCGCCAAAGGCCAGGCCCCAGGTGGCCACCGCAATATAAATCACTGTCGGTGCATCAGCAGCTACGCCGAGTGCCATCGCCGCCAGGCCGAACAAGGCCGTACTGGCGAGTGTCAACGTACGCAGATGGCAGTCGATCAGCACGCCCACGATCCAGATTCCCAGCAGGGAGGTGACGCCGAACACCAGCAGCGCGTGCCAACCATCGCAATGGCGATGGCTCTGCCTTTTTGATGTTCGGGCACCATGCGCGCCGCATAGCCGGCCAGCAGCGCCCAAAGCAGTCCGGCCGATACACCCGCCAGGAAGCGTGCAACTATCGTCAGCACATAACTGCTGGAAAACGTGGTCACGGTATTAGCGGCCACGAAGCCCGCGATTGCCGTCAGCAGCAGCGGGCGGCGGCGCACGCCCTGCGTGGCCGCGGTCAAAGGAATCGCCGCTAACAGCGAACCGATGGCATAGATGGTTACGAACTGCCCGGCTAGTGCCTCGGAGACTCCCAAGCCGGCGCTGATCTGAGGTAATAAGCCCGCCGGTAAGGCTTCCGTTAGGATCGTGACGAAGCCGGCCAGCGCTAGGGCCAGCAGTGATGTGACGGGAAGGTGTGCACTTGGGGCGCCACAGCCAAGAGTTGTTGTTGAACGCATCATGGGACTGCCTTTTCGGGTGTCGATTGCGGACTCAATGGCACGGAACCGGCACTAGTGAATGTAGGCAGTCATCTTGTTGTTATTTCTTTTATAAAACCATAATGCTTATATTCAGAACATATCGGACTAATTTTCCTAGATAGGCGCGACGATGGAGTGGCTGAGCGGCATCGCGATTTTCATGCAGGCAGCGGATACCCGCAGTTTCTCCGAGGCTGGGCGCAACCTAGGGATATCATCGTCAGCCGTGGGGAAAAGCGTGTCCCGGCTGGAGGAACGGCTGGGCGTGCGCCTGTTCCATCGAAGTACGCGCAGCATCACGCTGACCGCCGAAGGTAGCCTGTTCGTGGAACGCTGCCGGCGCATTCTCTGTGAAGCCGAGGCGGCCGAGCTTGAGCTGTCCCAAACCCAGCAAGCGCCCAAGGGTCGGCTGCGCATCAGCCTGCCCTTGGTCGGAATGCTGATCATGCCCGCGCTGACGGCCTTCATGCATCGCTATCCAGCTATTGAGCTGGACGTGGATTTCTCCGATCGGCTGGTGGACGTGATTGATGAAGGCTTCGACGTCGTGATGCGTACCGGCGAACCGACCGATTCGCGCCTCATGTCGCGGCCGCTCGGAAGTTACCGCCTGCAATTAGTCGCCTCGCCCGGCTACCTGGCGAGCCAAGGATCGCCCGATGTTCCCGCTGACCTGGCGCACCATGTCTGCTTACAGCATAAGTTCCCCTCCACGGGAAAGTTCGAGGCTTGGCCGTTGGCGCGCGGCGAAGACGCGCCGGAATGGACGCTGCCGGCCTCAATGGTGTGCAACACCACTGGGGCGTTGATGGACGTGGCCATCGCGGGCTTGGGCATCGCGTGCCTACCGGACTTTATGGTGCGACAGGCCATCGAACGGGGCGAGCTGGTTTCGGTGCTGGACGCGCATGTCGAACACCAAGGCACGTTCCGTCTACTGTGGCCGTCCAGCAAGCATCTTGCTCCAAAGCTTCGCGTGTTCATCGACTTTATGGTCGAAACGCTTTTTGCACAAAGGGCCGTGGCGCAGACAAATGCATGGGGCTGACTAGCAGCTGCCCGTCAAAGCGAGCTTGCGTCGTTCCCAAGTTTTCGCTGGCCTACCCCCGTTTCATGGATTTCGACGGGCAGCTTATGGCCGTCATCTGCCTTTCTGGAAGGGCATTGGGCGGATAGCGGACGCCTGTAGCGATCTGGCAATCACTTCAATCAGCCACAGCTCAGTTAATCTCGCCCCTAAGGCCAGCTCTTGACGGCCTAAGCCTGTTCTCAACAGTACCAACGCTGACACCAGCGGCAGCTATGGGTCGAAAGCAGTCAGTCGAGAGTGGCCGCTATCGACCCACAGTAGACCTCTGGATTTTGGGGCCGCTTCGCGGCCCATCGCCGGCAAGCGCGGCTCCCACAGATACAGCGCAAGGCTTGAAGGCAGAGGTGTACCTGTGGGGCAATGGTCAAGCAGTCTGGCTAACCGCAAGGCTATTGCTGACATTACGCCCCAGCACCAGCACCGTAACGAAACCGCAACCCACCAGGGCCGTGGCCAGGCTCAACAGCACCGAGCTGCCCAGTTGGTCGACGATCTGCCCACCGAAGAACGAGCCCAACGCAATGATCACCTGGAACATGGCGACGAACAGTGGCATGCCGCGTTCGACGTCCTTGGGCGCCACGACAAACATCCAGATACTGGCGCAGGCCGGGAAGGCGCCGAAGGCGAAGCCCCAGAGCGCGATCAGCATCGCAGCGCCGGTCATGCCGGTGGCGAAGTAGGGGAACAAGGCGGTGCTGATAGCGATCATCAGTGCGACCAGCATCAGGGTGTGACGCACGCTTCGATTGGCGGCGAAACCGGCGAAGATGTTGCCCACTACCCCGGCCACGCCATACAGCAACAGCAGCGAACCAATGGTCGGCCCATCGAAACCTGCGTTTTGCTTGAAGAAGGGGGCGACATAGGTGTACGCAGCAAAGTGCGCCAGACCAATCAGCAGCACCGCGATCAAACCCACCCGAGCTTGCGGGTTGATGAACAGCGCCGGCAGGTCACTGATGCGAATGGCCTTGTCCGGGTTGAGCCGCGGCAGCAGAAGGACCTGAGCCAGCAGCACCGGCACGCCCACCAGCGCGGTGGCCAGGAAAGTCATGCGCCAGCCCATGAGGCCACTCAGCCAGGTGCCTACGGGCACACCCAGCACGGTGGCCAAGGTCACACCGACCATGATGATTGAAGTGGCCTGGGCGACGCCTACGCCCTTGGGGGCCAGGCGGCCGCTGAGGGCAATGGCGGTAGCCCAGAAGCCGCCGATGCTGACGCCCAGCAGCACGCGCCCGAACAGCAGCAGGTTGAAGTCGCTGGCGTAGGCCACGACCGCGTTGGCGATGATCATGATCAGCGTGAGGCCGATCAGCAGGTAGCGACGGTCCAGGGCGCCAATGCCGACCGACAGCAAAGGGGCGGCGAGGGCAGCCATGATGCCGGGCAGGGTCACCATCAGACCGGCCTGGCCTGCACTGATACCGAGATCGCTGGCGACATCGTTGAGCACGCCCACCGGGAGAAACTCACTGGTCACCAGGGCGAAGGCACCCACGGCGACCGAAAGAATCGCCAGCCACTGCTGTTTGACGCTTTGTTGACGATGTTCGAGGGGGCCGTGAGAGGCCTGGGGAGAGCTTGGCATGGTGCGGGGTTCCAGAGGGGAGTTTCGCCTGAAGCAGGCGGGGGAGCGGGGGGAAAGTGGAAGCCATTATAGGGGGCGGTCTTGGCCACCCGACAGGCAGGGCTTTCGATAGTAATCATCACTGTAATCGATGAAAGGTGCCGGGCAGAGCGGCCGCAACTGGCCGAAAGCTGACTTCGCTGCAGCAGCCCCGGGTTGACCATCCACCGATGCGGCCGGGAGCTGGGCGCTGCCGACTACATCACCCAGCCGATCAGCCCGTCGCTCGTCTTGATCTGGTGGCCGAAAAACTAGACTTGGTCATCCGCCTGGGGAATCTCGCCGATTCGGCATTCAAAAGTCGAAAATTGTCGGATTCGCCAGCGGTTCGCTGCATCGACTACTGCCGGATTATTCGTTACCCCGCCAGTCGATCAGCATCGTGTTTCCGAATGGCGGCCATTTGCCGCACAAGTCTCGGGCATTCATTGATTTTTTGTGCGATAGGCTTGGAGCCTTCTCAAACCCATAAAAGGGGACAACTACATGACTAAATCAAATATTTCATTTGCTCTCGCGCTGCTGCTTACCGTGGGCGTGATGCCCGCACACGCCAGGAACCAGGCTACGATCCAATCGCCTGCGTCGGGTGTGCTCTGCGACCGTTACGTATGCGCCAATGACAAGGGAATTTCCCAAGAGCTGACAGAGAAGTATTTAGGCAAGAAGGCTGCGGCGGGTGAGGTGTTTACGTCCAGCAACGTAGATCTGACCGAATTTACCTTTGCCAACGGGATGTTCTGCGACGTGAAGGAGCGACTCTGTCGTGAAGATCGGTACTACGGCGCGAACGGCCAGAGAAGCGGCGCTGTTTCCAAGAAATACACCACTGCACTGTTTGGCGAGGTAACTGACGCCAAGCGTTAGATCGAAAGCAGTCAGTCGGGAGTGGCTGCTATCGACCCAAAGTGGAAATCTGTAGGTTGGGGCCGCTTCGCGGCCCATCGCCGGCAAGCGCGGCTCCCACAGGTATAACGTGTTCCAGTCAGTGAAGTGCGATCTCTCGCACGCGCTGGTTGCTCAAAGCACCGGCTCCCATTCGAAAGCCGGTGTCCACAGATCAATTGCGCTTCAGATACCTTTCAACCGTGTCGCAGCACATTGCCACCAACCTCGGGGTTAGGTCTTTCGCGGTTTCAGTGCCCTGCCGGGTGTGCACCCAGCCCAGATACGTGAAGCTGCGCACTGCCATGAACAGCGGTAGCCAGGCCAGCTTATCGTCGCCCAGGCTTCGCTGGCGCCGATAACCTTCGATTAGCGCGTCTTGCGCCAATGCGAAGTGCGTGTCGCCCTGGATGAAATAGAGTGCGGTCGCCAGCTCAAATAGGTACCAGCCGAAACCTGCGTCGTCGAAGTCGATGACCTGAACGCGCGCTCCGTCGCTGAGCACGTTTTCCGGTACCAGATCGGCATGAATCAACCCATAGTCTCCAGGGCCTTGACCCAGGTTGCGAAGATCCGATAACGCTCGATCCCTGGCCTCAAGGATCAGTGCACGTTGTTCCGGCGTCAGGCACTCCAGCTCCCAGAACCTGCCCCACATGGGTTGCTCGCCAACGAGCCCATCAAGGTCCCAGGAATGACGTTGGAAGCTCGCGGGGCGGTTCCATTCTTCAGAGTGATTGTGTATCCGAGCCGCGATCTCGCCAATAGTCCGATAGGCGTTCGCGATAGCCTCCGGGTCATCCCCCAATCCCTCTTCGCAGCTTCCGATCTGAGCTCCGGTCACCCATTCCAGGAGATCCACCTGCCAGGGTGAGCCGGGCCCATAAGGGATGGACGCGAACGGCGCTCCAGCACAGGTGGGGACCGCTAGAGGTACCTGCAGTCCAGCCTGGCGCAGCGATTGCGCCCAGGTCAGTTCGGAGTTCAAAGCCCCGTTGCTGTGGTAATCCCGGCGATGGACGCGCAGAGCGAAGCGCTGGCCGCAAACGGTATCCAGGCGGTAGACGGCATTCTCACGGTACTTGATCAGACTGAGCTTTCCGTTCAGCTCCCAGTGCTCAAGCGCTGCATTGGCGATGTCCAACAGCTGCCTTTTTTGCGTGGCAATAGTGTCGTTGTTCATCAGAATCGGCACTCCCTTTTGACACGCGCGAAGGCATCATCCAGCACGTTGAGCAGCAGGTCTGCGTGGTCGCGATTGAAACAGAGCGGAGGGCGCAGCTTGAGAATGTTGTCGTGCATGCCGATCTTGCTGATCAGCACACCGTTTCGTTTCACCTCATTTACCAATGCCCGTGCTTCGGCAGCCGCCGGCGTCTTGCTTTCGAGGTCCTTGACCAGCTCCACGCCGAAGAAGAGCCCGCAACCGCGCACATCCCCGATCAACGCATAGCGCTCAGCCAGTGCCTGCAGGCCTCGCTTCAGGTGGGCCCCGATGTCGCGAGCGTTGTCGACCAGCTTTTCGTTTTCAATGACTTCCAATACCGCGAGACCGGCAGCGCAGGCGACGGGATTGCCTGCGAAGGTGTTGAAATACATCACCTTGTTGCGGAAGGCTTCGCCGAGTTCAGGCCTACAGATGGCACCGGCGATGGGGTGCCCGTTACCCATTGGCTTGCCCAGGGTGACGATATCCGGCACGACACCGGCGTACTCGTGGCCCCACCAGCAGCCGGTGCGACCAAAACCCGCCTGAACCTCGTCGAAGATCAGCACGCCACCGGCGTCGCGTACGAGCCGTGCGACCTGTTCCAAATAACGGGCCGGAACGTGGGGTAGCCCCTCATTGGCGAAAATCGGGCAGATCAGCATGCCGGCGAATCCCACGCCTTCCTGTTCGAACGCTGCAATGGCCGTTCTGACCTGATTGACGTAGTAGGCCGACAGATCGTCCGGCAGGACACCCGTTGGCACGCGGTAGGTGTCAGGGAAGTCGACAGCCCGCACGCCAGGGCCGTTGGGTATGCCGCCGTTGAACATAGTGGCCAATGCATCGACGGCGGTGGTGTTGCCGTGATAGGTCGCATTGGAGCAGATGATGCCTTGCTTGCCGGTGTGGAGTCGCGCCATGCGCAACGCCACTTCGTTGGCCTCGCTGCCGGTACAGGTCAGAAATAGCATCGACAGGCTGGGGTCAAATTTGGCGGTCAGACGCTCACCGTATTCCACCAACGTATCGTGCAGGTAACGCGTATGAACGTTGAGGCTGGCTGCCTGGCGGCAAATCGCCTCAACCACGTGGGGATGACAATGCCCGACATTGGGCACGTTGTTGTAGACATCCAGATAACGTTTTCCGTCGGCCCCATATAGCCAGACGGACTCACCCTTCACGAGATGGAGCGGTTCATCGTAGAACAGCGGTGCCTTCTCGCCTATCAATCGGTTTCGGCGCTCAAGGAGATTTTTCGACATGACGTTCAAGACTCCTTCAGACACTTGCTTTCGCTTCGTAGAACTGTCGCAGCACTACAGGGCTTTCCGGGAGTGTGGAACCGCCGTCGACAATAATCGTCTGCCCTGTTATATAGGAGGCTTCATCAGACGCCAGGAACAGCATGGTATTGGCAATGTCCTCTGGCTCTCCCAGTTCTCCAATTGGAATAAGCGATGCCATTTCCTTCAGCTCTTCCTCATTCGCCAGAACTGACATCGCCTGAGTCTTGATATAACCAGGCTCCACGCCATTGACGGTAATATGCTCTCTGGCCAACTCCAGTGCGGCCGTTTTAATGAATCCGTTCATGCCTCCTTTGGACGCGGCGTAGTGCCCAGTTAGCGGCATGGCAACCGTAGGCCCTGTTACCGAGGACGTCAGGATTATGCGGCCGCGGCCTTGCTTCCTGAAGTGAGGCAGGGAAGCTTGAGACAGCCAGAAAGCTGCTTTCAAATTGATGTTGAGGGTTTTGTCCAGCACATCCTCAGAAAGGTCTTCGATGCTGAACATTGGAAATATGGCGGCATTATGGATAGCGATATCCAAGCGGCCGTAATGCTTGATAGTGGTGGAAACGATACGATCAACTTCATGCTTGCTGCCAACGTCAGCTTGAATGAGCAGGGCATCACCACCCAGTTCCTTGATGAAATCGACAACCGCTGCACCGTTATCTTTGGATCGGGTTGCCACGACGACCTTGATACCTGCTTTCGCAAACACTTTGGCAATACTTTCGCCGATGCCCTGTCCAGCGCCAGTGACAATGGCTACCTTGCCTTCGAGATTACTTAGCATTGTTTGCTCTCCAGGTTGGGTTTGTTCTTACATACTAAGAACGTCACTGGCCCTGGTGCCATCCACCTTAAGGTTGAACCCTGAAATTGGTGTTGAGGACTTGACCAAAGTGCTTGTCGTAGACGGCGAGGAGGTCACCATGACGCCCTCTGCATCAAGCAGAGAGCGCATGCATTTTTTCTCAGCAGGTGAAACACTAGAGCGAAGCGTTCAAGCTGCAAGGCGGCCAGCCCTGCAAGACGACGAGGTAGATTCAGAATCGTGTCTTTCGGCTTACCGCTCGGAGGAGTGGGAGCTATCAAGCGAGGAAGGTAACGGCTCTAGCCAACAGGAGACTCGTGCATGATCCTGTACAGCAGCTCCGTCCTGGAGACGGCCTCTGTCTTTCGGTACAGATTGATCAGATGGGTCTTGACGGTAGCCAATCCCAGCCCGAGTTCGTTCGCAATCGACTTGTTGCTCAGTCCCGATACAACAAGCTCGAGCACGTCGATCTCGCGACGTGTGAGTTGATATCTTTCCTGCAGGGTCTTACGTTCGCCGTATCTTCTAGGCAGGTAGACGCTATTGAGCGCATATTCCATGAATGGTTGCAGCGATCTCAGCGTTGAAATATCGGCCGCCGAGAAATCCGGTTTCTCTTCGGAACGCATGACAGAAAGTACCGCAACGACTTCTCCTTGGCAGCGAAGGAAGACATCGGCTACATAGCGATGGCCAAGTGGCTTCATAAAATCGGTGAAGTAGATACTCTGCCGCAGCCTATTGAACGACATCTGAGAGTCCAGCGTTACCACAGACTCAGGTCTATTGTGAAACCTGCGCGGATTGAGTGGGTCCAGATCGCTGTATTTTTTTCGGTACAGTTTTTCAGCGTCGACATCGAGATTGCTCAGCGCCACCCCTTGATTTCTGATCTCGGGGTCAATTACGTAGAAAATGGAGGAAGTCAGGTCTAGCAGACCATTCACAAGTTTGAGGCTTTCGTGTTGAAACTGAATAGGGAAAGCATCGCTATACCCGAGGTCAGCTGCTTTTTCACCAAGAGGTTGTGTAATTGTTATCATGGTCGTTCCTCTGCGGGACTCATTCTCGCGGGCCAAGCTAACAGATCGATATTGGCATATCCACTTTCCGGTTGATGTTACGGCTTAAGGCAGACGAATAGACTCGGCCAGGGTGGTTGTTCATACAGTCATCACCTGCTCCATATAACAAAATCACCGGGAAGAGGCAGATCTATGTCGCAATTTGATCTAAAAACCCAGAAGAACAGAATTGATATCAATAGCCGATGGTCAATCGTTACCGCGATATTGCTGGGGGTGATTGGGCCAGCCGTGTTTATTGTCCAGCCAGGGTTCGTTCAGGGTTTGGTAGGGTCCTATCATTTCGACGAACAGCAGGTCGGTTACATTGCCTCTGCTGAGATGTGGGGCATTGCGCTAACCACCCTATTCATTACCTTCATTTCCAGGCGATTCAGCTGGCGCCTGCTATTGGTGCTAGGCATCCTGCTTTCCAGCGCCGGGAATCTACTCTCCACGATTACCGGGGATGCCACCTCCTTCGCCATCCTGCGATGCCTGACAGGAGTGGGTTCCGGCGTGCTGATTTCGCTGTCCTTTACGGTTATAGGACTAACGGCCAAGCCAGACCGCAACTTTGGCTGGTTGATCATGTGGGTGCTGATTTACGGCGCGCTCGGATTCCTGGTAATGCCGTCCGCTTATGAGTTGGTCGGCATGAAGGGGGTGCTGGTTTTCTTCGCTCTGTTCAACCTGCTGGCGCTGCCCTTCGTTCGCTTCTTCCCTGTTTCGGGCGAAAATCACGTAATGACCGACGAACGCGCGGTGACTCTACCTTCGCTCTATCGGTCCTTGGCTGTGGTGGCCATGCTGTTCTATTTCGTCGCCCAAGGTGCAGTCTGGGCCTACCTCTTTCTGATCGGAACCTCGAACGGCGTAACTGAGGACAATGTCAGCTACGGGCTGACCCTTTCGCAGTTCTTCGGGATCGTTGGGGCTCTGGCTGCAGCGGCGATAACGTGTCGCTTCGGCCGATTGACTCCACTCGCGCTCGGCTTGCTCGCGAGCATCCTGTCTCTGATGGCACTGATGGGCGACATCGGGCCGTTCACTTACATGATCGCGGTGTGCCTGTTCAATCTCGCCTGGAACAATACCCATCCCTACCTGCTCGCCGCGCTGGCCAGTTTCGACAGATCAGGGCGGACAGTGGAATGTGGCGTGGCTGCGCAAATGATTGGCCTTGCTATCGGACCGGCTATTGCTGCCAACGTGATTGCCGACGACAACTACAGCATCGTGATCTGGCTTGGCATCGCCTTGTTTGCTGCAGCTTTGGTCGCGATCGTAGGCCCAGTGTTGAAGCAGTCCTCTGTACAGCGTGGTCTGGACAATGGTCTGACAGTGGACTGGATCCCTGAACGAGACGTATAGCTGAGGGATATCGGCAAGGTATTCAGGACAGGGTCGCTGCCTTGCCGACCTGCGAAGGTGAGAAGCTACGGCCGCATCCTGCTGTTGACGTTTACAGAGGGCGAGCCAAACAGGAGCCCCCTAGTTGTGCTGTCGCTCACCAACGGCCGCTTGTGGCCGAAAGCGGCCTGTCGTGATCGTCCGCTTTGGGTCGATAGCAGCCATTGGCGATAGCTCCCAGGCAGCGGGATGTTGCTCCCCGTACCCCCCTAACACCGCCAAACACCCCTGAAAAACTGTATATCCATGACATTTCAGAAGGCAGACGAAGGTGGGTCATCTGTGAGCCAAGTTTCGGGAATGGGAAGCGATTGGCAGAGCGCCGGGGAGGGTGCGTTGGCTGGGGGGGAAGGGCCGAAAATCGGTTCCAAAACTGAAACGGCGACCCTCTTGGTATGCGGCCTGTAGCCATGCCGTTTCGTCTTTGTCTTGGAATCGATCAAGTATCGCGCCAGGCGATACCTGCCAGCGCGAAATACGCATTCTTGTCCAGGCGCATTCGCGTATAAGCCTGTTCATGCGCTATCGACGTTTTGACCTTAACCTGCTGGTCGCCCTGGATGTGCTGCTCGAAGAGTGCAGCGTCAGCCGGGCTGCGCAGCGCCTCAACCTCGGCCAGTCAGCGACCAGCGCTGCACTGGGCCGGTTACGCGAGCACTTTCAGGACCCGCTTTTGCTGCCGGTAGGGCGAGGCCTGGAAGCGAGTGCTCTGGCGCGCCAACTGGCACCTAAGGTGCGCGAGCTGCTGAGCCTGACGGGCGAAGTGGTGGAGATGTCGGCGGCATTCGACCCCGCCCGCTGTGACCGGCGCTTCATCCTGGTGGCCTCGGACTATGTGGCGGCCACCCTGGTTCCGGCGGTCAGTCGCACCCTGGCGCGGGTAGCGCCAGGTGTGTCGCTGGTGGTGCGTGACCTGCCGCTGCCGCGTGACGGCGATGTGGTGGCCGAGGCGCTGGACTATCGCCGCAGCGACCTGGTGGTCGTGCCGCAGCCACGCATCAACCCGCGCTACCCCCACGCCTCGCTGCTCCAGGATGAGCTGTGTTGCATCGTCTGCGCAGACACTCCCGGCTACCAACAGGGCCTGAGCCTGGCCGACTACTGTGCGGCCGGGCACGTGGTGCGCGAATTCAGCCATGGCCAGAACCTTTCGCTGGACACCCAGCACCTGCGCGAGATGGGTATCGAAAGGCGACTCGATGTGGCAGTGCAGAGCTTTGCCCTGATGGCTGAATTCGTCGTCGGCACGCCGCGTATCGCCACGCTGTTCCGCCGCCAGGCCGAGGCGCTGGCGCGACGCTACCCCCTGCGCGTGCTGGCGTCGCCCATTGTCTTTCCGGTGGCCTCGCAAGTCCTGCAGTGGCAGCCGCAGCAAGCCTCTGACCCGGCCCTGGCCTGGCTTCGCCAGGTGCTGAAGGGGCAGGCCGAGGTGCTGGATCAGGGCTGATGGTCGCCGGTATCTGCGACCAGCCCGTGGTTTTCGATGGCCAGCAGGGCGCAGCGCTCGTCGTTGTCCGAGTTGTCGCCACTGACGCCGATCGCACCCAGCACACGGCCCTCGGTATCACGTATCAGGATGCCCCCGGGCACGGGAATCACCTCGCCGTCGGTAAGGCTATTGATGGCCGCGAAGAACGCCGGCATCGCTTGGGCGCGGCGAGCCAGTTCGCGGCCACCGAAGCCCATGCCCAGGCAACCACGGGCCTTGCCGGTAGCGATTTGCGGGCGCAGGAAGCTGGCCTGCTCGTCGCGCAGCACCGCCAGTGGATGCCCTGCGCTGTCGAGCACGGCGGCTGCCAACGGGCGCATGCCCAGGGTGCGGGCGTGGCGCAGGGTGGTGGCGGCCAGTTGCGCGGCCAGTTCGAAGTCCAGGGTAGGCATGGTCACAGGCTCCATTTGCCGAGTTCGGCTACGCGGTCGCGGGTGTAGAGGTCGGTCCATTTCAGCGAGTTGAAGTCCGACACCTGTTTGGGGTTGTAGCCGGTGCGTTGCAGGCGCACCGACTCGCCGGCCTTGTACACGGCCAGCAGGCGGCTGCGGTCCTGGAGGATGCGGATGTCGTCC
Source organism: Pseudomonas sp. NPDC089395 (assembly GCF_044749525.1). Classification (NCBI taxonomy): domain Bacteria; kingdom Pseudomonadati; phylum Pseudomonadota; class Gammaproteobacteria; order Pseudomonadales; family Pseudomonadaceae; genus Pseudomonas; species Pseudomonas sp. NPDC089395. Next base: position 334,016 of record NZ_JBIVID010000003.1, read on the forward strand.
AGGGGCGAGCCGTTCAGCACCAGCAGGTCGGCCTGCTTGCCCGGTTCAAGCGTGCCGAGGGTCTCGCCCTTGGGCATCAGCCGGGCGCCGACGTTGGTGGCGGCGTACAGTGCCTCGGCCGGGGTGAAGCCCAGGCGTCGTACCAGCAATTCGAGTTCGCGGGCATGCCATTCTCCATAGGGTGTGATGGCAAAGCCGCTGTCGCTGCCGCAGGCGAAGGGCACGCCAGCAGCTTTGGCGCGCTTGAGTACCGGTGAGCCCACCTCCAGCGTGCGTGCGCAATAACCGGCGTAGCCGGTGCTGATGGCGGGGTCGTGGGGCTGGCAGAAGTCCACGGTGTTCTGTGGGAAGGTCATGGTCGGGGCCAGCACGCTGCCTGCCTCAAGCAGCGCCTCGATGCAGGCATCGTCCATGTAGAAGGCGTGGAACACCAGGTCTACGCCGGCCTTGGCGGCATACATGACCGCCTCGCGGCCATAGGCGTGGGTGGCGACGCGGCAGCCGAGGCGGTGGGCCTCATCGACCATTTCACGGGTTTCGTCGGCGGTGAAGGCGGCGATGATTTCACCGTTGGGGCGACGGTGAGTGCCGTCCATGGCGATCTTGATCAGGTCCACGCCATCCTTGGCCTGCTTGCGGATCTGCGCGATGGCTTCTGTACGGCTGGTGACCAGCGCGGCGGTGAAGTATTCCGGCGCGCCGACACGGCTGGGGAACCAGTCGTTCAGGCTCTGCCGGTTGGTGATCACGCGGCTGCTGGCGGCGATACGCGGCCCCTCGAACAGGCCGGCATTGACCGTGTTGCGCACGGCGATGCTGAGCTGGCCGCTGTCGCCGGGGCAGACCATCGAGGTCACGCCTGCGGCCAGTACGTGCTGGGCAAAGAACAAGCCGCGCAAGGCGCGAAATTCGTCGCTGGTCCAGATGTCGATGTCCTCTTCGCTCTGGGCATTGCCGAACGCCAGGTGGGTGTGCACATCCACAAGCCCAGGCATGACGAAATGCCCCTGGGTTTCACGGTCACCAGGCCGTGGGCGCGGCGCCTCTGCGGTTGGCCCGACATGGCGGATCACACCGCCTTCGATGATCAGCGTGTGCAACGGGCGGGCCTGCAGGCCCGTGCCATCGAACAAGGTGGAGCAGTGCAGATGAAGGGCGCTCATGGACGAATTCTCCTCGTCTTGTTGTTTGCCGGCAGGCTAGACCGTGAGCGCCGCCGCGCACCAACAGATGCTGTCGATGGCCCGCCATCGATGCCGTCGATACCTGGCCCAGTCTTTGTCCTGCCTGGGCTGCACGCGAGTAGTGGGGTAGACGCAGCGAGTATCGGTAGTGGCGATGCCAGGCATGGCGATTGGCGATTTTTCCTCGGGGCAAGGTGGGGCGAGGATGCGCTCGCCAACCAATCACCGAGGACAATCCCATGAAGGCTATTCACGATCTGTTGCTGGGCCTGGAGGCCGAACGCCAGCGGGCCCTGATACAGGAAGACCATGCCCGGCTCCACACGCTGTTTGACGATGACCTGCTGTACGTGCACACCACCGGGCTGGTACAGGACAAGGCGCAGTACCTGGACTATGCCCGTGACGCTGTGCGCTACCTGGCGGTAGAGCGTGGCGAGTTGACGGTGAGGGTGTTTGCCGACGGCCTGGCGCTGATGAGCGGGGCGCAGTGCAACCTGCTGCAAAAGCGTGGCGGCGGCGAGCCGGTGCGCGCCGAAGGCTTCGCCACGCAGCTGTGGGTGAAACGCGAGGAGGGGTGGCGGATTGCGGCATTCCACGGCACGCGGGCACCGGCCTGATCACGCGGTGACCCGCTAGCAGGTACCCGGTCAGCCTCCGAAGAGGCTGGCCGGGAACTGTCAGCGCGGGAGGTCAGGCGGTATGGCCACCGAGGGTCTCGGCGACCCAGTCGGCGATGTAATGGCCGGCGTTGATGCTGTTGTCGAAACTGGAGTGCTGCACGCCGCCTTCACGGTTGGTGAAGATCTTCAGCTCACGTTTTGGGCTGTTGAGCAGTTGCTCATAGGTGCGATGCGCCCATTTGAGCGGGATCTGCGAGTCTTTCTCGCCGTGGGTGACCAGGAACGGCACGCGAATGCGCTCCAGTACACCGTCCAAATGCACGTTTTCAGCGATACGCATGAAGTCGTCCATGTCCTTCGCCCCCCAGACCCAGCATACGTGTGCCCAGTAGTGTGGCACCGGGAAATTGCCTTCCTTCTCCAGGCGGCGCTTTTGCACATCGCGCCAGTCGTGGTTGGCGCCCCACACCACGCCGCAAGCGAAACGCGGCTCGAAGGCCACCGCGCGCGGGCAGTAATAGCCGCCCAGGGACACACCTTCCAGGCCGATGCGCCCAGGATCGACGTCGGCGCGGGTTTCCAGCCAGTCCACCACGCGGCTAGCCCAGTGCTCGCTGTCGAAGCGTGCGGTCAGGCCGTGCAGGCGTAACGCCTCGCCAGTGCCGGGCTGGTCGATGATCAGCGACGACACGCCGCGCTTGGCCAGCCAGGCGGGCAGGCCGACGCGGTACTTCATCTCCTTGGTCGAATCCAGGCCGTTGACCTGCACCAGCAGCGGTGCTGGGCCGCTGACGCCCTCGGCGCGCACCAGCAAGCCCGAAAGGTGCTTGCCCTCATAAGGGATTTCCACCCGCTCGCAGTTTTCTGCGGACAGGTCGATACCCCGCGCGAAGGTGGCCAGGAAGCGCTGGTACAGGTCTGCGCGACCCGGCGCGCCGTGGGCCTGCAGGCGTTCGCAGGTGAGGTAGTAGGTGGCGGCGCGGTTGTATTTCTCACCCGCGGAGAGGCGTCGGCCAGCCGCTTCGTCTTCCTCGGCCAAGGCGCAGAGTTTGTCGGCCATGTTCGACCAGGTTTCCCTGAAGGCCTGGGTACCGGCAGCGTCTGGCTGCTTGGCGGCTTCCAGCAGTGGTGCGCACATTTCTTCGATTTCGCCCATGCGGGCGCCCATCTCGATGGCCAGGTCCACCGAGAGATTCCAGACGTAGTTGGTGGGAAAGTAACGGAACATTTGTTGTTGTCCTTCTGCGGTCGTTGGGTACGGCGCCCAAAACTGCGGCAGGCACGCAGGGCGCGGTTCGCAAGCAAGGTACGCAGGCAGGGCAGGGCGGGGCCAATCGTGATAAGGGATGCGAGGTATCGTGAAACGCGATGCCCCGGCACCGTTGCGGTGGCCGGGGCGATGGTGGCGTTTCAGGCGGTGGCGCGCAGGGCACCTGGCTGCGTCTCGGCGCGCTGGATGAACTCGCTGATGCGCTCGCGCAGCCAGCGGTGCATGGGGTCACCCTCCATGCTGCGGTGCCAGAGCATGAACTCGCGCATCACCGGGATCTTCACCGGTGGCGGCAGGATGCGCAGGGGCAGGTAGCCGGCGTACAGCTCGGCCAGGCGACGGTGCATGGTGGCGATCCGTGGGGTGCCCACCAGTAACTGAGGCAAGGTGTTGAAGTCGTTGGTGATCACTTCCAGGCGGCGGTTGAAGCCGTACTGGTTCATGAACCAGTCTTCGATACTCAGGTGGCGGTTGCGGCCAAAGCCCACCGAGATGTGCCCCATCTGCATGTACTGCTCCAGGCTCAACTGCTCGCCGACCTCGGGGTTGTCGCGCCAGACCATGCAGACATGATCTTCCTCGAACAGCAGCTGTGCCGGATGGCCGTCGATCAGGTAGCGCTCGGGCACGATCATCATGTCGACCTCGCCGCGCATCAGCAGCTCGGCGCTGCCGTCGCCGGGGCTGATCATTTCGAAGGTGATGTGCGGCGCCTGCTGGTGGATTTTCTGGAGAACCTGGGCGAACAGCACGCTGATCAGGTAGTCCGAGGCCACCAGGCGGAAGTGCCGCTTGCTACTGGCCGGTTCGAACACCGGCTTGGCAGTGATTGACGAACGAATGGTCAGCAGCACCTCGCGCACCGGCTTGGCAAGCTCCAGGGCGTAGGGCGTGGGCTGCATCTTGCGGCCGACCTGCACCAGCAGTTCGTCCTCGAAGAAGGTCCGCAAGCGGCCGAGCACGCCACTGGTGGCCGACTGGGTCATGTGCAGGCGCTCGGCAGCGCGGGTGATGTTCTGCTCATCGAGCAGGATGTCCAGGGCAACCAGCAGGTTCAGATCAAGGTGGTGAAAGCGCATGTGATAGCTCTCGGTTCTTGTAGTTATTTTCGCGATACCTTCCCGCTGGATTACCGATACGTCAATACCTTCCCCTTCTGCAGCCAGCCAACGCCAGGCGCCATGGGCTGGCGCGCAGGTATCGCGATTGCCGATGCCTCGCATCCCGACACGCGATTGGTCACCCCGGCCCACCACCGAGCAACCTGCGCTCCAGTCGAACGGCCGCCATGCCGCCGCGACCCACTACCGGTGACCCTGCCTCGCCGAATAACAATTTCAATGGAGTGGTAGCCATGAACATTCTTGGTCTCGACGCGCTGGTATTCGGCGTCGACGATATACAGGCCTGTGCCGATTGCCTGCGTGACTATGGCCTGAAAGCCGTTCAACTGGACGCCGACGGCGGCCGTTTCGAGGCGCTGGACGGCACCGCGATCATCATCCGCCGCGGCGACGACAGCCGCCTGCCGCCAGCGCTGGGCCCTACGCCGTCGCTGCGTGAAACCATCTACGGCGTGGCCGCCGCGACGGACCTGGAGGCGATCGCTGACGAACTGGGCCGTGACCGCGCGGTGCACCGCGATGCCGGCGGCGCGCTGCATACCGTCGATGACCTGGGTTTCGCCATCGCCTTCCAGGTGACCTGCCGCCGCGCCTTCGAAGCGCCGGCTGACCTCACCAATGCCCCTGGCAGCGCGCCGCAGCGCCCGCTCAACCAGCTGGGCATCGCTCCAGACATGCCGGCCCTGCCACGCACCTTGTCCCACGTGGTGTACTTCGTGCCCGACGCGGCCAAGGGCGAAGCGTTCTATCGCGACCGCCTGGGCTTCGTCACCACCGACAGCTTCATCGGCGTCGGCCCGTTCATGCGCACAGCCGGCATGGACGACCACCACTGCCTGTTCATGATTCAGACGCCACCGCACATGCAGGGCTGCGAGCACTTCACCTTCCACATGGGCAGCGGCACCGAGGTGCTGCTGGCTGGTACGCGCTTCCAGCAGAACGGCTGGACCAGCTTCTGGGGGCCAGGCCGGCATCTGCTGGGCTCCAACTGGTTCTGGTACTTCAACAGCCCGCTCGGTTGCCATATCGAGTACGACGCCGACATGGACAAGCACGATGACGAGTGGGCGGCGCGCCAGGCGCCGATGTCGGCCGACAACTCGCAGCTGTTCCTGTTCGCCTCGCGGGAGAAATGGGCACCGAGCGGCCCACCGCCGAAGCAGGGTTGAAGCATGGGTTGCGTGGCGCTGTGCCGGCTCGATGCGCTGGGCGAAGGCCAGGCGCGCGGCTTCGACCCGCAGGGCAGGGGCGCGGACAGCTTGTTCGCCCTGCGCCACCGGGGCCAGGTCAGGGTCTACCGCAACCTTTGCCCGCACCTGCTGGTGCCGTTGGAGTACCGCAAGGATCGATTTCTGAGTGCCGATGGCCAGTGGGTCGTGTGCTATGCCCACGGCGCGCGCTTCCGGCCCGAGGACGGCGCCTGCGTCCACGGCCCCTGCCGTGGCGAGGCCTTGCAGGTGCTGGTGCACCAGGAGGTGGACGGCTGGTTGCTATTGCCGTTGGCGCAGCTCGAGCGCTGACCTATCGCGCCGCGCGATAGGTCGCATCCCGCGACGCGATTGGTCAACGCCAGGCGCAGCCGGGAAGCTGTGCCCAGGCACAGGAAACGGTCGCCTCGCATGACGGGGCGAACAACAAGAACAAGACGTGAGACATGCCATGAATACTGTGAACAACGTGCTGATCGTGGGTGGCGGGATTGGCGGACTGTGCGCTGCCATCGCCCTGCGCCGCAAGGGCATTGCCGTCGATTTGGTCGAGTTGAAAGCCGAATGGACCGTCTACGGGGTCGGCATCATCCAGCAGAGCAACGTGGTGCGCGAGATGCACCGCCTGGGCCTGCTCGAAGCCTACCTCGATGCGGCCTACGCCTTCGAGGACGTGGCCATCTACACCACCGAAGGGCAGCAGCTGGCGCGCATCCCCGGCCAGCGCTTGGCCGGCCCGCAGTACCCGGCCAACGTCGGTATCTCGCGCCGCGCCCTGCACAAGGTGCTGAGCGAAACGGCCATCGAACTCGGCACGCAGGTGCGCCTGGGCACCTCGGTGGAAAGCTTTGAGCAGGATGCCAGCGGCGTTGACGTCCTGTTCAGCGACAGCAGCCAAGGCCGCTACGGGCTGGTGGTCGGCGCCGATGGCTTGTTCTCGAAGGTGCGCGGCTTGCTGTTCGGCGACCAGTACCAGCCGCGCTTCACCGGCCAGTCGGTGTGGCGCTACAACTTCCCGCGGGCCGCCGGCATCGACCATCTGGCCAACTACCAGGGGCCATCGGGCAACGCTGGCCTGGTGCCGCTGGCCGATGACCTGATGTACCTGTTCACCACCTCGCATGAGCCCGGCAACCCCTGGATGGAGCCCGCCACCCTGGCGCAGGGCCTGCGCCAGCGCCTGGCCGGTTTTGGTGGGCTGATCGGCGAGTTGCGCGAGCTCATCGATGACAGCGCCGAGGTCGTCTACAAGCCGTTGGAGGCGGTGTTCGTTGACGAACCCTGGTACCGCGGCCGCGTGCTGCTGATCGGTGATGCCGCCCATGCCACCACGCCGCACCTGGGGCAGGGCGCCGGCATGGCCATCGAGGATGCCGTGGTCCTGGCCGAGGAACTCACCACCGACGGCAGCCTCGACGTACAGCTGCAGCGCTTCATGGGCCGGCGTTTCGAACGCTGCAAATTCATCAGCGAGATGTCCCTGCTGGCCGGCGAGAAGGAGGTCCAGCGTGACCCGTCCTTCGACCGCATCGGCTTGGTCAAGCAGATGCTGGAGGTTACCGCGCAACCGATCTGATTCTCTGACCGGCGCGCCCTGCCTGCCTGGCGCGCCGGCCCCTACGCCAACACCGACGCACAAGAACAAGAAAGAGGAAACCACGATGTTGACTCGCAAAGGTGCATTCGCACGGCCAGTGCCGGCACTCAAGCCTCTCAGCCTGGCGCTTGTCGCGCTGGCTGCAAGCCAGGCGCAGGCCTTCGAATTCGACACCGGCAACCCCGACCTGCGGGTGCGCTGGGACAATACGCTGAAATACAGCGCCGCCTGGCGCACCCAGGACGCCAGCAGCAAGCTCACCGAAGGGCAGACCGCGCTGAACCTGGACGACGGTGACCGCAACTTCGACAAGGGCCTGATCTCTAATCGCCTCGACCTGCTGTCCGAGCTGGATATCACCTATCACAACGTCGGCGCGCGGGTCAGTGGTGCTGCCTGGTACGACGATGTCTACAACCGGGGCACCGACAATAACGACCCCAGCCGCGCCAACAGTTACTCAGTCGGCTACGACGAATTTACCGACGACACCCGCACCCTGCACGGGCGCAAGGGCGAGTTGCTAGACGCCTTCATCTTCGGCAAGACCGAGATCGGCGACATGCCGCTGTCCGGCCGCCTGGGCCAGTACGCCATGCAGTGGGGCGAGAGCCTGTTCTACGGCATGAACGGCATCGCCGGCGGCATGGCGCCGGTGGATGTGGTCAAGGGCCTGTCGGTACCCAACACCCAGTTCAAGGAGCTGATTCGCCCGGTACAGCAGATTTCCGGGCAACTGCAACTGACGCCGGATGTGTCCATCGGGGCCTACTACCAGTTCGAGTGGGAAGCCAACCGCCTGCCGGCGGCGGGCAGCTATTTCTCCACCGACGACTTCTTCGGCGATGGCGCCGAGCGCATGTTCGTCGGCGCACCGGTGTTCCCCGGTGGCCAGCCCCTGGCGTTCTTCCACGGCAACGACAAGGAAGCCAAGGATTCGGGGCAGGGCGGCGTGCAACTGCGCTGGCGCACCGAGACCGTCGATTGGGGCCTTTATGCCATCCGCTTCCACGACAAGTCGCCGCAGCTCAACGTGCGCCCGGACTTCGCCAGCCTCGACCCGGTCAGCGGCAAGGCCGGCGAGTTCTACTGGGTGTACCCCGAAGGCATCGAGGCCTTTGGTGCCAGCTTCTCCACCACCCTGGGCAACTTCAACCTGGCCGGCGAATTGTCCACGCGCTGGAACCAGCCGCTGGCCTCTACCAGCCAGCATGCGCTGGCCGTGGGCGAGGCAATCGACAACGACGACAACCCGCTGTACGCCACCGGCCGCACGCTGCACGCCAACTTCTCCTGGCTTGCCAGCCTGGAGCCGAACTTCATCGCTGCCGAGTCGAGCTTCCTTGGCGAAATCGCCTGGAACCGGGTGATGAGCGTGAGCAAGAACGCTGATGCCATCGACCCCAACGCCGACCGCGACGCCACAAGCCTGCGCCTGGTGTTCGAGCCGATGTACCGGCAAATCCTGCCTGGTCTCGACCTGTCGGTGCCGATCGGCGCGAGCTACACCAATGGCGCGTCGATGGCGCTGGGCACCGGCTTTGGTACTGACCATGGCGGCGACCTGAACATCGGGCTGAAGGGCAACTACCTCAACACCTGGAGCCTGGGCCTGACCTACACGCACTACTACGGCCCGGAGAACACCTTCCTCGACGCCGACAGCCACTACACCTTCGAACAGTCGCTCAAAGACCGCGACTTCATCGCCTTCACCGTCAGCCGCACCTTCTGACCGAGGACCACCCGATGAGACACAACAAGAAAGCCGTTTCCCTGCTCACTGCCCTGAGTGCCTCGCTGCTGTTCGCCCATGGCGCCGTGGCCGCGGTGTCCGCCGAGCAGGCGGCCACGCTCAAGACTAGCCTGACCCCGCTCGGTGGCGAACGCGCCGGCAATGCCGAGGGCAGCATTCCGGCCTGGACCGGTGGCTATACCAAGGCCGACCCGGCCTACAAGGAAGGCGGCAAGCGTGGCGACCCGTTCGCCGGCGACAAGCCGCTGCTGACCATCACCGCGCAGAACATGGCGCAGTACGCCGACAAGCTGACGCCGGGCATCCAGGCCATGCTGAAGAAGTACCCGGACAGCTACCGCCTCGATATCTATCCGACTCACCGCAGTGCTGCCGCGCCTCAGTCGGTGTACGACGCCACCTTCGCCAACGCCACCAGCGGCAAGCTGTTGGACGGCCCCGCCGGCCCCATGCCTGAAGGCGCATCCGGCGGCATTCCGTTCCCGATCCCGGCCAACGGCGTGGAAGCCATGTGGAACCACCTGCTGCGTTGGCGCGGTGCGTCCTGGCACGCCAGCTTCAACCAGTACCTGACCACCGCCGACGGCAAGCACGTGCTCACCAACGACTCGCGCGCCGACCTGCAGATGCCTTGGTATCTGCCTGGCGGCAGTGGCGACAAGGGGGTGTTCTGGTCCATTCGCATGACCAACGACGGCCCGCCACTGCGCGCCGGCGAGGCCATCACCGGCCTGGAAAACCTCAACGCCGACAAAGCTGCGGTCTGGACCTACCTGCCGGGCCAGCGCCGTGTGCGCCGTCTGCCCAATGCTTGCTGCGACACGCCGACCCCGGCCACCGCAGGCGTCATGAGTTTCGATGAGCTGTACGTGTTCAACGGTCGCCTTGACCGCTTCGACTGGAAACTAGTGGGCAAGAAGGAGATGTACATCCCCTACAACGCCAACAAGGTGTTCACTGCCAGTAACGCCGAGGCGCTGCTCGATCCGCATCACCTGAACCCCGAATCCATCCGCTGGGAGCTGCACCGTGTATGGGTGGTCGAGGCGACCCTGAAGAACGGCCAGCGCCACGTGATGCCGCGCAGCACTTATTACCTCGACGAGGACACCTGGGCGGCTGTGCTCGGCGAGCGCTACGACGCGCGTGACCAGCTGGCCAAGGTGGTCTGGACCTCGCCGGTGGTGCTTCCCGACCTACCGGGCGTAGTGACCCTGACCAACGGCTTCTACGACTTGCTCTCCGGTGCCTGGTTCGCCGGGGACCTGTTCGCCGGCAAGAACGAGCAGTACCGCATCGTGCCGCCCTACAAGGACTCGGTATTCACCGCCGACGCCATGGCGGGCGAGGGCGTGCGCTGAGCGGGCGCACTGCGCCCGCGGTACCCACGACAAGAACAAAAGGTTGCGTGCGATGAACAAGATGCTCTACGGCTGGCTGCTGGCAGCCTGTTGCGGGCTGCCGCCGGCCTTCGCCGGCGGTAGTGTGGATGTACTCGCGCAGCCCGCGGTGCAAGGGCCTCAGGCCCTGCATGCGGTGCTGCAGGACGTGGCCCGCGCCGGCGCGCGCCTGGTGTCGGTGGGCGAGCGTGGCGTGGTGCTGCTTTCCGACGACAACGGCGCGACTTGGCGCCAGGCCAAAGCCGTGCCGGTGAGCGTCAGCCTGACCGCCGTGCAGTTCGTCGACGAGCGCAATGGTTGGGCGGTCGGCCACGCTGGCGTGGTGTTGCACAGCGAGGATGGCGGCGAGCACTGGGGCTTGCAACTCGACGGCAAGCGCGCTGCCGCCCTGGAGGTGCAGGCAGCCGAAGCGTCCGCTGACGAAGGCCGCCTCGCGGCGGCGCAACGGCTGCAGGCCGATGGCGCGGACAAGCCGCTGCTCGCGCTGAGCTTCGCCGATGCACGCCACGGCCTGGTCGTGGGCGCCTATGGCCTGGCCATGAGCACCGCCGACGGTGGGCGCAGCTGGCAGTCGGCCATGGGCCTGTTGCCGAATCGGCGCGGGCTGCACCTTTACGCACTGGCCCGCCAGGGCGCCAACCTGTACGTCGCCGGCGAGCAGGGCCTGCTATTGCGCTCGCGCGATGGCGGTGAGCATTTCGACGCGCTGCGAAGCCCGTACGACGGCAGCTACTTCGCGGCCGCCGTGTTGCCCGACGGCCGCCTGCTGGTCGGCGGCCTGCGCGGTTCGCTGTTCGCTTCCGATGACGGTGGCGACAGCCTCCAGGCGCTGGCCAACCCGGTTCCGGCATCGCTCAATGCCATGCGCGTCGCGGGTGGCCAGTTGTTGCTCGCCAACCAGGCGGGGATGCTGCTGCGCAGTGGCCTGGAGCGCTTTGCCGCGCAGCCTGTGGCGGTCTCCGATGGCCTGCCGCTGACCGCCGCCACCGCCGCCGCCGACGGTGCCATCGTTGCCGTCGGCATGGCCGGCGCGCGCCGCCTGGAATCTTCCTCCCTTCCCACCACGACGGACTGAGCCATGCACGCCATGAATTCACCTGCGACGTCCAGCGGCCGTCTCGACGACTTCGACAGCACGTCCGGTTCGCTGCTGGAACGTGCCTTGTTCAACCACCGTGCGCTGGTGTTGTTGTTGTGCCTGGCAACGACCCTGCTGCTCGGTTGGCAGGCTTCGCGCCTGACCCTCAACGCCAGCTTCGAGAAGATGATCCCCCGCGATCACCCGTTCATCCACAACTACCTGGAACACCGCCAGGAACTGGCCGGCCTGGGCAACGCCGTGCGTATCGCGGTAGCCAACCCGCGTGGCAGCATCTACGACAAGGACTACCTGCATAGTCTGCAGCAGCTCAACGACGCGGTGTACCTGCTGCCGGGGGTCGACCGTGCGGCGATGAAGTCGTTGTGGACCCCGTCCACTCGCTGGACCGGGGTGACCGAGGAAGGCCTGGAAGGCGGCCCGGTGATTCCTGATGGCTACGATGGCGCTGCCGTCAGCCTGGAGGCGCTCAAGCGCAACGTCGAGCGTTCCAACGAGATCGGCCAGCTGGTGGCCTTCGATCAGCGCTCGAGCATCCTCTACGTGCCGCTGCTGGAAAACACCCCGGACGGCCATGCGCTTGACTACTCGGCCTTCGCCCATGAGCTGGAGACTTTGCGCGAACGCTTCCAGGCGCAGGGCGTGGAGATCCACATTAGTGGTTTCGCCAAGGTCGTCGGCGACCTGATCGACGGGCTGCAGCAGATCCTGCTGTTCTTCGCGGCCGCCATCGCCATCACCGCCGGTGTGCTGTACTGGTACACCCGTTGCGTGCGCAGTACCGCGCTGGTGGTGGTGTGCTCGCTGGTGGCGGTGATTTGGCAGCTCGGCCTGCTGCCGTTGCTCGGCTACGAGCTCGACCCCTACTCGGTGCTGGTGCCGTTCCTGGTGTTCGCCATCGGCATGAGCCACGGCGCGCAGAAGATGAATGGCATCATGCAGGACATCGGCCGCGGCATGCATCGCCTGGTGGCGGCGCGCTTCACCTTCCGCCGGCTGTTCCTGGCCGGTCTCACCGCGCTGCTGTGCGATGCCGTGGGCTTCGCCGTGCTGATGATCATCCAGATTCAGGTGATCCAGGACCTGGCGGTGATAGCCAGCCTGGGCGTGGCGGTGTTGATCTTCACCAACCTGATCCTGCTGCCGGTGCTGCTGTCCTACGTGGGCGTCAGCGGCCGTGCGGCGCAGCGCAGCCTGCGTGCCGAAGAGGGCGATGCCAGGGGGGCGCGCAAGCAGGCGCTGTGGCGCTTCCTCGACCTGTTCACTCGCCGCCGCTGGGCTGCCGCGTGCATCGTCGTGGCCGCACTGATGGCTGCCGGAGGCTACGCCGTGAGCCTGCACCTGAAGGTCGGTGACCTCGATGCCGGCGCCCCCGAGCTGCGCGCCGATTCGCGATACAACCGCGACAACGCGTTCATCACCCGGCACTACGGCGCCAGTAGCGATGTCTTCGCGGTTATGGTGCGCACCGCCCCTGGTGGCTGCTCGGCCTATGACACCTTGAAACGCGTGGACGACCTGGACTGGCAGTTGCGTGGCCTGCAGGGGGTGGACTCGACCAACTCGCTGGCGCAGCTCAACCGCCGAGTGCTGGTCGGCCTCTCCGAAGGCAGCCCGAAGTGGTACGACCTGGTCAACAACCAGGCGACCCTGAACATGGTCACCGCGGGCGCCCCTCGCGGGCTGTACAACGACGACTGCAGCCTGCTGACGCTCTACGCCTACCTCACCGATCACAAGGCCGACACCCTGGCACGGGTAGTGGACAGCGTCCAGGGCTTTGCCAAGGCCAACGACAGCGAGCAGGCCAGCTTCCTCCTGGCTGCCGGTAGCGCCGGTATCGAGGCCGCCACCAACCAGGTGGTGAAACAGGCCAACCGCGACATGCTCTGGTGGGTCTACGGCGCGGTGATCCTGCTCTGCCTGGTGACCTTCCGGTCCTGGCGCGCGGTGCTGTGCGCGGTACTGCCGCTGGTACTGACCTCGATCCTCTGCGAAGCGTTGATGGTTGCCCTGGGCATCGGCGTGAAGGTGGCGACCCTGCCGGTGATCGCCCTGGGCGTCGGCATCGGCGTGGACTACGCGCTGTACGTGATGAGCATCGTCCTGGCCCAGTTGCGCCAGGGCGCGACCCTGTCCCAGGCGTACTACCGTGCGCTGCTGTTCACCGGCAAGGTCGTGATGCTCACCGGCATCACCCTGGCCATCGGCGTCGGCACCTGGATCTTCTCGCCGATCAAGTTCCAGGCCGACATGGGCGTGCTGCTGGCCTTCATGTTCGTCTGGAACATGGTCGGCGCGTTGATCCTGTTGCCGGCGCTGGCCTACTTCCTCTTGCCGCAGCGTCAGGTGCGCGCGGATCAGGAGCGCCAGCCAGCATTGCCGACGTATGAACGTACGACGAGGCAGCACGAGCACGCTGGTGCAACGGTGGAGCAGGGTGCCCGCTTGCGCCCGCTCAAGGAGATCAGTCATGGCCGCTGAACGTACCGCCGCAAGCCCCCAGGCCGCCTTGTTGCTGTTCGGCAGTTGCCTGCCCGTGCTGGGCGCGGTGCTGATCGCACCGGTGCTGCCACGCATGCATGCGCATTTTGCCGAGACACCGGGCGTTGCCGTGCTGGTGCCGGTGGCGCTGACCCTGCCGGCACTGGTGATCGCCTTGCTGGCACCGCTGGCCGGGGTATTGGCCGACCGAATGGGACGGCGGGCGCTGCTGCTGGCGAGCATGTTGCTCTACAGCCTGTGCGGCGTGTTGCCGTTGTGGCTGGATTCACTGGGCCTGATCGTCGCCAGCCGCGCCGGCATCGGCCTGGCCGAAGCCGGCATCATGACCTGCTGCACCACACTGATGGGCGATTACTTCGATGGCCAGCGTCGGGCGCGGTTGTTCGCCTTGCAGATGGTGGTCACCTCGTTGTCGGCAGCGTTATTCATGGGCGTGGGCGGCGCACTGGGTGAGAGCGACTGGCGTACACCGTTCGCACTCTACGCGGTGGGCGTGCTGTGTTTGCCGCTGATGGCCGCGCTGCTGTGGGAGCCGCGCGCCTGCCATAGCGCAGCCGTAGCGACGGCGCAGTCGCGTTTCCCATGGGCCGCCCTGGCGCCGTTGTACCTGCTGACCGCGATGGCCGGTGTCAGCCTGTTCATCGTCCCGGTACAGGCCGGCTACGTGCTGCAACTGCTGCAGGTCGATGCGCCCCGGCAGGTCGGCCTGGCCATGGGCGCCAACCAGTTCGGCGTGCTGGCCGGTGCCCTGGCCTTCCGCTTGCTGGCGCCTTTGCCGGTCGCTCGTCTGCTGGCCTTGGGCTTTGCCACGGCGGGGTTAGGTGGCGGCCTGCTGGCGCTGGCGAGCGGCTATGCCCCGGTGGTGCTGGCGGTGCTGGTCAATGGCCTGGGTGTGGGGCTGTTGTTGCCGACCCTGATCACCCGGGTGATGCAGCAGGTCGTCTTCGACCAGCGAGGCCGTGCCACGGGCGGGTTCACCGCGGCGATTTTCGCGGGTGAGTTCATCAGCCCCTTGCTGGTGCTGGCACTGATGGCAGGCATGGCAATGCGGCTGCCGCATGCGCTGCTGGTGATTGCCCTCGGCCAGCTGGCGCTGGCGCCAGTGTGCCTGTCGTTGATGCGTCACCAGCGTGCGGCGGTAGGGATATGTGCACCATGAGCGAATGGTTTTCCCTGGCGGGCAAGACCGCCCTCATCACTGGCGCCACCCGTGGCATCGGCCTGGCCATTGCCCGCGAGTACGGGCGCGCGGGGGCGCGTATCGCCATCAGCAGCGAATCTGCCGAGGCTTGCACGCAGGCCGTGGCACAGCTGGCGCAAGAGGGCATCGAGGCCATCGCTCTGGTGGCTGACTTGCGCGAAGCCCAAGCGGTACAGGATTTGGCCGAACACTGCCTGGCGCAGTTCGGAGCGCTCGACGCGTTGGTGTGCAACGCAGGCGTCGCGCCGCACCTTGGGCCGTTGTCCACGGCCAGCGACGCCGATTGGGAGCTGACCTTCAGCGTCAACCTGCGCAGCGCCGTATGGCTGACCACTGCATTGCTGCCGGCCATGGCCGAGGGCGGTGGTGGCAGCGTGGTGCTGATGGCCAGCATCGCCGGTGTGCGCGGCAACAAGGGTCTGGGCCTGTATGGGTTGTCGAAGGCCGGTCTGGCACAACTGGCGCGCAACCTGGCGGTGGAGTGGGGGCCGGCGAACATTCGTGTCAATGCCATCAGTCCCGGCGTCATCCAGACCGAGTTTGCCCGGCCATTGACCGATAACCCGGATGTCTTGCAACGGCGCCTGGCGCTGACGCCGTTGCGCCGGGTCGGGCGCCCCGAAGAGGTGGCGGCCTTGGCACTGCTGCTGGCCGCTCCCGGCGGCGCATTCATCAGCGGACAGAATCTTATTGTCGACGGTGGCACGACCATCGGCGACGGCAATTGAAAGGAGACAACATGCAATCGCTTCCTGCATTCAAACGTGTGGTCACCGGCCACGATGCCGAGGGTCAGGCGGTCGTCGCCAGTTGTGGCCCGACGCCGAACAACTTCCCGCTCAAGGCGGTGCCGGGCACCTTGTTCTACGAAGTCTGGAACAGTGTCGGCAGCCCGGTGGAGCTGGATAACGGCGACGATCCGACCGCGCAGGCCCTGCAACTGAGCCCTGGCCCGCTGGGCAGCGTGATCCGTGTGGTGGACATTCCACCGGACAGCGTGCAGAACCAGGTCAGTGCCGAAGAAGCGGCGGCAGCCTTCGCCGAAATCGGCGAAGCCAGTGCCGGCACCGGCAAATCGGACTCCAGGCACAAGCTGATGCACCGCACCCAGACCCTGGACTACGGCATTGTCACCGAGGGCGAGGTCTGGCTGGTGCTGGATGACGGCGAAGTTCACCTCAAACGCGGCGACATCGTGGTACAGCGCGGCACCAACCACGCCTGGAGCAACCGCAGCGAGCAGGTGGCGCGGATGGTCTTCATCCTGCTCGACGGGCGCTATGCCGATGACCTGAAGGAGCTGCTGCCATGAAGCTCGCTACGCTGAACCACGGCAGCCGCGATGGCCGCCTGCTGGTGGTGGCGCGTGACCTTGAACGCGCGGTCGATGCCAGCGACATCGCTGGCAGCCTGAAGGTTGCCCTGGAAAACTGGCCCCAGGTCGAAGCCCGCCTGCAGGCGCTGTACCAGCGGCTCAACGATAACGTGGCCGCAGACGCTTTCGACCTCGACCCGGCGCAACTGGCCGCGCCTTTGCCACGGGCCAGCCAATGGCTGGACGGCTCATGCTTCCTCAGCCATGGCGAGCTGATGCAGAAGGCCTTCAACCTCGACCCGATCGAAGGCGTCGAGCACATCCCGCTGATCTACCAGGGCGCCAGCGACGACTTCCTCGGGCCGTGCGCGGACATCCCTTTGCCGAGCGAGGCCCACGGCATCGATTTCGAGGGGGAGTTCGCCGTGCTGCTCGATGACGTGCCCATGGGCTGTCCGGCGGAGCAGGCCCTGCAGCATGTGCGCCTGGTTCTGCAGCTCAACGACGTCAGCCTGCGGGCCCTGGCCCCGCGGGAGATGAGGAACGGTTTCGGCTTTCTCCAGGCCAAGCCGGCCAGCAGTTTCGCGCCTGTGGCGGTCACCCCGGATGAACTCGGCGAGGCCTGGCGCGACGGTCGGGTGCACCTTGCGCTGCAGGTGCAGTGGAATGGCGAGTGGTTTGGCCATCCCTATGGCGGCGCCATGCACTTCGGCTTTCATCAGCTGATTGCCCACGCGGCGCTGACCCGGCGCTTGAGCGCCGGCACGCTGGTGGGCTCCGGTACCGTTTCCAACGCCGATCGCAGCGTAGGCTCGGCGTGTATCGCCGAGCGCCGCGCCATCGAAACTCTTGCATCCGGTGCGCCGCGCACGGAATTCATGCGCTTTGGCGACCGCGTGCGCATGGAGGCACGCGGGCCGGGGGGCGAGGTGTTGTTCGGCGCCATCGACCAGCGCGTGGTCCAGGGAGGCTGGCCATGCGTGTGATGGTCACCGGTGCCAATGGCTTCGTCGGTCGGCTGTTGGTGCGGCGCTTGCTGGAGACCGGCGAGGTACGTGGGCGGCGGATCGACGCGTTGCTGGTGCTGGACCAGGCACTGGACGGCCTGCCCGAGGATGCACGCCTGCGTCGTCACCACGGCAGCATCACCGACGCGGCTTTGCTGCGCCGGGCGCTGGCCGATGGCGTGGATGTGGTCTTCCACCTGGTCAGCGTACCGGGCGGTGCTGCCGAAGCGCAGTACGAGCTGGGTTACCAGGTGAACCTGCAAGCCAGCCTCGAGCTGCTCAACCAGTTGCGCAACCCCAATTGCCCACCGGTGCTGGTTTATGCCAGCAGCGTCGCGGTGTACGGCGGGGAGTTGCCGGCTCGCATGGACGAAGGCCAGCCGGCGTCACCGCAACTGTCTTATGCAGCGCACAAGCGCATGGTGGAAATCGCCTTGCAGGATTTGGCCCGACGCGGCGAAGTGGATGGTCGCGCACTGCGCCTGCCTGGCATCGTCGCCCGACCGCGCGAGCCGAATGGCTTGCGCTCGGCGTTCATGAGCGACCTGCTGCATGCCTATGCGGCAGGGGAGGCCTACACCTGTCCGGTATCTCCCGAGGCGTGTGCCTGGTGGATGTCTGCGCGCTGCTGCGTGGACAACCTGCTGCGCGCCGCAGAGCTGGAAGACCTTGGCAGCCAGCGCACTTGGCAAACGCCGGTGCTGCACCTGTCCATCGCCCAGGTGCTGGCCGGCCTGGCGGACAGTTTTGGCGCGGACAACCTCGCGCGTATCGCCTTCGACCCGGACCCGCAGCTCGAAGCCCTGTTCGGTCGTTATCCACCATTGCGCAGCCCCCAGGCCCGCGAACTGGGCTTCTGCCATGACGGTTCGGTGGCCGGGCTGCTACGCAATGCCCTCGACCTGCCATCCCGTCGCAACCGCTGCGTCGCCAGCCGCAAAGGAGTCTGCTCATGGCCTTGAACACACGTCGCCTGCTGGATCTGTCTGTAACCCTGGATAACAACCCCTACACAGATCCGCCGCCCCTGCTGCCGAAGATCGACTACATGGACCACCAGCAGGGTTGGCCGGAGATGGCCGCCATGTTTCCCGGGCTGCGCAAGGAAGACCTGCCGGGTGATGAGTCGTGGGCGGCGGAGCGCCTGCAGATCACTACCCACAGCGGTACCCACATGGATGCGCCCTGGCACTACGCATCGACTACCGACGGCGGCAAGCCGGCCTTCGGCATCGATGAACTGCCGCTGGAATGGTGCTTGCAGCCGGGGGTGAAGCTGGACTTTCGGGATTTGCCGGATGGTCACGTGGTCACGGCGGCACAGGTCGAGACCGAGCTTGAACGTATCGGTCACCATTTGCAGCCGCTGGACATCGTGCTGGTCAACACCCGGGCGGGCAGCCTCTTCGGCCAGCCTGGCTACCTTGAGGCCGGGGTGGGCATGGGGCGCGAGGCGACGCTGTACCTGTTGGAGCGGGGGGTGAGGGTGGTTGGCACCGATGCCTGGAGCTGGGACGCCCCGTTCAAGTACACCCGCGAACGCTTCAATGAAACCGGTGATGCCTCTCTTATCTGGGAGGGGCACAAGGCCGGGCGCGATATCGGATACGGACAAATGGAGAAGCTGGCCAATCTGGAGCAGTTGCCGGCATATGGGTTTCTGGTCAGTTGCTTCCCGTACAAGATCCGTCATGCTTCGGCAGGTTTTGTCCGGGCCGTGGCGATTCTGGAGTAACGGGTCTTCCGCGCCTGCGGAAAACTGCTTTATCTGACCGCTATGGGTCGAAAAAAGCCGGTCGTGAATGACCGCTATCGACCCATAGCTGCCGTTGGTGGATGGCGAGAGAAATGGTCAAAGCTGGCGTTTCACTCCCCCAAGCTTTAGGCTACCGCCGGGCTCGATGGAGCCCACTAGCACGCTAAACGCAATGACCGAAGGATCAAAATATGGATATCAAATTGGCTCGGCTGGGCACAGCCATGGGATTGGCGATGATTTTGGCAGCTTGCTCAGAGGAAAAAGTCCCCGAGCCGACAGCAGACAACTGTGCTCCGGAGATGTACGAAAAAAACCTGGCGAGCTTGTCGAAGGAATCGAACCGTAACGAGTTCATCGCAAACTGCAAGAGCTTTCTTGCTGCGAAGGAAATGACCGAATGGAAATTCGAGAAAAGTCCAGAAGGTAAATACTGATCCTCTAGACTCACAGGCCAGCCCGATCAATAAAGGAGCCTGCTGGCACCTTTATTGATCTGGTAGCTCTCACCGCGCCTTTTTCCCAGAACCTTCGCTCTCGGATGGCTCCAGATCATCGCACCTATCGATTAGATCTTCCGTCTTCTTGCCATCTGGTAGTTTCTCCCAGTACTCAGGAGTGCAATGCTCTTCTGACACTGAATAATCAGGCACATCGCCCGCTATGGCAAAACCTGAAGCAAGGGCAGCGGTAAGAAAAATTACAGATTTTGTTGTCATAGGTTCATTCCTTTGAGATGGCCGGCTGTTATAGCAAACTTCCTTCGGTTCACAAAAGCGTCTGTCCGTTACCTTGGTGGTCTGCTATGGGGCATGCCTGCCATCCAAGGCCGCCCTCTACCGCCCCAGAGCAGGCAGCGTTAAAGCTCCGGTCAGTAACGGCCTCATCGCCGGCAAACCGGCTCCCGCAGGAGGTATCAACAGTCCTCAGACATGCCGCTGTACCTGTGGGAGCCGCGCTTGCCGGCGATGGGCCGCGAAGCGGCCCCGTTTACAGATGTCCGCTATGGGTCGTTAACAGCCTTCGCGACTGACCGCTAACGACCCATGGCGGCCCGTCATGCGATTAGCATTTAGGGATGATCGCTAGACGGAATGCTGACCTCAGAACTCCACCTTGCCCCGACCCGCCTTGACAGTGCTACGCCTGGCTTTTCCTTCGAGGCGGCGGGTCTTCGAGCCGAGGGTCGGCTTGGTGGGACGGCGTTTCTTCTCGGTCTTGCCGGCAGTGATGATCAACTCGGCAAGACGCGCCAGTGCGTCAGCGCGGTTCTGCTCCTGGGTGCGGTACTGTTGGGCCTTGATGATCAGCACGCCGTCGCCGGTGATGCGACTGTCACGCAGCGCCAAAAGCCGCTCCTTGTAAAACGCGGGCAGCATTGAGGCGGGAATGTCGAAGCGCAGGTGCACGGCGCTGGACACCTTGTTGACATTCTGCCCACCTGCGCCTTGCGCGCGGATGTAGGTCAGTTCGATGTCGGTATCTGGCAGATGCACGTTATTGGAGATGGTCAGCATGGCATGGCCCTTGGGATTGCCCTCCATTATCACAGCCTCCGCTCGCCCACAGAACAAAACATCGTCGGCACAACACAAGCCTGGGGCTGTTGATACGCTTGTGGGAGCCGGCTTGCCGGCGATGTCGGAAACGTCTCAACGAAACTGAAACGGACACCTAAAAGGGCTGCCAAATGGCAGCCCTTTCAAGTTTTGGCACCGACTGGCGTACAACCCGCCAGAGATGAGCGTGTATACACTCTCCAGGGCCTGGCCTGCGCTGGCTTCCGTCTGATGGAGAGCGTAGGCATCCCAGCCCGGTCAGGCGGCGCCCTTGGCTTGCTGCTCCAGGTGCACCTGCAAGGTCGGATCGATTTGCAGTGCGCCGGCCAGTTCGTCAAGGTAGGCCCGCTCTGCCTCCTGCTGGTCATCCACCAGCATCACGCTGGCCAGGTACATTTCCGCGGCCATGGCCGGGTCCTGGGCCGACTGAGCCACTTCGGCGGCATCGAGTGGCTTGCTGACTTCCTCATCCAGCCATTGCTGCAGTTGCGGGTCGCTGGTTTGACGTTTGATTTCCGCGTAGATCAACTGTTCTTCCTGCTTGTCGATGCGACCGTCAGCCTTGGCCGCCGCAATCAGCGCGCGCAAGATTGCATGGCTGTGATCCTCAGCCTCGGGGCCGGACAATTGATCGACAGTACGCACCGCCTGTTGCGGGGCTGCCGCCTGGCTGCGCTGCCAGCTTTGATAGGCCTGGAACGCCATCATGCCCAACGACGCGAGGGCCGCGTAATTGGTGCCACCTGAGGAGCGCCCCTGGGCATAGCCGCTAGCGCTGCTGCCACCTCCGCCACCCAACAGGCCGCCCAGTAAACCGCCAAGGCCACCACCGCCACCCGTTGCACCGCCGCCGCCAAGCAGACCACCCAGCAAGCCGCCCAAACCGCCCAGGCCGTCTTGCGAAGACATGCCGCCGCTCCCTTGTTGCGCTTGCGAGCCTTGCCCGGCCCGAAGTAACTGTTCGAGTAGATCGCTGGTGTTCATGGTACCGCCCTCGGTCGGTAGTCGTTGCCCAGACAAGCAACGATAGCCCCCTCAAGGCGATCCGCCATCACCGCCTGACCGACGGGAAACCCGGGCTTACCGAGCGGGCAGGTTTATGTGAGCATACCCACCCTGCGATGCCCCATCCCATGCCCCAATAAGAGGCTGTATGTCGATTTTCAACAAAAGAACCCTGACGCTGACCCTGGCCGTGGTCGGCCTGTTGGGGCTGTCGAACCTGCATGCCGCCAGCAAACCCACCACCAAGCCGATACCTGAAGTAAACGTCGCGGTGCTCGGCGGCAAGTTCAGCTTCAACCTGCCGGCAGGCTACACCGCCAGCCCTTTGAGCGCCGATGAACAGAGCAGCGAAGGTGCCGGCAGCGTGGGTACCCTGTATGCCAATGCGCAGGAAAAGCGCGTGGTCATGGTGGTCGAGAAACCGCTTCCCGAAGCTTCTCGCCCCGGCGACAACGACGATGTATTCCTCGACGGCGCCGTCAGTGGTTTCGTCGACCGCCAGAGCGCCGAGCTGTCGGACTTTCGACAAACCGGCGAATCGCGCCTCAACCTCAACGGCCTGGGTGTGCGACAAGTTGACAGTACGGCGACCCTGGGCGGCGGCAAAACGTTGAACAGCACCTTTATTGCAGGCTCCGGTGATCGCATGGCCGTCATCCAGGTCATTTCCCGCGGCGACCAGGCCAGCGGTCATGCTGCGCTGGTCAAGCGAATTGCAGGTGAGTCCTCGATGCCGGTTTCGGAATCGCCCGAAAACGGCAGTAAATAGCACGCAACTCAAAGCCCTCCGCCAAAGCGGTACTGCCAGACAATGGCAAAGCCATCGTATTCGCTGCCAGTGCGGCTGTACGCACCATGACTCCCAGACAGTTTCAGCGAATGGTTGCGGTTGACCGGCAGGGTGAGGGTGGCCCCGTAGCGTGTGTTCTCTTGATAGTCGTGGTTGCCGACGCCATTGATCGAGGTGCTGCCGCCGGCAAGGTAAGTGGCATCCAGCGACACCCACACACCGTTGGTGAAGGCGTAGATCACATGCCCCTGCAGCTGATAGAGCGGGTCTTGCGACGCCGTGCGATTGCCGAAGTAATCGTCATTGTCGGTGAAGTAGGTTGCCGCTGCGGCCAGCTCCAGGGTCACCGCCCCCAGCCGCTTGGAGATCCCCAGTTCGGGCTTGAATGACCAGCGATTGTTGCCCAGGTTGACCAGCCTGCCGGGGTCATATTGGCCAAGGGGCGCGGTGACCGCCAGGCTGGCACCGATGATCACGTCCTGCCGGTAGTCAGCGAACTCGGCAAGGGACAGCGCCGGCGCGCCATACAGGTTGACCGAGAAACGAAATCTTGGATCGATCAGGCCGGTGACATCACGCTCCCTGGGTTCTCCGGCAAACAGCGCAGACCCCTTCAAATGCGCCCGGGGTATGACGACATCGAACTTCCCCGAGCGACCCCATACGTCCAAAGACCTGGCAAAGGCAACCACCGCCGACTTGATCTTGATTTTGCCATCCTGCAGCGGAACCGAAGGGCTGGCAGTGACACTGCCATCAAGCTCGCTGTAGCCCATCAGCAAGAAATTGATGCCGACCGGGGTATTGCTGTACGACCTGGGTTCAAGATCTTCAGCAGCGGCCGTGCAGGCCAGCAGGGCAAGTGACGCGACGGCGCAGGATTTGTGTGTCATGCACATTCACGCGCTTCCAGTCGGCCCCAGAGTGGTATGTATTGTTGTAGCGCATGGTTTCAAAGTTCGGAGCGTCCGCTTTGGGTCGAACGCAGCCCTTGGTCGCAAAGTCTGATCTGGCCTTATCGCCGGCGCTTTTCAAACCCCAGACAGACACTAGACACCGTCTGCCATCCTGAAGCACAGGTTCACCGTCGTGCCCTTGTTTTTGCCCGTGGCCAGGCTAGCGTGACCGCCAAAGCGCTGCATGATCAATTTCACCAGCATCAACCCGATTCCAAAGCCTCCCTGTTTGATCGCGCAACGAGGCCGAAACAACGCTTTCTGTTGGGCAGCGGTCAATCCCTTGCCGGTGTCCTGAACGATGATGTTCAACCGCTTGGACGTGCGCTGATTGATGGTGATGTACAGCGTCCCCCCGTCTGGCATCGCATCTATCGCGTTGGATACCAGACTCTCCAGTATTTGAACCAGCAACGGACGATGACCTGAGACCGGCAGCGTGCTGGTGACTGAAAACTCGACATGCACATTGGCGTTGTTCAATGGCAGTTCGAAATTTCGCAAGGTCTCAAGTACTGCATCCACCGGGTCGACCCTGCCGATTTCACCCTTCATCGATGTGGACGCAACATGCAGTTCCTTGATCCAGTCCGACATGCAATCGACCTGGTTGATGATGTCCCCGATGTTTTTGCCGGCGGCTTGAGTCCCGATCTCCAGGGCCAACTCGGCACTGGAGCGGACCGCGGCGAGCGGGTTGCGTAAGTTGTGAGCCACGACGCTGGTCACTTCGTTAAGCAAGGTAGCCATTTCGTGGTCAATGTTCTTTTGAGTCCTCGAAGGAAACAGGTTGCCAAGCCTGCCCGTAAAGGCGAGAAGGCCGAGATAGATCAACGCTGCGCCAATCGAGCAGGCCAACCACAGCACCCCGTACCCCAATCGGGTCTGGGTCAGCCATCCTGGGGGTTCTGTATAGAACTCCACCACGGAAGGTACTTCACCCGCTTTGTTGACGAGCGGGATGTAGTGCTCGATGAACAGGTTGCTCGGCATTCGACTGAACTGCTGTTCTTTACGGCTTTCTTTTACCTGATGGTAGCTTGCAACGACGCCGCCCTTGCCGGACTCGGTGCTCTCAAGCTCGTCGTTGTCCGGGAATTGCTGGCCGATCAGTTTTGAGTTGCTGGACCAGATGATGACTTTGTCGGCTGCATAAACATTGATCAATAAAGTATCCGATTGACTGGCAATGTTGCTCAGGCTCGCAAAAAACTGATGTCGTGCCTGCTGACGATTGATCCGGTCTTCTTGAGACAAGCCGCTGTCCGCACGTGAGTCCAGTATGTCGCTTGTTTGATACCCCGGCAGCCCCGAACTTGCCGTGTCCACTGCTCCCAAGGCCTGGATGAACTTGGCCGTGAATGCCGTACTTTGTTCGGTGCTGATACTGACAATCACGCTGGTGGCAATGAGTCCAACCAGGGCGGCGAGTACGAGGATACGGGCTCTGATGGGGAGCGAAGGTCTTCGGGTGGCTTTGAGTTTCGCCCAAAGCGAGGCGCGTTCATGCCGACTGGACTTTTCGCATGCCGCGGTGGGCGGGGTACTCTCTTGAGTTTGCGGCATGCGCTTCACACCTCGAGATTGTGAGAGAACACTCTGCAATGCAATTTCGATAATGGAACAAGCACGCAGCATGCCAGGCTCGATAGCCGCTGGCGTCTGGGTTGAGGCCCAGCGCGCTAGAGGCGTTACCCAGAAATTACCCTTATTTGGGGGTTTTTGGGTTTTCCATCCACCCAAACGAGGGTTATCTGGGCGCTCAGGCGGGGAAGTGGGTGATCCAGTGCCTGGCAATTTCTTCGCGCCGGCAGATCCACACCGCGTCGTGGCCTTGCACGTAGTCGAGAAAGCGCGCGAGTGCCATCGCGCGCCCAGGATGACCACTGATTCGCCCATGCAGGCCGACGCTCATCATCTTCGGGTGGTGCGAGCCCTCCTGCCACAGCAGGTCGAACGCATCCTTGAGCAGCCGGAAGAAGTCTTCACCGCTGGCGAAACCGTTCGACAGCAGATAGCGAGCGTCGTTGTTGACAAGCGTGTAAGGGATCACCAGATGGGCGGGCGAGCCAGCAAGCCAATAGGGCAGATCATCGTTGTAGGCGTCCGAGCTGTAGAGAAACCCGCCTTCCTCGCGCACCAGGCGGCGGGTGTTCTGGCTGACCCTTCCGGTGTACCAACCTACGGGGCGTTTACCGCAGATTTGCTCGATCACGTCGCGTGTGAGACCGATATGGCGCCGCTCCTGGTCTTCGGGCATATCGCGATAGTCCAGCCAACGATAGCCATGTCCTGCAATCTCATGCCCGGCAGCGCAGAGCGCATGGCCAATCGCCGGGGTGAGTTCCAGTGCCCGGCCGACGGCGAAGGCGGTCAGCGGTAGGCCTCGGGCATTGAACAGTTGCAAAATGCGCCACACGCCCGCACGCGCGCCGTATTCGTACATGCCCTCGACGCTCGGATCGGGTTCCCCCACGCGCGGCGGGCGGCCCGGTAGCTCGTGAAGCCAGGCCTCCGATTGTGCATCGCCATTGAGCAGGCATGACTCCGCGCCCTCTTCGATGTTGAGTACGAACTGGAGGGCGACGCGCGCCTCACCGGGCCAGCGCGGGTGGGGTGGGTGGCCACCGTAACCGATGAGGTCGCGCGCGGACATCAGCCCAGCTCGAACGTCGTGACGCCGAACACACGTTCGTGCGCGATCGCAGGAGGAGGGCCGAGGTACATGCGCGCACAGCCGAAAACCTCGATCATGCCCTGTTGCTGCACGAGCGCCATGGCAGCGGGGTTGTTCTCCGGGGCATCGAGAAACAGCGGGCCACCCTGGGCAAATTCCGCCAGGTGCGCATAAAGCGCATTGGCTGCCAAGGTGTCATCGGCAAACAAAGGGCCAATCTTGCAGCCTTCCCGGCAGCGCCTTGCTACGCCATAGCCGCTGAGCCTGCCGTCACGCCGGCAACCTACGGCGAGTGCATCGGCTTGGGCTATCCACCCGTTCAGGAAGGTTTCGCGTGCGGCGGGGAAGCAGGTGCGGTCGTAAGCGACGACCTGATCGAAAGGGAAGGCGGCCAACGGAACAATGTCCTGGTCGTCCAGCTGCGAAGTCGTTGGGCGTTTGCTGACGCTGGTACGAAAACGCAGGTTGCGATGGGAGAAGACGAAACCACCCTTGGCGTAGTAGTCCTGCATCGCGAAGACGCCGTCCATGCCGATGCTCGAGCCTGGGCGCAGGCGGGTGAGGAGTCGCTCGCGGCGTGCGTGCCAGAGGGTATTGCCCAGGCCTTGGCCTCGATATTCAGGACGGACGATAAAAAATCCCATGAAGCCAAACTCGCCATTGTAGGAGGTGATGGCACCGCCCCCTATCAGTTCAGCGCCCCTGGACGCTGCGATGAAGGCTGCAGGGTCAGTGGCCCAGAACAGCTCGGCATCGTGAAGGCCGGGGTTCCAACCTTCACGGGCAGCCCAGTCGACAAGCTCGTCCAGCTCGGGACGTGTCATGTTGCGTATGACCAGCTGAGTCGACACCGTGAAGTTCTCCTCGGATGCTTCGAGCCTGTGGAGCAACCTCCACGCTGGAGACTTTCGGTATAGCTTCATCTCGAGTATTGATCCAGCGAGCACGGTCGTACTCGCAAGATAGAAAGTAATGGGCAATCTGATATGGCCTCATCGCCGGCAAGCCGGCTCCCACATGGATCACGCTGAGCCCTGATCAAGGCATGCCATCAGCCAAGGTGACCGCGCTGTCCAGATTCTCCAGGAAATCCCGGATCTGCCGCTCGCCCCGCAAATGCACCGTCCGCACTTCAGGCGCCACAGCCAGCCGCATGGCTTCAATGCCTGGCCGATAACCCCTGTCGAACTGCCAGACAAACTTCAGGAACTCAAGAAACGCTTTGTCCAACTGTTCTTTGCAGCCCGCTGCCCGATCAGGCCGAGGCCTGTCCAGTACGCTGCGCACGATCACGCGCTTGAGGCAGGTCAGGCGCGGTGTGTCCAGCCAGATCACCAGCTGCGCGCGGGGCAGGCGCAGGTCGAAGGTGCGCCGGGCGTAGTTGCCTTCGCACACCCAGCTGTCACCGGCGACGGCTTCGCCGACCCGGGTGCGGAATTGCTCAGGGTCGGGCTCGGTCCAGCCAGGTTCCCAGAACAGTTTGTCCAGATGAATGACCGGCAAACCGAGCCGCTGGCCCAAGGCACGGGCAAGCGTCGATTTGCCACTGCCAGCATTGCCCAGAATCACAATCCGTTGCATGAGGGGCGTCCAGTCTAAAAAAATGGACGGCGATTGTGCGGTTTTTGCCCGCGCTGTCAACGGCCAGCGTGTGCGGGTTGAAACACAGTTGTCTGCCCGTGCGGCAGCATCTGCCCACGGCCGATGCCGTAATAGGTCAGGCCTGCGGCGGCCATGTACTCGGGCTCGAACAGGTTGCGGCCGTCGAACACTACCCGGTCGGCCAGTTGCAGCGACACCTGCTCCAGGTTCAGTACTCGGTAGTCCTGCCATTCGGTGACGATCACCAGGGCGTCGGCGCCCTGCAGCGCATCGTCCTTGCACGGCACCAGCTGCAGGTCCGGTCGCGGGCCGTAGTGCTGCTGGATCGCCTCCATCGCCTGCGGGTCGTGAGCCTGAACCCGCGCCCCTGCAGCCCACAAGGCTTCCAGCAGCACCCGGCTGGAAGCCTCGCGAATATCATTGGTGTTGGGCTTGAACGACAGCCCCCACAAGGCGAAGACCTTGCCACGCAAGCCGCCCGGGTAGTGCCGCTGGATCTTGTCGAACAGCCGATGCTTCTGCCGCTGGTTGACCGACTCGACTGCATGCAGCAGTTGCGGATCGAAACCTTCCGCCTCGGCACTGCGGCGCAGGGCTTGCAGGTCCTTGGGGAAGCACGAGCCGCCAAAGCCACAGCCGGCGTAGATGAAGTCGTAGCCGATGCGCGGGTCCGAGCCGATGCCGCGGCGCACCATTTCGATGTCGGCGCCCAGGTGCTCGGCCAGGTTGGCCATTTCGTTGATGAAGGAGATCTTCGTCGCCAGCATGCAGTTGGCCGCGTACTTGGTCAGCTCGGCGCTGCGGGCGTCCATCACCATGAGCTTTTCCCGCTTGCGGTTGAACGGCCTGTACAGCTCGCGCAGCAGCTCCACCTCGCCTGGCCCGGCGCCGCCGATGATGATGCGCTCGGGGCTCATGCAGTCATCCAGGGCCGTGCCTTCCTTGAGAAATTCCGGGTTGCTGATGACCTGGAAGCGCCCGGTGTCGGCCACGGCCTGGGCGATGCGCGCTTTGATCCGATCCACCGTGCCCACCGGCGAAGTGGACTTGTTGATGATCACCTTGGCACCGATGGCGTGTTCGAGGATGTTGTCGACCACGGCGAACACCTGGCTCAGGTCGGCACCGCCATCGGCCAGCGGCGGCGTGCCGACGGCGATGAACAGCAGGCGGGCATGGTTGCTGGCAAGGCCTGGGTCGGTGCTGAAGCGCAAGCGCCCGCACGCCAGGTTCTTTTCCAGCAACGGCGCCAGGCCGGGCTCGAAGATCGGACAGTGTCCTTGATCGAGGGCGGCGACCCGTTCGGCATCGACGTCCATGCACAGCACCGAGTGCCCCACCTGGGCCAGGCACACCGCCTGGGTCAGGCCCACATAGCCGGTACCAAAAACCGTAACCTTCATTTGACAGCTCCGTCGTCGTCGCTAGGCAGATCGCGGCAAGTTGAAAAAATGTCACGTTTGTATTGAGGATTTGTGACCAGGCCGACCTGAAAACCCACCGCGTACCGCCGCCAGACCAGGGGCCTGGCGGGAGGGTGGCTGGGTGCTGGTTGGCAAAGGGGCTTGTCGCCTGCAGCAGGCAGGAGGGGTGAAATTGAAAGTGGCTTTGCATGCTCGATCTGCAGGTTATTGTTGCCGATGAATAATCCGACAAAAGCAATGTTAGCGCTAACAATCTGGTGTTACAGTGCCCTCCATTCGATGACATATCCTTGGAGGACACTTCATGTTGACCTGCGGAGAACTGCTGGTTGAGCTGCTGGAAGGGCTGGGCGTGGATACCGTGTTCGGTATTCCCGGCGTGCACACCGTGGAGCTGTATCGCGGTCTGCCCAACACCGCCATCCGCCATGTGACGCCGCGCCACGAGCAGGGCGCCGGCTTCATGGCCGACGGCTATGCCCGCGTTTCCGGCAAGCCGGGCGTGTGCTTTATCATCACCGGCCCGGGTATGACCAACATCACCACCGCCATGGGCCAGGCCTATGCCGACTCGATCCCGATGCTGGTGATCTCCAGTGTCAACAACACCGGGCAACTGGGCATGGGCGGTGGCCGCCTGCACGAGCTGCCGTCGCAGAGCAACCTGGTGTCCGGCGTGGCCGCCTTCAGTCACACCCTGATGCGCCCAGATGAACTGCCTGAGGTGCTGACCCGCGCCTTCGCTGTGTTCAACGGCGCCCGTCCGCGCCCCGTACACATTGAGATCCCCATCGACGTGATCACCGCGCCGGCCGACCATGTGCGCCGCAAGCTGGGCGCGCTGCCGAGCCGCCCGGGGCCGTGCCCGCACGCCATCGTTCGCGCCGCCGCGATGCTCAAGGCTGCCAAGCGTCCGCTGCTGCTGCTCGGTGGCGGCTGCGCCGACGCCGCCGCCGAGGCCCAGCGCCTGGCCGAAGCCCTGGATGCACCCACCGCATATACCATCAACGCCAAGGGCGTACTGCCCAAAGGCCATCCCTTGGCGCTGGGTAGCAACCAGACTTGGGTGCCGGTGCGCAAGAGGGTGCTGGCCTCGGACCTGATCCTGGCCATCGGCACCGAACTGGGCGAGACCGACTACGACGGGGTGTTCGACGGCAACTTCCGCATCGAGAGCCCGCTGATCCGCATCGACATCGACGCCGAGCAGCTGAACCGCAATTACCCGGCAGACCTCGCCATCCTCAGCGACGCTCGCCAGGCCATGCAGGCCCTGGTGGCGGCCTTGGGCGAAGTGCCGGCGTTCAATGCCGAAGGCGTGGGCAGCCAACGCGCGGCCACGGTGCGTGCGGAGCTGGACGCCCAGTGGCCGGCCAACTGGAAGGGCCAGTGCAAGGTGCTGGACACCCTTCAGCGCACCCTGCCGGACCTGATCGTGGCGGGCGACTCCACCCAGCCGGTGTACTCGGGCAACTACCTGTTCGAAGCCACCCGCACCCGCAGCTGGTTCAACTCCGCCACTGGCTACGGCACGCTCGGCTACGGTCTGCCGGCTGCCATCGGCGCCAAGTTGGCGGCACCGCAGCGCCCTGTGATCGCATTGATCGGCGATGGTGGCATCCAGTTCACCCTGCCGGAGCTGGCGTCGGCGGTGGAAGCCGGCGCGCCCATCATCGTGCTGCTGTGGAACAACAGTGGCTACGGCGAAATCAAGCGCTACATGCAGAACCGCGACATCCCCACCCTCGGCGTCGACATCTACACGCCGGATTTCCAGGGCCTGGCCCGCGCCTTTGGCTGCAACGCCGAGATGGTCACCAGCCTGGATCACTTGGCAGCGCTGCTCGAGACCGCCGCCAAGGCCGATCGCCCGACCTTGATCGAGGTGTGGGAGCACGCCGACTTCCTGGCCTGATGCCGCAACTGTGGCCCTGCCTGAGGGGGCGAATGATTTCGCCCCCTCAGGCAGGGACTTGCCCATTCACAGGGCCGTTCAGGGATAATGCGCCACTTACCACAGGCGCCAGAGGCCAGGATGTCCACCAAGAGCAAACCCGCTACCCTGCATGACGTCGCTCGATTGGCCGGGGTATCCGGCATGACGGTCTCGCGGGCGCTGAGCAAGCCGGACAAGGTTACCGAACGCACTCGGCAGAAGATCGAGCAGGCGGTGCGCGAGCTGGGCTACGTGCCGAACCTGGCTGCCAGCCAGCTGGTGACCGGGCGCAGTGGCATCATCGGCGCGATGATCACCACCATCACCAACCCCATTCTCGCCACCACCATCGAGGTGCTTCAGCAAGGCCTGGCCCGTGCCGGCTACCACCTGCTGATCGGTGAGACGCGCTTCTCCCAGGACGAGGAGCACAAGCTGCTGCGGGCTTTCCTCGGCCGTCAGCTGGACGGCCTGATCCTCGCCTACGGCTATCACTCGGCGCAAACCCTGGCGCTGTTGCAGTCCGCCGACATCCCCCTGATCGAACTCTGGGACTTGCCCGAGGGCGAGGTGCCGCGCCAGCCCGTGGGGCAGGTGGTGGGTTTCTCCAACTGGGCGGCCGGGGCCGCGGCCGGGCGCCACCTGGTGGAGTCCGGTTATCGCCGGCCGGCTTTCTTCGGCTATGACGACGAGCGCGAGAACCTGCGCTTCGCCGGTTTCCGCCACGCGGTGCGCGACGCGATCGGTGTCGAGCCGCAACGCTTCAACACATCCCCCATACCCCAGGTCGACGACGGCGTGGCGGTGATCGAGCGTCTGGTTCGGGGCGAGATCGATTGCGACGGGGCGTTCTTCACCAACGACATGCCGGCCCTCGGCGCGCTGTTCACTTGTCAGCGCCTGGGCTTGGACGTGCCCGGGCGCCTGGGCATCTGCGGCTTCGGCGATATGCCCATCGCGCGGGTGGCCACACCGTCGCTCACCAGCGTGCGGATCCCCTCCGAGCGCGTGGCCGACGCCACCGTGGAGCTGCTTTTCCAGCGCATCCGCAACGAGGCGCCCAGTGCGGTCAATGTGGATGTGGGCTGCGAGCTGGTGGCGCGCGAGTCCACCGCGCTGCGCGGTTGAATCCTCAGGGCGTTAGCAGTACATGCACGGCACGCGGGCCATGGGCGCCGTAGAGCAGCTGGCCGCCGATATCGGCGGTGCTGGAGGGGCCACCCACCAGGTGCAGCGCCTCACCCGGATGCCCGGCCACCAACGGCCACAGCTGCTCCAGCCGCCCCACCAGCCGCGCCTTTGACAGCACCACCAGATGATGCTCTGGCAAAAAGCCTGAGCGCGGCGGATGGTCGGGGCCTGCCAGAAACACCAGGCTGCCGCTGGCCGCCACGGCAGCGAAGGCACGGGTTACCGCCACTTGGTGATGGGGCAGGGCACCGCCCACATCCACCGCCACGCCCTGCCAGCGCTCGTGCGCCAATCCCGGTGCCAGAGCCACCGCATGGGTGAAGCCCAAAGGTGCCAGGTAGGCTGCCACGGCGCTGGCGAGCTCGTCTGGGCTGGCCAGGGTTTGCAAGGTTACTCCGGTGAGCGCCAGGCGTTCACGCAGGCGCTGCTCCAGGTCGCTGCCGTCGCCCGTGACGATCGCAGCGGGCGGTGGCGCCGGCTGGACGCAATCGCCCGATTGACGACCCAGCGACTGGCGCACCTTGCCAAGAATGGCCGCACGTGAGCACGTCATTGGCGTTTCTCCTTCTGCTGACGTTGCCAGCGTTGCTGGAAGGTGGCGCCCTGGGGCGCGGGCAGGTCGCGCTCGGCGGTCCAGGCGCCGGCCAGTGGCAGGCGGCGGAGCCGGCCACGGCCACGCGCGGCCAGTTTCAGGGCGCAGGCTAGCAGGGCGGTAAGCCGGTGGTAGAGCGCCGGGCGCCGCGCCAGCGCCGCCCACAAGCGCAGGCCCAGGCGGGGGCCGGTGGGCGTCAGCTGCCGTTGCCACTGCTGTTCGCGCAGCGCGCGGAGCATGTCGGGAAGGGGAATCTGCAGGGGGCAGACTTCCTTGCAGCGGCCGTTCAGGGTGCAGGCGTTGGGCAGGTCGCGGGTGTCTTCCAGACCGGCGAGGTTCGGCGTCCACACCGAGCCCATGGGGCCTGGGTAGATCCAGCCGTAGGCGTGGCCGCCGACCCAGTTGTAGACAGGGCAGTTGTCCATGCACGCCGCACAACGGATGCAGCGCAGCATGGGGCGGAAGGCGCCGGCGAGCATCTCGCTGCGGCCGTTGTCCAGCAGGACCACATGGCATTGCTCGGGGCCGTCGCTATCGGCGCCGCCATACACCGAGGTGTAACTGGTCAGCGGCTGGCCGGTGGCGCTCAGGGCCAGCAACTGCAGGTGGGTGCCGGCATCCGCCAGGGTCGGCAGCACCTTCTCGATGCTCGCCAGGACGATGCGCACCGGCGGCAGCAGGCTGGTAAGGTCGCCATTGCCTTCGTTGGTCACCAGCACATGGGTGCCGTCCTCGGCGATCAGGAAGTTGGCCCCGGTGATGCCCACATCGGCCGCCAGGAACTGACCGCGCAGCAGGCGCCTGGCTTCGGCTAGAAGTTCGGCCGGGTCTTCCAGGTATCGCTCGCGCCCCAGCCCCTGGTGATGCTGGTGGAAGAGTGCCTGCACCTGGCGCAGGGTCTTGTGGATCGCCGGGCCGTTGATATGGCTGGGCGGCTCGTCGGCCAGCTGCAGGATGTATTCGCCCAGATCGGTCTCGACGCGCTCGATGTTGGCGTGGGCCAGGGCCGCGTTGATGCCCATCTCCTCGCCGATCATGGTCTTGCCCTTGATCACCCGGCGCGCACCGGCCTGGCGGCAGATGGCGAGCACCTGCTGCTGCGCCTCTTCGGGGGTCGCGGCCCAGTGCACCTGGATGCCCCGCGCTTGCGCGGCGACTTCGTAGCGTTCCAGGTAGTGGTCGAGATGGGCCAGGGTGTGGTCCTTGACGGCCCGGGCCCGTTCGCGCAGGGCCTGGAAGCTGCCGCTGGCCGCCACCTGCTCGCGCACATGGGCGGCGAAGCGGCGATTGTCGGCCATGGCCTCTTGCAGGTCCGGATCGAACAGGGCGGCGCGGACGCTGGGCTGAAAGTGGGCAGAGCGCAGTTCCATCAGGTGCTCCTGCCTTCGCCGATGGCCGGGGCGTCGGTCATGCCGGCCAGCACCTCTGCGGTGTGAAACACCCGCACCGACTGGCCCAGGCGGGTCAGCCGGCCGCTGATGTTGAGCAGGCAGCCGAGGTCGCCGCCGAGCAGGGTGTCAGCGCCGCTGGCGCGGATACTGGCGACCTTTTCGCTGGCCATCCGTGCGGAAATATCGGGGTATTTGATGCAGAAAGTGCCGCCGAAGCCGCAGCAGGTCTGCGCGTGCGCCATCTCCACGAGCTTCAGACCCACCACGCCGGCCAGCAGGCGTCGCGGCTGTTGCTCGATACCCAGCTCGCGCAGGCCGGAACAGCCGTCGTGGTAGGTGACACTGCCCGGGTAAGCGGTGGTTGGCTGCCAGGCCATCGTCTCGTCGAGGAAACTCAGCAGCTCATGGCTGCGCTCGGCCAGGGCCAGGGCGCGCGAATGCCAGGCGGGGTCGTCCTTGAGCAGCTCGGGGTAGTGCCGCTTGATCATGCCGAGGCAGGAGCCCGAGGGGGCCACCAGGTAGTCGTAATGTTCGAAGGCCGCGATCAGCTGCTTCGCCAGCGCCCGGGCCGGGTCGGCGGCGCCGCTGTTGTAGGCTGGCTGGCCGCAGCAGGTCTGGGTTTGCGGCACCTCGACTCGGCAGCCTGCCTGTTCCAGCAAGTCCACGGCGGCGAAGCCGACGCTGGGGCGGTGCAGGTCTACCAGGCAGGTGACGAACAGCCCCACCCGAGGGTTAGTCTGGCTGATGGGCATGAGGCGTCTCCAAAGCAAGGTGACAGGCAATCTATGTTAGCGATAACATTCATGTCAAATCCAAATCACGAGAGTTGGCCCGCAGGCTCGTGCTGTTGGACAATGAGCGCCTCTGCGTACCACGAGACGAGCTGCCCTTGATCGACCATGCCTTCGACCTCGCCCGCTGGCTGAGCCATGAAGCCCCGCTGATTGAGGCCATCGGCCGTGCCGATTTCCCTGCGCGCCTGCTGCAGTCGGTGTTTGCGGCGGTGCCCATCGACACCGCCTTCATCGTCGCCCACGTGCCCGCAAGGCCGCCGGCGATGCTGGAGGCGGGCCGGGTACTGCCCGAGCGGCGGGAAGAGATCCAGCGCTACCTGGTAGGGCCCTACCTGCTTGACCCGGTACGCCAGGCCTGTATCGAAGGGCGGCGGGGCGTGCTGCGGCTGGCTGATATCGCGCCGGACGGTTTTCAGGCGTCGGAGTATTACCGCAGCTTCTACGTGTCCCATGGGCTGGCGGACGAAGTGAACATCCTCATCGACCTTGCCGGTGCCGGCGGCCTGGCCCTGTCCATGGGGCGTCTCGCCGGCCATGGCGCCTTCGCCGCCGAGGAGCTGGCGAGGTTGCAGGCCATCGAGCCGCTGGTGGGGGCCGCCGCCCGCCGCCACTGGGGCGCCGTCCTGGTGGACGGGGAGGGCGAGGGGCAGGCATTGCACCGGCAGCTGGAGCGTGCCTTCGAGCGCTTCGGAGAGGGTTGCCTGACCGAGCGCGAGGCCGAGGTGGCACGGCTGATCCTGCGCGGGCATTCCTCCAAGTCGGTGGCCCACGCACTGGCCATCTCCACCGATACCGTGGGCGTCCATCGCAAGAACATCCACGCCAAGCTCGGCATCAGCTCCCAGGGCGAGCTGTTCTCCCAGTTCATCGCCAGCGTCACCGCCTCCGGCGTGGCCTGAGCCGGGTCCTACCCTGATCCGGGTATGGTTGGGTTCGCCCGCCGACTCTAGGCTGCCTCTCGTATCCACCACCGACTCCACGCCGGTGGTCCGTCGAGAGAGCATCCCATGGCCAACACCCACACTGCTTCACTTCGCATCAATGGCGAACGCCTTTGGGCCCGCCTCATGGCGATGGCGCAAATCGGCGCCACCGACCAGGGCGGCTGCAATCGCCAGGCCCTGACCGACCTCGACAAGGCCGGTCGCGACCTTTTCGTCGGCTGGTGCATCGAGGCTGGCTGTACCGTGAGCGTCGACCGGATGGGCAATATCTTCGCCCGCCGCGCCGGGCTCGACGACAGCCTGGCGCCGGTGCTTACCGGTTCGCACCTGGACACCCAGCCCACCGGCGGGCGCTTTGACGGCGTCTATGGCGTGCTGGCCGGCCTGGAGGTGATCCAGACCCTGAGCGACGCCGGCCTGTGCACCCGCGCACCCCTGGAGGTAGCGGTGTGGACCAACGAGGAGGGCGCGCGCTTTTCGCCGGCGATGATCGGCTCTGGCGTCTGGGCCGGCGCCTTCGACCTCGCTTATGGCCATGGCCGTGCCGACCGCCAGGGCCTGACCCTCCGCACCGAGTTGGAACGCATCGGCTACCTCGGCGAACTACCGGCACAGGCCAGGCCCCTGGCTGCCGCCTTCGAAGTCCACATCGAGCAAGGCCCGATCCTCGAAGCCGAGCACCTCACCGTAGGGGTGGTGACCGGGGTGCAGGGCATTCGCTGGTACGACCTGACCCTCACCGGCCAGCCGGTGCATGCCGGGCCGACGCCGATGACCGTGCGGCGGGATCCCTTCATGGGCTTGGCCGCAATCCTTGCGCGCCTGTATCGCCTGGCCGAAGAGCACGGGCCCTGGGCCCGGGTGACGTTCGGCGACATCCGTGTCGAACCCGGCTCACGCAACACGGTACCCGAGCGCCTGGTGCTGGCAGTGGACCTGCGCCACCCCGAGCAGGCTGTGCTGGATCGGCTGGACGCCGCCTTTCGCGCGATCGTCGCTGAAGAGACAGGGCGCTTGCGCCTCGAAGCCGATATCCGTGAAGAGTGGCATTCCCCGGCGGTGGCCTTCGATGCCGACTGCGTGGCCGCGGTGCAGGACGCCGTGGCGCAATTGGGCTACTCGCACATGCCCATGTGCAGTGGTGCCGGCCACGATTCGGTGTACCTGGCGCGGGTCGCCCCCACCAGCATGATCTTCGTCCCCTGCAAAGGTGGCATCAGCCATAACGAGGCTGAGGACGCCGCCCCCGCCGACCTCGAGGCCGGCGCAAACGTCTTGCTACACGCCATGTTGCGCATGGCCCATTCCTGACCTGGAGAACACCATGAGTGCATTCACCCTCAAGCACCGCCGCGACAGCGGCGACACACCGCGCCTGGAGCACTGGGGCGCCAACTCCGAATACGGCACCCTGCGTGACGTGCTGCTGGGGCCGGTGGACCACTACCACTGGCTGGAGACCAGCTCCATTTCGAAGAAGAGCCTGCGCCTGGGCTACCGCTTCGACGCCGATGTGGCCCGTGCCCAGCACGCCGAGATGGTCGACGCCTACCGCGAGGCGGGGGTGAAGGTGCACATGCTGCCCACCGACCCCAACCTCAAGTATCAGGTGTTCGCCCGCGACTCGAGCGTGATGACCCCCTTCGGCCCGATCGTCACCCAGATGGCCCAGTGGTGGCGCCGTGGCGAGTACGCCCCGGTGATCCAGTTCTACAAGGACAACGATATTCCGATCTATGACATGATCAGCGCCGGCTCATTCGAAGGCGGTGACTTCATGATGCTGCAGCCGGGGGTGATCCTCTGCGGCTACACCGGCGAGCGCTCCCAGGCGCCGGCGGTTCAGCAGATGAAAGGCTGGCTGGAAGCCGAGGGTTGGGAAGTGAAGCTCTACGGCATGGACCCGTTCTTCGTGCACATGGACGCGCTGTGCGTGATGCTCGCCGACCGCTTGGCGGCGGTCTGCGTCGATGCGGTGGAGCCCGAACTGGTGAATTGGCTGAAGGCCAAGGGCATCGAGATCGTCGATATTCCCTTCAAGGACGCCATGGAGCTGGGTTGCAACGTCGTAGCCCTGGGCGAGGGGCGAGTGCTGCTGCCGTCCACCAGCCTGACCCTGAAGGAGAAGTGCCTGGCCCTGGGGCTGAAGGTCTATGACCCGGACATCAGCATGATCGCCAAGGGGGGTGGTGGCGTGCACTGCATGTGCCAGCCGCTGCGGCGTGATTGGGTGTAATCGGCCACGGCTGAATGCCTTGTTTACCCCTCTGCCTGACAGGAGAGGGGTAACCGTGGGCATCGAACGCGCCGTAGCGTTCAATCCGGACCCGGCTCCCTCCACTGCAGCAACCAGTCGACAAGATGCTTCACCTTGGCATCGTTGTTCTGCTTCGGCCACACCACGTAGTACCGTCCCGCCACCAGCGCCTCCTGGCAGGCAAGCACCAGCAGCCCTTCGCAAACCTCCCGCTCGACAAAGAAGCGCGGCAGCACCGTGACGCCAAGTCCATGCAGGGCGGCATCGAGCACGAACTGAAAGTGCTCCAGGCGCTGGCCGGGCAGGGCTTCGATTTCCTTTGCCGACAGACCGGCATGGTGCAGCCAGAGCTGGGTCGAGGATTTTGTCAGACCGGTGAGGGAGCTGTGGTGCAGCAGCGGATAGCGCAGGATGTCACGTCGCTCGACGATCGGTCCAAAGCGCTCCAGCAGGTCGGGGGTGCACACCGCGACCATTTCCCCCTCCATCAGCAGGCGGGAGTCGAACTCGGCCCAGTTGCCGTCGCCGTAGAGGATGCCGACGTCGTAGCCTTCATACCGGTCATACAGGCGCCGGAGGTCGTTCATGATCTCCAGCTCGACCTCGGGGTGTTCCCGGGCGTAGCTCTTGAGCTTGGGCAGCAACCAGCGGGTGGTGAAGGACGGCTCGGCGCCGACCCGCAGGCGTCTGGAATGGCTGCTGCTTACGCGCAGGGTGGCAGCCTCCAGCTGGTCCAGCAGCAGCGCGACTTCCTGTACGTACTCACGGCCCTTGTCGGTCAGCAGCAAGCGCTGGCGGACCTTTTCCACCAGGGGGCAGCCGAGCATGTCCTCGAGGTTCTTGATCTGCCGGCTCACGGCGCTCTGGGTGAGGTTCAGCTCTTCGGCCGCGCGCGTCACGCTCATGTGCCGGGCGAAGGCGGAGAAGCAGCAGAGGGAGATCATGCTGGGGAGCTGTCTGCGCATCAGAGTTCATGACGTTTTGGAATGATTGTCTGCAAGATAAATCGATATTCGCCCCCAGGCAAGCCCCCTAATCTACCTCCTCGAAGGACCATAGGCGGGTAGGCGCACAGGCCGTGCGTAGGCATCAGGGATGCACCGTGCTGCCCAGCGATAGCCGCACCTGAACGACTGGATGGTTCCATGATTACAACAACGAACGAACAGATGCTCCGCACCGATCTCGCCGCCGCCTACCGGCTGCTGGAGGTCAACGGCTGGAGCGACCAGGTCTTTACCCATATCTCGGTCAGGCTGCCGACGGACGAGCCGGCCTTCCTGATCAACCCGTACGGTCTGCGCCCCAGCGAGGTGTGCGCCTCCAACCTGGTGGCCATCGACGTCAATGGCCGCAAGCTCGATGACAGTGCTCCCGAAGTGAACCCCGCCGGTTTTACCGTGCACAGTGCCGTGCACATGAGCCGCCACGACGCCGTCTGCGTGATGCATACCCACACCTTGGCCGGCATGGCCGTCGCCGCCCTGAAAGAGGGCCTGCTGCCGCTGAACCAGACCAACATGATGTTCTACGACCGTGTGGCCTACTACGACTACGAGGGCGTGCCCCTGGACCTGGAAGTGCGCCAGCGCATCGTCGACGCCCTGGGCGACAAGCACAGCGCCATCCTGCGCAACCACGGCTTGCTCACCGTGGGCCGAAGCGTCGCCGAAGCCTATTTCCGCATGTACTACCTGGACCAGGCCTGCCGGATCCAACTGGAAGCCCTGAAGACCGGCCGTGAACTGACCGTACCGGACCACGAGGCCTGCGAGTTCACCGCACGGCAGATGGAGAACGAGCGTTACCACCTGGAAAGCGTTGACCTGGTGTGGCAGTCCGAACTGCGCCGGCTTGACCGCCTGGACGCGACTTTCCGCGCCTGAGTTCCTGCGTTGCGCCCTGAATCGCGATGAACAATGCCTGCGTACTGGCACGCCAGCGGGCGCTAGGTCCACTACAACTACAAAAAGGTGTGAACCCATGAACGAACAACCCGAGTCCGGCGTCTTCGCGAAGTCCGGAGGCCTCTTGATGCAGTACAGCCCCGCACAGCTGCTGCGCTTCCTGATCCCCTCGTTGATCGGCGTGATGCTGTTTCTCGTGCCGATCGAGATCAACGGCAAGAGCAACATCCTGATCGCCTTCCTGATCGACTACATCAACGACGTGGTCAAGCCGCTGATGGTGCCGGTCACCGTCGGCGTTGCCACCATTCCCAGCCTGCTCACCGTGCTGGTCACCTTCAGCTCGCTGAAGAAGCATCCCAACCGCTTCGTCCAGTTGTTCAACCCCGGCATGGGCTGGACCGTCGTGCGCGTCATCGGCGCCGTGCTGATGGTCATGACCTATTGGAAGATCGGCCCTGAGTGGGTCTGGCACCGCAACACTGGCGGCGTGATGCTGTATGACGTCGGCCCGGTGGTCCTGGCCATTTACTTCCTGTCGGCGGTGCTGCTGCCGCTGCTGACCGACTATGGCCTGATGGAGTTCGTCGGCAGCCTGGTCAGCCGTGGCTTCGAGAAGCTCTTCGGCCTGCCCGGCCGCGCCGCGGTGGACTGCATGGCCTCCTGGCTGGCCGCCTCCAGTGTCGGCATCATCCTCACCACCCAGCAGTACCGCCAGGGCTTCTACTCCAGCCGCGAAGCCTGTGTGATCGCCACCAACTTCTCCATCGTGTCGATCGCCTATTCCTACCTGTTGCTGAAGCTGATCGGCATGGAACACATGTTCCTGCCCTGGTACGCGGCCGTTGCCGTCACGGGCCTGATCTGC
This sequence comes from Pseudomonas sp. NPDC089395, assembly GCF_044749525.1. NCBI lineage: Bacteria > Pseudomonadati > Pseudomonadota > Gammaproteobacteria > Pseudomonadales > Pseudomonadaceae > Pseudomonas > Pseudomonas sp. NPDC089395. Next base: position 374,957 of record NZ_JBIVID010000003.1, read on the forward strand.
GCCCTGATCGTGCCCAAGCTGCCGCCCCTGCGTGGCAAGCCCAACGCCTACAATCCGCTCGTCGGCAAGCAGCTGCGCACCGATCGACGCGAAGGTGAAGGCCTGATGGCACTGGGTCTGCGCCGTGCCATCGAGCGTGCCGATACCGCGCCGTCGATCTTCGCCCAGCTGCGCCATGGCGTGCATGTGAGCCTGGACATCGCCATCTCGGTCTACCCGGCGATGATGGTGATCGGCTGCCTGGGCCTGTCGCTGGTGGAATTCACCCCGCTGTTCAAGTACCTGTCGATGCCGCTGGTGCCCTACATGGAGCTGCTGCAGCTGCCGGAAGCCGAGAAGGCCGCCCCGGCCCTGCTGGCGGGTATGGTCGACAGCATCATGCCGTCCATCCTCGGCGCCTCCATCCAGAGCGAAGTGACCCGCTTCGTCATGGTTGGCGTGGCGGTCAACCAGATCATCTTCTTCACCGAAGCGGCCATCCTGTTGATTCGCGCCGATATCGGCCTGAAGCCGCTGGACCTTCTGCTGATCTACATCGTGCGGGTGCTCGTCTCCCTGCCGATCCTTGCCTTGCTCGGTCACCTGATCGTCGGCTGACGCCCCGCCGGAGCGCCCCATGGCGCTCCGGCCCATAACCAGAAAATCACCTTGCTTCGGATTCGACTGCCATGGACCAACACACCGACTACCGCTCCAGCAACGTACCCGGCCCGCTCGGTGCCGCCGACCTGGTGCTGACCAACGGCCGCATCTATACCGTGGACGCCGCCAACCCATGGGCAGAGGCCGTGGCCATCCGTGGCGGGCGCTTCATCGCGGTTGGCACAAATGCCGACATGGACAGTCTGACGGGACCGCGCACCCAGGTCCTGGACCTCAAGGGTCGCTTCGCCATGCCGGGCCTGTACGACATGCACACCCACCCGGACCTGAAGCTGGCCCCGGGTTACGCGGGATACCTGGAAGTGGGGGTGGAAGACCCGACGCCGGAACAGGTCCGCCAGGCCATCCTCGACTACGCCGCCGCCCACCCCGGCGATGGCTGGGTCTATGGCCAGTACTTCGTCCGCTACACCTTCAAGCAGGCCGGCCTGGTGCCGGATCGCCACTGGCTGGACAGCGTCCTGCCGGATCGCCCGGTGGCCATCCTCGACCGCTCCTGGGGCTGCATGATGGTCAACTCCAAGGCCCTGGAGCTGGCCGGCATCGACGCCGAGACCATGGACCCGCGCCATGGCTACATAGAGCGCGACAGCGTCACGGGCGAACCCACCGGTATCCTGGTGGATGGTGCCTATGCACTGATGCACGCCGCCATGCCGCCCACGCCGCAGCACGCCCTCAAGCGCGCCTATCGCGAAGGTGTGTGGTTCCAGAGTGGCCAGGGTGTGGTGGGCACCAAGTTCGTCCACGTCTGCGAGCATCGCCTGGATGCCCTGAAATCCATCGACCAGGCCGGCGAGCTCTCGGTACGGGTCGAAGCCGCCATCAGTTGGCAGGACGACATCTTCCCGGTGAAACGCCGCTGGCAATTGCTGGCCGGCGAGCGCCACTACTACCGCAGCGCCCGGCTCAACGCCAACGCGGTGAAGTTCCACTTCGACGGCACTCACGAATCCCGCTCGTCCTACCTGTCCAGTGCCTGGCCGGGTGACAGCAGCTGGCGTGGCCACCTCAACATGACCCCGGAGCACATCACCGACATGGTGGTGGACATGGACCGCAAGGGCATCCGGGTGATCGCCCACTGCACCGGCGACGGCGCTTCCGACCTGTTCCTCGACGCCGTGGCGCAAGCGCGCCAGCGTAACGGCTACAGCGGCGTGCGCCACCAGTGCGCGCACAGTACCACGCTGCTCGATGCCAACCTGCCACGCTTCGCCGAGCTCAACGTCACCGCCGAATTCTCCCCGGTGGGCTGGTTCCCGTCGTCCTTCGCCAATGCCCGCGCGGTGTTCGGCGAGGACCGCATGCAACGCGCCTACAACTTCAAGGGCGTGCTGGAGCACGGCGGCGTGGCGGTCATGGGAACCGACTGGCCGGTTTCGAGCATCAACCCCTGGATCGGCTTCGAGGCCATGGTCACCCGCGAGAACCCCTTTGGCGAAGAAGAAGGAACGTTCTACGGCAGCCCCATCAGCCTCGAACAGGCCATCCGCGTGATGACCCTCAATGGCGCCTGGTGCATGGGCATCGAGGACAAGGCCGGCTCCATCGAGGCGGGCAAGTCCGCCGACCTGATCGTCCTTGACCGCAACCTGTTCGAGGTGGCGCCCAAGGGCAACATCCACAACACCCAGGTGCAGCTCACCCTGCTGGAAGGTGAGGTGACCTGGGACCGCAACGGCGAGTTCGACGGCTCCAACCACCAGGCCACCTGGCGTGGCGAGCTGCCCAACTTCTGATGGCCGGCGACAAGGAGACACGCTAATGAGCAGACTGCCCCCCATTCCCGTGACCCTGGTGTCGGGGTTCCTCGGTGCTGGCAAGACCACCTTGCTCAACCGCATCCTCAACAGCGACCACGGCCTGCGCATGGCGGTGATGGTCAATGACTTCGGTGCCATCAACATCGACAGCCAACTGATCGTCAGCCAGACCCAGACCACCGTCAGCCTGGCCAACGGCTGCATCTGCTGCACCGTCGAGAGCGACCTGATCGAACAACTCGGGCGCCTGCTGGATGACCGCAGCAACCGCCCCGAGTACATCGTGATCGAGGCGAGCGGGGTGTCCAATCCGAGCAAGATCGCCAACACCTTGCGTTATCCGCAGTTTCGCGACGCCCTCGCCATCGACACCATCCTCACCGTGGTGGACGCCGAACAGTTCGGCAGCCTGGAAGGCGAGATGGCGCAACTGGCCATGGAGCAGCTGGATGTGGCCGACATCATCGTCATGAACAAGGTCGACCGGGTCGGCCGCGAGCAACTTGACGCGCTGAAGGCTCGCTGGTTCTACCCCAACGCCCGCCTGTTGGAGTGCGAGTACGGCGAGGTTCCGCTGGAACTGGTGCTCGGCGTAGGGCGCGCCAGGTCCGGCTGGCGCCTCACCCCGTCGGCGCCGGCACCGACTTCGGTGCGGGTGGCGGGCGAGAAGGATCATTCGGCGCTCTTCGATACCTGGAGCTTCTCCAGTGACCGGCCGTTGTCGCTGAAGGCCCTGCGCCAGGCACTGGCGGCCTTGCCGAAGGACATCTACCGGGCCAAGGGGGTGTGCCAGATCGCAGAGGCACCGGGCAAGCGCTGCATCCTGCACCTGGTGGGCAGCCGCAGCGAGATCAAGCCGGAAGATGGCTGGGAGGGCCGTGCTCCTTTCAGCCAGATGATCTTCATCGGCCACCGGGGAAGCCTCGATAGCACGCGGTTGCAGGCGATGTTCGAAGGATGCCTTGTGTAGGGGACACCAAGGGCTTGCAGGTCCATGGGCAAGCACGAGCCGGCAAAGCTTCAGTCAACCGCGTACCCGACGCCAGACGGTGCTACGGCTGACTCCGAGGCGCCGAGCGGCCTCGTCCATGTCGCCGTCGCATCGCTCCAGCACCTGGCGGGCATGGGCCGCTTCCGCCGCCTTGCCCAGGCTGCGCAGGTTGTCAGTGGGGGCAGGGGGCAAGGCTTCGGCCGTGTCGGCGTGGAGTAACTCCGGGAACAGCGTGTGCAGGTCGACGCCGCCGTCGTCGCCCAGTGTGCCCAGGCACAGGGCCGCGCGCTCGGCGATGTTGTCCAGCTCGCGGATGTTGCCGGGCCAAGGGTGGCGCAGCAGCAGTGGCAGCAGGGGCTGCACGTGCTCCGGGGCTGCCGGTGGCATGCCGCTCGCACGGCTGTGGCGCGCCAGCAGGGCATTGAACAGCGGCAGGATGTCTTCGATCCGCTCACGCAGCGGCGGCACGGCCAAGCGCAGGGTGTTCAGGCGATAGAACAGGTCCTGGCGAAAGCGTTGGTCGGCGATGCGCACGGTCAGGTCGCAATGGGTGGCAGCAATCACTCGGATATCCACCGCGGTCGGCTCGCAGGCGCCCAGGCGCAGTACCTCGCGCTCCTGCAGCACGCGCAGCAGGCGGGTTTGCAGCGCCACCGGCATGTCGCCGATCTCGTCGAGGAACAAGGTGCCGGTGTGGGCCAGCTCGATCAGGCCGGGCTTGCCGCCCTTGCGCGAGCCGGTGAAGGCGCCGTCCTCGTAGCCGAACAGTTCGCTTTCGAGCAGTGATTCAGGCAAGGCCGCGCAGTTGATCGCCACGAACGGCGCCTGCTGGCGCGGGCTGGCGTTGTGCAGGCTTTGCGCCAACAGCTCCTTGCCGGTACCGCTTTCGCCGGTGATCAGCACCGTGGCATCGGTCTGCGCGTAACGCTGCGCCAGGCGCAGGGTGGCGCGAAAGGCCGGTGCATCGCCGAGCATCTGCTCGAAGCGGTGGCGGGCGTTGAACTGGCGCGCGGCGGGCTGCTCGCGCAGGCGACGAGGCATGCGCCGCGCGGGTGTTTCATCAAGCCTGGCGGCCAAGGTCACCAGGCTGTCGAAGGTATGGCGCAGGCTTTCGGCATCCAGCGCCAGCACCCCTTGGGCGCCGGCTGCGTCGGCCAGCTGGCAGACCGTCGGCGAGCCGATGATGACTTCGAAGCCATCTTCCACCAGGCCTTGGACCTGCGCCCGGGCTTGCTCCAGGCTGGTGTAGGTGTGCTCGCGGATCTGCAGGGTGAACAGCGCCTGCATCGCCGCCAGCTCCGGGTAGGGCTGGCCAAAACTGAGGATGCCCACCCGGCTGGCCCGGTCGCGGGCCAGCACCAGGGCACGGATCAGGTCGAATTCGCCCAGGTGCAGGGTCCGCACCGTGGTCGAAAGGTGCTGGCGCAAGTAGTCTGCGGCCGCACCGGAACACAGGATGACGTCTGCCTGCTGGCGGTTTTCCAGCTCGCGCGCCAGCGGCAGCAAATCGGCCAGGGTGGTTTCGATGACCTCGATGCGCGCCTGCTGCCGGTAGTCGGCGCTTACCTGCTCGATCAACTGTGCCATGCGGCTGGGCGCGGCGGGGCGATGCAAGTGGGTGACCAGCGCGATCACGCGCGGCAGGTAAGCGGCGACAGGCATACAGGCTCCTTTTCAGTTACAGCGGATTGACCAGGTGTCCGCCATCCACGGCCAGCACGCTGCCGGTCATGTAGGCACCGGCGTCGCTGGCCAGCAACAGCAAGGGGCCGTCGAGCTCCTGCAATTGCCCCAGGCGGCGCATGGGCACTTGCTCCTTGATGTAGCCCTGGCCGGCCTCGCCGTCGAAGTAGTCTTCGTTCATCTCGGTCTTGAAGTAGCCCGGTGCGATGGCATTGACGCGGATCCGGTAGCGCGCCAGCTCCAGCGCCATGGCCTTGGTCAGTTGCACCACGGCGGCCTTGGCCGTGCAGTAGTGACTCAGGCCACTGCCCACGCGCAGGCCGAGGATCGAGGCGATGTTGACGATGCTCCCCGGCCGTTCGGCCTTGACCAGGCGCTGGCTGGCGCACTGGGCGACGTGGAACACGCCGTCGAGGTTGGTCGAGAGCATGCGCTGCCAGTCCTGCTCGCTCAGATCGAGAAAACGCCCAGGGTCGCCGATCCCGGCATTGTTGATCACCACGTCGACCACACCGAAGCGCGCCTCGGCCTGGTCGAAGGCCTGTTCGACGCTGTCCCGCCGGGTCACGTCGAGGGCCACGGCCAAGGCTTCACCGCCATTGGCCTGGAGCGTCTCGGCCAGCGCCTGCAGGCGCTCGACCCGGCGCGCTGCCAGCACCACGCGGGCGCCGGCGGCCTGGGCCAGGCGTGCGAAGTGGGCGCCCAGGCCGCTGGAGGCACCCGTCACCAGCACGGTCTTGCCGGCCAGGGAAAATGTGTTTGCAAGCATGTCGTTGCTCCTCGGTCTCAGAGTACTTCGAACAGGCCGGCGGCACCCATGCCACCGCCCACGCACATGGTCACCACCACGTAGCGCACCCCGCGTCGTTTGCCTTCGAGCAAGGCATGCCCGACCATCCGCGCGCCGCTCATGCCATAAGGGTGGCCGATGGCGATGGCACCGCCGTTGACGTTCAGGCGCGCCGGGTCGATGCCCAGCTTGTCGCGACAGTACAGCACCTGGCAGGCGAAGGCTTCGTTGAGTTCCCACAGGCCGATGTCGTCGACCTTCAAGCCATGCTGCTTGAGCAGGCGCGGCACCGCGTACACCGGGCCGATGCCCATCTCTTCCGGGGCCAGGCCGGCCACGGCGATGCCGCGGTACAGGCCGATCGGGCGCAGGTTGCGCTGTTCGGCCAGGCGCGCGTCCATCAGCACGCAGGCACTGGCGCCGTCGGACAGCTGGCTGGCGTTGCCGGCGGTGACGCAGCCACCTTCGAGCACCGGTTGCAGACGCGTCAGATCGTCCAGGACCGTTTGCGGGCGGTTGCCCTCGTCCTGTGCCAGGGTCACCTGGCGGTAGCTGACCTCGCCGGTCTGCTTGTCCTTGACCAGTTGCTGGGCAGTCACCGGCACGATCTCGGCCTCGAACAGACCGTCACGCTGGGCGCAAGCGGTGCGCAGCTGCGACTGCAGGGCGTAGGCGTCCTGGGCTTCACGGCTGATGCCGTAGCGCTTGGCGACGTGCTCGGCGGTTTGCAGCATCGGCATGTAGGCGTGCGGGACACGCTGGATCACCGCACTGTCCTGTTCGCCCAGCGCCCACTCAAGGTTGCGCGTCTGCACCGCGCTGATGTTTTCCTGGCCGGCGCCGATGGTCGCCTGCATGCCATCGACGATGATCTGCTTGGCCGCAGTGGCGATCGCCATCAGGCCGGAGGCGCACTGGCGGTCCAGGGTCTGGCCGCTGACCGACACCGGCAGGCCGGCGGCCAGTGCGCTCATGCGGCCAAGGTTCCAGCCGGCGGTGCCGGAGGGCATCGCGGTGCCCATGACCAGGTCTTCGATTTCGTCAGCGGCGATGCCGGCGCGTTCGACCGCCGCCTGGATGGCGTGCGCTGCCAGGCTCGGCGAGCGGACGTTGTTCAGCGCGCCGCGAAAGGCCTTGCCGATGGGGGTACGGGCGGTGGAGAGGATGACGGCTTCTTTCATGATCGGGGATCCTTCAGGCCAGGGGAAAACAACTCAGAGGCTGGGTGCGCCCAGCTTCGTGCTGGAAGCCATGCGTCGCAGCAATGGCGCTGGCTGCAACCACATGCGGCCGTAGGCGCCGAGCTGATCGTGCAGTTGCTCGATGCCTGTCAGCACCTTGTCCAGGCCCAGCTCGCGGGCATAGTGCAGCGGGCCGCCACGCCAGGCCGGGAAGCCGTAGCCGTTGGTCCACACCAGGTCGATGTCGCCACTGCGCAGGGCAATGCCTTCGTCGAGCAGTTGCAGGCCTTCGTTGATCAGCATGAACAGGCAGCGGTCGTGGATTTCCGCGTCGCTGATGGGGCGCCGGATGATGCCCAGCTTGGCCGCCAGCTGCGCCGCGATCTGCTCCACTTCCGGGTCTTCGATGCGCTCGCGGCCTTCGTAGCGGTAGAACCCGCGGCCGCTCTTCTGGCCGTAGCGGCCCAGGAGGTAGAGCTCGTCAGCCAGGCGGAAGTAGCTCGGGTCGTGGGCGATCTCGCTGCGCCGCGACTGGCGCACCAGGTAGCCGACATCGATGCCGGCCAGGTCGTACATGGCGAACACGCCCATGGCCAGGCCCAGGCCAGTCAGCACGTTGTCCACCTGGGCGGGCGAGGCGCCTTCGAGCACCAGGCGATGGGCCTCGCGGCCGTAGGGTTCGAGCATGCGGTTGCCGATGAAGCCAAAGCACACACCGGACACCACCGGCAGCTTGCCGATGCGCTTGGCGATCTTCAGCGTGGTGGCCAGCACGTCCGGCGCCGTGGCCCGGCCACGTACCACTTCAAGCAGGCGCATGACGTTGGCCGGGCTGAAGAAGTGCAGGCCGACCACATCCTGCGGGCGCTGGGTGCAGCCGGCGATGCGGTCGACATCCAGCGTCGAGGTGTTGCTGGCGAGGATCGCGCCGGGCTTGCACACCCGGTCGAGGGTGCGGAACACCTGTTGCTTGATCGACAGGTCCTCGAACACCGCTTCGATCACCAGGTCAGCGTCGGCCAGGTCGGCATAGTCGAGGGTGCCTTGCAGCAGGCTCATGCGCTGTTCGAGTTGCTCGGGGGTGAGCTTGCCGCGCTTGATGCTGCTTTCGTAGTTCTTGCGGATCTGTGCCAGGCCGCGGTCCAGCGCCTCGGGCTTGAGCTCCAGCAAGCGCACCGGGATACCGGCGTTGATGAAGTTCATGGCGATACCGGCGCCCATGGTGCCGGCGCCGATCACCGCCACATTGGCAATGGTGCGCAGTGTCGTGTTGGCATCGATACCCGGCACCCGCAGCGCTTCGCGTTCGGCGAAGAACTGATGGCGCAGGGCCGTGGCCTGTGGGTCTTGCAGGGCTTCGCGGAACAGCGCCTGCTCGCGGGCCAGGCCTTCGGCCAGTGGCAGTCCGCAGGCGGCGCGGACGGCGGCCAGCACCCGCAGGGGTGCCCGTTGGCCGGGTTTGCGGGCGACCAGCTGGGCTTCTCGGCTGGCGAAGAAGTCGCTGGCCAGGCCGTGGGCCAAGGGGGTTGGGGGGGCGGCTGGTGCGGCGGGTTGGGCCAGCAGGTCACGGGCGAAGGCGCAGACCAGTTCCAGCAGGTCCTGGCCGGGCTCGGACAGGCGATCGATCAGCCCCAGGGCCAGGCCCTGACGGGCATCGATCGGGTCGCCGCTGAGCATCATGTCCAGCGCCGGCTCCACGCCGACCAGGCGCGGCAGACGCTGGGTACCCCCGGCGCCGGGCAGCAGCCCCAGGCGTACTTCGGGCAGGCCCAGGCGGGCGTTGGCAGTGGCCAGCCGATGGCTGCAGGCCAGGGCCAGTTCCAGGCCGCCGCCCAGGGCTACGCCGTCGATGGCGGCGATCAGGGGTTTGTCGATGCGCGTCAGTGCTTCGAGCAACTCGGGCAGTGCCGGTTCCTCCCAGGTCCGCGGGCTGCCGAACTCGCTGATGTCGGCGCCGGCGCTGAAGGGTAGCTGCTGTCCATGCAGAATGATGGCCTGCACCTCGGGGTCGGCGGCGGCCTGGCTGCACGCCTGCATCAACGCCTGGCGCAGGTCGTGGCCAAGGGCGTTGACCGGCGCGTGGCACAGGCCAATCAGGGCCAGTTGGTGGTCGCGGCGATAGTCGATCAGCTGCTGCATGGGAGGAGACTTCCTGTGCTTGGCCCCAGGGAGGCGATGTGAATCTCGCCTTGGGCTGGGACGAATGAAAAAAAAACGAGGTGGCGGCCGTTGGCGCTGGCCGCCACCCGAAAAATCCGCTGCCTGGAGGGGGCAGGCAGCGGAAACCAGCAAGGTTGGGTCAGCGAGCGAAGGCGGCTTCGCTGATGTCCATCAGGTTGTGGCTGCCACTGCGAATCAGCGTTTCATGCAGGTTGGCGCGCGGCAGCAGACGCTGCAGGTAGAAGCGTGCGGTCTCGCGCTTGCCCTGGTAGAACGCTGCGTCATCGCTGCCGGCGGCCAGTGCGCGTTCAGCCACGCACGCGGCGCGCAGCCAGAGGTAGCCGGTCAGGGTGTAGCCGCTGAGCATCAGGTAGGCGTAGGCACTGGCGCCGATCAAGTTGGCGTCGGTCTGGCTGGCGTCGCGCAGCCAGTCGCTGACGTCGCGCCAGGCCGTCACTTGCTTGAGCAGGGCCTGGGCCAGGTGGGCTGGGGCCGTGGTGCTCTGGATGAAGTCTTCGATCTCACCCAGCAGCTCGGCCAAGGCTTCACCGCCATCGGCCAGCACCTTGCGGGTCAGCAGGTCGAGGCCCTGGATGGTGTTGGTGCCTTCGTAGATCGCGGTGATGCGCACATCGCGGGCGATCTGCTCCATGCCCCACTCGCGGATGTAGCCGTGGCCACCGAACACCTGGATACCCAGCTGCGCCGCTTCGTTGCCGGTCTCGGTGACGAAGCCTTTGGCAATCGGCGTGAGCAGCGCCAGCCGGCGTGCCGCGGCCTGGCGCACACCGGCGCTGGCGCCGTGGTGCAGTTGGTCGACGCCCTTGGCACAGGTGTAGGCGAGCATGCGACCGCCTTCGGCGTAGGCCTTCTGGGTCAGCAGCATGCGCCGCACATCGGCATGGCCGATGATCGGGTCGGCTGGCAGGTCGTTGCGCAGGCGCGGCGTGGCGCGCATCTGCACACGCTCGCGGGCATAGGCCAGGGCGCCCTGGAACGACGCCTCGGCGTGGGCCTGGGCCTGCTGGCAGACCGCCAGGCGCGACTCGTTGATGTAGGTGAACATGGCGTTCAGGCCACGGTTGACCTCGCCCAGCAGGTAGCCGGTGGCACCGTCGAAGTTGAGCACGCAGGTGGCGTTGCCGTGGATGCCCATCTTGTGTTCGATGGAACCGCAGCTGACGCCGTTGGGCGCGCCCAGCTGGCCTTGGGCATCGACCTGGATCTTCGGCACGGCGAACAGCGAAATGCCCTTGACCCCCGCCGGAGCGCCTTCCAGGCGCGCCAGCACCAGGTGGATGATGTTCTCGGTCATGTCATGTTCACCGGCAGAGATGAACATCTTGCTGCCGCTGATCTGGTAAGTGCCGTCGGCCAGGGCTTTGGCGCTGGTGCGCAGCAGGCCGAGGTCCGAGCCGCAGTGGGCTTCGGTCAGGCACATGGTGCCGCCCCAGCGGCCGGCGATCATCGGCGGCAGGAAACGCTGCTGCAAGGCTTCGTCGGCATGCTCGCTGAGGGTGCTGATGGCGCCGCCGGCGAGGTTGCCGTACATGCCCCAGGCATGGTTGGCGCTGCAGACCATTTCGTAGTTGACGAAGCCCAGCGACGGCGGCAAGCCCTGGCCACCGAAGGCCGGGTTCTTGTCCAGGCCCAGCCAGCCGTTGTCGGCGAAGCGTTTGTAGGCATCGGCGAAACCCGGCGGCGTGATGACCTTGCCGTCCTGCCACTGGCAACCGTGCTGGTCACCCACGGCGTTGAGCGGGGCCAGCTCCTGCTCGGCGAACTTGGCACCTTCTTCGACGATGGCGGCGAACGTGGCCTCGTCGGGGGCTTCACAGCCCGTCAGTTGTTGGTAGTGGCTGCACAGATCGAGCAGCTCCTGGGCAACGAAGGTGATATCGCGCAATGGGGCGGTGTAGCTGGGCATGCCGGACTCCTGGCTGGGTGGACTCGGCATGTTGTAACAGGCAGGCCTCGGCGCCGCGTCCACCCCCCCGGTGGAATGGCGGGTGGAATCGGCGCTGGACCCAGGTGGAGGTCAGTTCAGCAGCTGCAGTTCGCGCGCCGAACACAGGGCGCTGTCGCGGTCGACCACGTCGAGCTTGCGGAACAGGTTGTTGATGTGGGTCTTGACCGTGCTCAGGCTGATGAACATCGCCTCGGCGATCTGCCCGTTGCTTTGCCCGCGCGCCATGCGCTGCAACACTTCCAGCTCACGGCGCGACAGGGGCACGATCAGCGCGCTTTCGGCGCTCTCCTTGGTTGCCAGCAACGGGCGGAACAGCGCATTCAGGTGTTCGCGCGAGGGCGCCGGTGCCTCCAGGCCCAGGCGTTCGCGCACGGGCGGCAGCAGCAGTTGGCGCAGGGTCTCAAGGCAAGTATCGCCCTCGTATTGCAGCAATTGCCCGAAGCCGTATGTACAGGCCAGTTGCAGCGCCTGTTCGAGGCTGAGCAAGGCGTCGTCACGGGCGCCACGGTCTTGTAGCAGGGTCGCGTCGAGCAGTAGCGCGTCGAGCAACAGGCGGCGGTTGCCTTGCGCTTGTGCCTGGGCCTGCAGGCTCTGCTGGATCTGCCGGGCCTTGTCGCGCTGGCCCAGGTGGCGTTGCACCCAGGCATAGGCGAGCCACTCCTCGGGCAGCAGCTGGTCGCCATATTGGCGCCTGCACCAGTGCCACTGGTCGAGCCAGTCGGGCAGGTAGTCCTGGTCGTTGTCGCGCAGTGCCAGGCGCGCCAGCCACGCCCCGGCCTGGCGGTAGAGGGTGAACAGGCGGTACTGGCGGGCCAGCCTGCGCACTTCCGCCCAGCGTGCCTTGGCCTGGGCGGTTTCGCCCAGCGCCCAGTGCAGGCACGCCTGGTGGTGAAACACCCAGGGCAGCGCGGCGCTGTGGGGAAAGCCCAGCGCCAGCACTTCGGCCTGGGCCATGGCCTGGCGCGCCTGGGCCAGGCGGTTGGCCTGAAGCAGCGCCAGGCCCTTGCCCAGGTGGCTGAACAGTTCGTAGAAGCGTCCGGAGCTGCCGGTGGCGGGCGTCTCGGCCATGCCTTGCAGGCGCTCCCAGGCGGCATCGGTGGCGCCCTGGGCCAGCTCGATCTGGCCCAGCAGCAGTTGCAGCAGGTTGGTGTAGCCGCTCAGGCCAAAACCCTGCAACTGGCTCAGGGCGCGGCTGCCTTCAGCGTGGGCTTGTTGCAGCTGGCCGAGCGCGGCCAGGCAGTTGGCGCGGTCGAAATACAGCACCGAGCGCGCCGCATTGTCCTGGGGGAACTGCTGCAAGGCCCGCGCCGCCAGGGCCAGGCCATGGCCCAGGTTGCCGCCCAGGTAGGCCAGGCGGCTGCGCAGGAACATCACCGTCTGCTGCACCCGCTCGGGGTGGCGCGGCACCGACTGGCGGCGCTGCAGGGCGTACAGCTGGTGCAGGCACTGGCAGGCCTGGGCGATATCGTTGGTGACCATTACCGTGGACGCTTCGGTCACCGCCAGGGTGAAGCTGTCGTTGCCGGTGCGGCCGGCGACTTCGTCGAGCACATCGACCAGGGTGTTGACCTTGCCTTCGCGCAGCAGCTCGAACCCATGCCGGTCGACGATGCCGAGCACGGCGTCCAGGTCGCGGGCGCGGCCGAACTGGTAGATCGCTTCGGTGTAGCGGCGCTGCGTCAGCAGCCAGTGGGCGGCTTGGCGATGCAGCTGGCGCAGGCCCTGTGGATCGCGTTGTTTCAGGCGCTGGTAAAGGCTGTTGCGCAGGGCAGGGTGGTAGCGGTATTCGGTGTGGTTGCCCTGGGGCACCTCGATGATCAGGTCCAGGCGCTGCAACTGGCGCAGGGCGCCCGGCACATCGGCCGACGCGGCGAGTTCCCCGGCTAGGCCGGCATCGAACACCTGGGCCACGGCGGTCTGTTCGAGAAACAGGCGCAACGGCACGGGCAGCCGCTGCAGGCGTTCTTCTTCGAGGAACTGCCGGGCATGGACGTAGGCCCGGCGGGTGATCGGGCGCAGGTCGCCGGGCGCCTGGCCGGTGCTGTGCAGCGCCTCGCGGTAGGCCTTGAGCCAGAACAGCACGCCACTGGGCCAGCCTTCGCTGCCGGCCCGCAACTGGTAGAGCGCATCGCTGCCCAGCTTGACCTCGCGGGCGACCGCCAGCTTTTGGGTTTCCTCGCTGTCCAGGGCCAGCTCGCGAGTGCCGAGCAAGGTCAGCCGGTCGTCGCGCAGCAGATGGGCCAGGGGCAGGTACGGCGGGCCTTCGCTGGCAGCGAGCAGGCGCAGGCCAGGCGACGGGTAGCGCAGCAGCGTGTCGAGGTACTGCCAGGCGGGTGGGGCGTTGAGCAGGTGCAGGTCGTCGAGCAGCAGGGTCACCGGTGCCTGGCGGGCCTCAAGGTCTGCCAGGATCAGGCTCCACAGGTGTTCGACTTGCGGCGTTTCGCGTTGCTGCGCCGGCAGTTGCAGCGCCGCGTGCAGGTGCAGCAGCAGGGCCAGTGGCTGGTTTTCGGCGCGGGTCAGGCGCAGCCACCCCCAGGCCCCGGACAGGCTGCGCGCGAACTGACCGAGCAGGGTGCTTTTGCCATAGCCCAGGGGCGCTTGCAGGAGCACGAAGGTGCCATCGTCCAGCGCGTTGGCCAGGTGTTCGAGCAGCCGCGTGCGCACCACGCCCTTGGGCAGTTCGGCGGGCGGGCGCAGCTGGTTTGGTTTGAGCGCGGGAAGATGCATGGCGAGCAGGTTCCGTCGGTTCGGTCGGACATCCTAGCCGAGCGCGCGAGCGCGGCGGGTAAATTTTTGGTGTTTGTCGGGGGGAGGGATGGGTGTCGGGTGGCGGTCGTGAGAGTTGCGTGGGGGCGGATATCGAGCGCCGCCCGCGCGGCGCATCGCGGATAAATCCGCTCCTACATTTGCTGCAACGTGCCATGGTCTGTCAGGCCATGGTTGTCCGCTTTTCAGCGCCCGCCGAGATATCGCGTCGTACCAACAAGGCTGGCAACCATGGCCTATCAGGCATCGGTACGTTGCAACAAATGTAGGAGCGGATTTATCCGCGATGCGCCGCGCGGGCGGCGCGCGATCTCACCGGCAAAGAAAATCGCCTGTCGAGTGCAGAGATGAACAGCAGTTTCAGCTTTGAAACAACGCTGTTCAAAATTGCGCTAAAACACGGTCTACATCCCCGAATATTAACTCCAACATCCTGATTTATAACGTATTTATACAAGAAAACCCAAACTGGCAACCATCTTGCAATGGCCATTGGCACGTGTGAACAGTGAGTTGGACCGACCATGCCAAGCAGTCATTTCGTGCAGCAAGCCAGTGCTCGCATCGACGTCGCAGACGCCCATGAGGTGCTGTCTGCCTATCTACAGGAGCGCCTCCATGGCCAGCCGGTGCGCATCACCCGCAGCGAACGTCTGTCGGGTGGCGCCATTCAGGAAAACTGGCTGCTGGAAGCCGAAGTAGCCGGTACACCACAGCGTTGGGTGCTGCGCACCGACGCGGCCTCCGCCGTGGCCGCCAGCATGAGCCGCGAGCAGGAGTTCGCCGTGCTCAGTGCCGTCCACCAGGTCGGCGTCAAGGTACCCGAGCCCCTGTGGCTGTGCCAGGCGCCCCAAGTGATCGGGCGCGATTTCTTCATCATGCAGGCCCTGTCCGGCAGCGCCAGCGGCCACCGCCTGACCACCGCCCAGGCCACGCCCGAGGGCAACCCGGCGCTGTGCCGGGCGCTTGGGGCGAACCTTGCGCGCCTGCACCAGCTGCGCCCGCCACAAGCGGCGCTGGGGTTCCTGCCCGCGCCGGTGGCCGATGCGGTACAGGCCAGCGTCGACCAGTACCGCGGTTACCTCGATGCCTTGCCGGGAAGCCACCCCGTCATCGAGTGGGGCTTGCGCTGGTGCGAGCTGAACAAACCTGCGCCTTTGCCGGCCTGCCTGATCCACCGCGACTACCGCACCGGCAACTACATGGTCGAGGGCGGTGAGCTCTGCGGCGTGCTGGACTGGGAGTTCGCCGGTTGGGGCGACCCGCGCGAGGACCTTGGCTGGTTCACCGCGCGTTGCTGGCGGTTCGCCCGCCCGAACCTGGAGGCAGGCGGCATCGGCCGGCTGGATGACCTGCTCGCCGGCTACCGCAGCGTGTCGGCACTGGACCTGGACAGCGAAACGCTGCGCTTCTGGCAGGTCATGGCCCACCTGCGCTGGGCGGTGATCGCCCTGCAGCAGGCCGAGCGCCACCTCTGCGGCCAGCAGCGCTCGCTGGAGCTGGCCTTGACTGGGCGCATGGTCAGTGAACTGGAACAGGAACTGCTGCTACTCACCCAAGGAGGCCGCGCATGAACCAGCCCGATGCCCAAGACCTGCTTGTCACTGCGCGCGACACGCTGATCAAGCACTTGTTGCCGGCATTGCCGGCGCCGTTGCACTACGAAGCGCGGATGGTGGCCAGCGCCATGCAGATCGCCAGCCGTGAGCTGGCCCAGGCAGCGGCCTGTGCCGACCTCGAACGCCAGGCCATGGCCGCCCTGCTGGCGCTGCACGGCGAGGCGCCGGCTACGCCCGAGCAAGCCCGCGCCGTGCTGGCCCGGCAGATTCGCCAAGGTGTCTATGACCAGCCGGGCGAGGCCCGTGCCAGCCTGCTCTCGGCCTTGCGCGCCATCAACCGGGCGCAGCTCGGCATCAGCAACCCGAAGGTGCTGACCCATGACTGAAACGCTCGTCCAGCCCGTGCGGCGCCGCCGCTGCTACCTGGTGCGGCATGGCCATGTCGACTACTTCGACGCCAGCGGCCGCCCCCTCGACCCGCGCAGTGTGCCGTTGTCGGCCAAGGGCGTGGCCCAGGCCCAGGCCTTGGGCGAGGTGCTGGCGCAGACGCGGTTCGACCGCGCGGTCTGCTCGGACTACCCGCGCACCCGGCAAACGCTCGACCATCTGCTGGGTGGCCGCGTCCAGCCCGTGGAAGAACGCGCCGAATTGCGAGAAATACGCGCCGGGCGTCTGCGGGAAATCCCCCGTGAATGCCTGCACCGCGAAGTGGCCCAGGCCTATCAATTGGCCGACCGCCCGGACGCGGCCTTCTTGCGCGGCGAGCCTTGGGCGGCATTCCAGCAACGGGTGCTGGGCAGTTTCCAGCAGTTGCTGGAAGCGCCGGACTGGTCGTCGCTGCTGCTGGTGAGCCACGACGCGGTCAATCGCATCCTCCTGGCCTGGGCCTGCGGCGCCGGGCTCGGTGCCCTGGCCGCCTTCGAGCAGGACCCGGCCTGCCTGAACATCGTCGACATCGACATGGTCGGCACCCAGGTGCTGCGCGCCTACATCCGCACCCTCAACTACTCAGCCTACGACCCGGGCAAGGCGACGATCGACCAGACCGTCATGGAGCATGTGCACGCCTCCATCGACCCGCGCCGCCTGCACGCCTGACCCCTTTTGCCTACAAGGAACACTGCCATGAATTTCGCTCTGTCTGCCGAGTTGCTCGCCCTGCAAGCCAAAGTCCGGCAATTCGTCGCCGACGTCGTCATCCCCCTGGAGCGCGACCTGCGCCAGACGCCTCACGGCCCGTCGGCCGAGCTGCGCCAGGTGCTGCTCGACCAAGCCCGTGAACACGGCCTGCTGACCCCCCATGCCTCGCGCGAAATGGGTGGGCTGGGCTTGAGCCACATCGAGAAGGCGATCGTCTTCGAAGAGGCCGGCTATTCGACACTGGGGCCGGTGGCCCTGAACATCCATGCGCCGGACGAAGGCAACATCCACCTGCTGGAACAGGTCGCCACGCCTGCGCAGAAGGACCGCTGGCTCAAGCCGCTGGTGCAGGGCCGAATCCGTTCGTGCTTTGCCATGACCGAGCCAAGCCCGGGCGCCGGCTCCGATCCGTCGATGCTCACCACCCAGGCCGTGCGTGACGGCGACGACTACATCATCAATGGCCAGAAATGGTTCATCACCGGGGCCGAAGGCGCGCAGATGGCGATCATCATGGCGCGCATGGAGGATGGCAGCGCGACCATGTTCCTCACCGATACCGACCGCCAAGGCTTCGTCCTCGAACGCATGATGGACTCGCTGGACAGCTGCTTCAGCGGCGGCCACGCGGTGCTGCGCTTCGACAACCTGCGCATTCCGGCCAGCGATGTGCTGGGCGAAGTGGGCAAAGGTTTCCGTTATGCCCAGGTGCGCCTGGCCCCGGCCCGCCTGACCCACTGCATGCGCTGGCTGGGCCAGGCACGCCGCGCCCATGACGAAGCCTGTGGCTATGCCAACCGGCGGGTGTCGTTCGGCAAGCCGCTGGGTGAGCACCAGGGCGTTGGCTTCATGCTGGCCGACAACGAAATGGACCTGCATACCACGCGCCTGTCGATCTGGCATTGCGCCTGGGTGCTGGACCAGGGCGAGCGCGGCAACTTCGAGTCGAGCATGGCCAAGGTGCTCAGCTCCGAGGCCATCTGGCGGGTGATCGACCGCTGCGTGCAAGTGCTGGGCGGGCAGGGCGTCACGGGTGAGTCGATCGTCGAGCGGATCTTCCGCGATGCGCGCAGCTTCCGCATCTACGACGGCCCTAACGAAGTGCACCGCATGAGCCTTTCGAAGAAGATCCTCGCCCGCCACGCCATGGGGGTGGCCGGATGAACCTCGACAGCTATCGCGACCAGGTGGTGATGATCACCGGCGCCGCCAGCGGCTTTGGTGCATTGCTGGCCCAGCGCCTGGGCGGGCTGGGTGCCCGGCTGGTGCTGGGCGACCGTGACGTGGCGGGCCTGGAACGGGTGGCCGGGGCCTTGCGCGAAACCGGCGCTGCGGTGCTGGCGGTGCCGTGCGACGTGACCCGCGAGGCGCAGGTCAAGGCGTTGGTGGAGGCAGCCATCAGCACCTTCGGCCGCCTCGATGTGGGGGTCAACAATGCCGGCATCCTGACGCCGATGAAGCGCTTCATCGACACCACCGAAGAAGAGCTGGACCGCAGCCACGCGGTCAACACCAAGGGTGTGTTCTTCTGCATGCAGCAGCAGATCCGCCAGATGCTGGTGCAAGGGGGCGGGGTCATCCTCAACATCGCCTCCATGGCCGGGCTCGGTGGCGCGCCCAAGCTCGCCGCCTACGCGGCGGCCAAGCACGCGGTGGTCGGGCTGACCCGCACTGCGGCGGTCGAATATGCCCGCCGGGGTATTCGCGTCAACGCCCTGTGCCCGTTCTACAGCGCAACGCCCATGGTCACCGAAAGCGAAGTGGGCGAGCAGCAAGATTTTCTCGCCCAAGGTTCACCGATGAAACGCCTCGGCACACCGGAGGAGATCGTCGCGGCGATGCTGATGCTATGCGCCAAGGAAAACAGCTACATGACCGGCCAGGCGATTGCCGTGGACGGCGGCATCTCGGCGTTCTGAGCCTCTGTACCGGGAGCCCCCGGCAGCGCCAGGCGCTGAAACCGGGGGCGCTGTCATGAACTGAAAAATCGTTGTCGTCCGATGATAAGCGCCGCAAGGCGCAACGGCCTAAATTGCCCTCCATAACGAATGTTGCTGTTCAACAAGAACTACAAGAAGGGAGAATTGGCATGGCCAAAGCGGTACGTTTCTACGAAACCGGGGGCCCTGAGGTCCTGCGCTACGAAGACGTCGAAGTCGGCGAACCGGGCCCGGGGCAGGTTCGCCTGCGTCACGTGGCGGTTGGCCTGAACTACGCCGACACCTATTTCCGCAACGGCACCTACCCGATTCCCCTGGCCAATGGCATGGGCGTGGAAGCGTCCGGCGTGGTCCAGGCGGTAGGCGAGGGTGTCACGCATGTAGCGGTCGGTGACCGGGTCACCTACACCGGCTTCATGAATACCCTCGGCGCCTACAGCACCGAGCGCATCATCCCCGCCGCGCCGCTGATCAAGCTGCCGGAAACCATCGCCTTCGAAACCGCCGCAGCCATGACCATGCGTGGTCTCACTGCGTCGTACCTGATGCGCCGCCTGTACGACTTCAAGCCCGGTGACAGCATCCTGCTGCACGCCGCAGCCGGTGGTGTCGGCCTGATCGTTTCGCAGTGGGCCAAGCTGCTGGGCCTGACCGTGATCGGCACCGTCTCCACCGAGGCCAAGGCCGAAGTGGCACGTGCCCACGGTTGCGATCACACCATCAACTACAGCCATGAAGACGTGGCCAAGCGCGTGCGTGAGCTGACCGATGGCGTTGGCGTCAACGTGGTGTTCGACAGCGTCGGGCGCAACACCTTCATGGGCTCGCTGGACTCGCTCAAGCGCCGCGGCCTGATGGTGTGCGTGGGCACGGCGTCCGGCACCATCGAACCGTTCGACCCGCAGATCCTGGCGATGAAGGGCTCGTTGTTCCTGACCCGCCCGGCGCTGGCCGACTACATCGCCGACCCGGCCGAGAAGTCTGCCCTGGCAGGCGAGCTGTTCGGTCACGTGGGCAGCGGGCGCATCAAGATCGAGATCAACCAGCACTACGCCCTGCAGGACGCGGTCCAGGCGCACCGTGACCTGGAATCGCGCAAGACCACCGGCTCGTCGATCTTCGTCATCTGAGGAGGGCGCTGTCATGCAAGTCGAACAATTGACCTGCGCCATCGGTGCCGAGCTGGTCAACGTCAAGTTGGCCGATGCCATTCACGATGACGGGCTGTTCGCCGAGATCCGCGCCCAGTTGCTCAAGCATCGGGTGCTGTTCCTGCGCGATCAGGACATCAGCCGCGCCGAGCACGTGGCGTTCGCCCGCCGCTTCGGCGAGCTGGAAGACCACCCGGTGGCCGGCAGCGACCCGGAGCACCCGGGCCTGGTGCAAATCTACAAGTCTCCGGAAACCCCGGTGGACCGTTACGAGAACGCCTGGCACACCGACGCCACCTGGCGCGAAATTCCGCCCATGGGCTGCGTGCTGCGTTGCGTCGAAGCGCCGTCGGTGGGCGGTGACACCATGTGGACCAACATGGTGCTGGCCTACGACAACCTGCCGGCCGATATCAAGGCTCGCATCGAAGGGCTGCGCGCCCGCCACAGCATCGAGGCGAGCTTCGGCGCGGCCATGCCGATCGAGCAGCGCCTGGCCCTCAAGGCCCGCTTCCCCGACGCTGAGCACCCGGTGGTGCGCACCCACCCGGAAACCGGCGAGAAGGTGCTGTTCGTCAATGCCTTCGCCACCCATTTCAGCAACTACCACACCCCCGAGCGCGTGCGTTTCGGCCAGGACGCCAACCCCGGGGCCGGCGAACTGCTGCGCTACCTGGTCAGCCAGGCGTACATCCCTGAGTACCAGGTGCGCTGGCGCTGGAAGCCCAACAGCATCGCCATCTGGGACAACCGCAGTACCCAGCACTACGCCGTCATGGATTACCCCGCCTGCCACCGCAAGATGGAACGTGCCGGGATCATCGGCGACGCGACTTTCTGACCGTAAAAGAACAAGATTGAGGATTAGACATGCAATTCTTCGACGACTCGCTGCACCCGGAAAACATGGAAAAGGTAGTGATCACCGTGGCCCCTTATGGCCCGGAGTGGATGCCCGACGACTTCCCTGAAGACATTCCGGTCACCATGGATGAGCAGGTGCAAAAGGCAGTCGATTGCTATGAGGCCGGCGCCACCGTGCTCCACCTGCACGTGCGTGAACTCGATGGCACCGGCTCCAAGCGCCTGTCCAAGTTCAACGAGCTGATTGCCGGTGTGCGCGAAGCCGTTCCGGACATGATCATCCAGGTCGGTGGCTCGATTTCCTTCGCCCCGGAAGGCGAGGGTGAAGCGGCCAAATGGCTGAGCGACGACACCCGTCACATGCTGGCGGACCTTACGCCCAAGCCAGACCAGGTGACGGTGGCGATCAACACCACCCAGATGAACATCATGGAGCTGCTGTACCCGGAATACCTGGAAGGCACCTCGCTTTCCAGCCCGGCAATCCAGGCAGCCTATAGTGAAATGACCGTGCCCGCGGGCCCGGCCTGGGTCGAAGAGCACCTGCGTCGCCTGCAGGCCAGCGGTATCCAGCCGCACTTCCAGCTGACCGGCATCCACGCCTATGAAACCCTCGAGCGCCTGGTGCGCAAAGGCGTCTACAAAGGCCCGCTGAACCTGACCTGGATCGGCATCGGTGGTGGCTTCGACGGCCCGAACCCGATGAACTTCTTCAACTTCGTGAACCGTGCGCCGGACGGCTGCACCCTGACCGCCGAATCGCTGCTCAAGAACGTGCTGCCGTTCAACATGATGGCCTTGGCCATGGGCCTGCACCCGCGCTGCGGCATCGAAGACACCATCATCGACCAGCATGGCAAGCGGTTCAGCTCGGTGCAGCAGATCCAGCAGACCGTGCGCGTGGCTCACGAGCTGGGCCGTGAAATTGCCAGCGGCAAGGAAGCCCGTGCGATCTACCGCATCGGCGAGCAGTACGGATCCGTGGAAGAAACCCTGCTGGCCAACGGCATGGCGCCGAACCGTCGGCCGGGCCAGAAGGGCGTGCCACAGCGCGCTTGATGGTCCACTGGCCTCATCGCCGGCAAGCCGGCTCCCACAGGTACACCACTGTTCTCTGGGCAGTGGTCCTCCTGTGGGAGCCGGCTTGCCGGCGATGAGGCCAGCAAAAGCAGCACAGATTTTGGCAAGTGTTCATAACAACAAAAGCAACTTTAGCCAGATACCCGAGGAGGCAGCATGGCCACCTATCACGTTGGTGCGGCAGAACCAGGCACTGATACTTCGCTCGGCATCCCACGGCGCTATGCCTGGATCGTCTTCGCCCTGACCTTCGGTCTGTTGATTTCCGACTACATGTCGCGGCAAGTGCTCAATGCCGTGTTCCCGCTGCTCAAGCAGGAATGGCAGCTCAGCGACAGCCAGCTGGGGCTGCTCAGCGGCATCGTCGCGCTGATGGTCGGCCTGCTGACCTTCCCCCTTTCGTTGCTCGCCGACCGCTTCGGCCGGGTCAAGAGCCTGACCTTCATGGCGGTGATGTGGAGCCTGGCCACGCTGGGTTGCGCACTGGCCGAAGACTACCAACAGATGTTCATCGCCCGCTTCATGGTCGGTGTCGGCGAAGCTGCCTATGGCAGTGTCGGCATCGCCGTGGTGGTGTCGGTGTTCCCGCGTGAAATGCGCGCCACCCTGGCCGGCTCGTTCATGGCCGGCGGCATGTTCGGCTCGGTACTGGGCATGGCCCTGGGCGGCGTGATGGCCCAGCACCTGGGCTGGCGCTGGGCGTTCGCCGGCATGGCGTTCTTCGGCCTGATCCTGGCGCTTTTGTACCCGCTGATCGTGCGCGAAGCGCGCATTGCCCCCAAGCGCCTGGCCGAGACCATGGACAAGGCTGCGCTCAAGGCCATGCGCCCACTGCGTACCTTGTATAACAGCCGTTCGGTCATCAGTGCCTACATCGGCAGTGGCCTGCAGCTGTTCGTCGGCGGTACGGTGATCGTGTGGTTCCCCAGCTACCTGAACCGCTACTACGCCATGACCACCGACAAAGCCGGCGCGGTGGCCGCGATCATCGTGCTGTGCAGCGGTGTGGGCATCATCCTGTGCGGCATGCTCTGCGACCGCTTGGGGCGTAGCCGTCCGGACCGCAAGATCAGCCTGGCCATCGCCTACTGCCTGGGCAGCTGTGTGTTGCTGTCGATTGCCTTCGCCTTGCCGCCGGGGCTGCCACAGCTTGTGCTGATCTGCCTGGGCATGATGATTGCCGCCGGCACCAATGGCCCGTCCAGCGCCATGGTTGCCAACCTGACCCACTACACGGTGCACGGCACCGCGTTCGCCACCCTGACCTTGAGCAACAACCTGCTGGGGCTTGCCACCGGCCCGTTGATCACCGGCAAGGTGTCCGACGTGATCGGCTTGCAGTCGGCATTCCAGCTGGTGCCGTTGATCAGCATCGCTGCCGCTGCGGTGTTCTTCTACGCCAAGCGTCACTACCACCCGGACATGGCGCGCCTGAAGCACGGTGAAACCGCCCAGGCGCCTGTCCAGCCTGTACTGGAGGAGGCTCGCTCGTGAAGCGTTCGTTGTCGATTGATGTGTACTTCGATTTCATCTGCCCATGGTGCCTGATCGGCCGGCGCCAATTGCAGCGTGCCCTGGCGCAGTTCAAGGCCGCGCAGCCAGAGGTCGAAATCGACCTGGCCTGGCAGGGCGTGCAACTGCTGGCCGAGATGCCTGCCCAGGGGCAACCCTTCGCCGAGTTCTACCGCCGTCGTCTGGGCAGCGAGCAAGCGGTTCTGCAACGCCAGGCCCAGGTACGCGAGGCGGCCAGCATGGTGGGTGAGCAGATCGATTTCAGCCTGATCCAGCGCATGCCCAACACTGCCGACGCCCATCGTCTGTTCCTGCATGCCAGCGAACTGGGCGACGAGCAACAGGTCGAGGCGCTGATGGAGCGGCTGCTGGCGGCGTATTTCCACCGCGGCGAAGACCTGGGGGATCGCGACACGCTGTTGCGCATCGCCGAGGAATGCGGTTTCGCGCCGGAGGCCCTGGCCGGCAGCTTGCGGGGTGATGGCATGCCGTTCGTCAGCGCCAGCGCCGACATCGCGGGCCGTGGCGTGCCGTGCTTCGTCTTCGACGATCGCCTGCAGGTGGTCGGTGCCCAGCCGGTGGAAGCTTTGCTCGAAGCCATGCACATGGCGGTGGCCCGTTCGACGGGGGCAGGGCAATGAGTCAACGCATCGAAGTGCCGGCGCAGCGGGTGCCCGCCGTCGGCGAGCGCTGCCTGATCGAAGGCGAGGGCAAGAGCGTGGCGCTGTTCAACGTCGGCGGGCGTCTGCTGGCGATTGACGACAGCTGCCCGCACCAGGGTTCGTCCCTGTGCGCCGGCAAGCTCGAAGGTGCGGTGATCCAGTGCCGCGCCCATGGCCTGCGTTTCGACCTGACCAGCGGCTACCTGCTCAATTCCAAGGCGCTCAAGGTGGCCAACTACCCGGTAGAGGTCGAGGATGATCGGGTGTTCATCGTCCTGGCCGCCCAGGAGGCGTTGTCATGAGCACGCTTGCGATTACCCAGGTCAACAACCGCGTGCGTGAGCTGGCGCCAGGCCTGATCGTCAGCCTGATGGCCGCAGCCGCGGCGAGTTTTCTGGCTGAACACTACGGCGCGCCGGTGATGCTGTTTGCCCTGTTGCTGGGGCTGGCGCTGAACTTCCTGAGCACCGAAGGCAAATGCAAGGCCGGTATCGAGTTCACCGCGCGCACCGTGCTGCGCCTGGGGGTGGCCTTGCTGGGCATGCGTATCACCCTGGAACAGATGGCCGGTCTTGGCTGGAAGGTGGTGGCGCTGGTGGTGATCCTGGTGGTGGTGACCATCGGGGTGTCGATGATCGCGGCCAAGGCCATGGGTTTCCAGCGCCTGTTCGGCATGCTCACCGGTGGCGCCACGGCGATCTGTGGCGCTTCGGCGGCGCTGGCGCTGGCTGCCGCGTTGCCCAACCACCCGCAGAAGGAACGGGCCACGCTGTTCACCGTGATCGGGGTGTCGGCGCTGTCGACCCTGGCGATGATTCTCTACCCGATGATTGCCAATGCCTTTGGCTTGTCACCGCAGGCCGCCGGGATATTCCTCGGCGCCACCATCCATGATGTGGCCCAGGTGGTGGGCGCGGGTTACAGCATGTCCACCGAAACCGGCGATACCGCCACGGTGGTCAAGCTCATGCGCGTGGCCATGCTGGTGCCGGTGATCGTTGTCGCGGCCATGATCGCGCGTCGCCAGGGCACCGACACCGCAGGCAAGCGCCCGCCCTTGTTGCCTTGGTTCGCGGTCGGCTTCCTGATTCTGGCGTGCGTCAACAGCACCGGCTGGGTGCCGACGGTGGTGCAGGGCGGTATCAACGAACTGTCGCGCTGGTGCCTGGTGGTATCGATCGCTGCCTTAGGCATGAAGACCCAGCTCAAGGAGCTGGCTTCCGTGGGCATCAAGCCGATCCTGCTGATGGTGGGGGAGACGGTGTTCCTGGTGGCGCTGGTACTGGTGGTGATGCGCGTGGGGCTGTAACCGACAGCCCCAGACCTTCAGCGTACGCCGGCCGATCCTTGGCCGGCGTTGCGGTTGCGCTTGGGTGGTGTCTGCAGTTCGTGCTGCGCACGCCAGCTGGCAGGCGGCTGGCCGAACTGGCTGATGAACCAGCGGGTGAACGAGCTGTGCATGGAATAGCCGAGCATGTCGGCAATGCGCCCCAGCGAATAGCCGGGGCTTTCCAGGTAACGCACCACCAGGTCGCGGCGCACGCCGTTGACCAGCTCGCTGAAGGTCGCACCTTCTTCCTCCAGGCGGCGCTGCAAGGTGCGCACGTTCATGCCCTGGGTCTGGGCGATGTGCTCGATGGTGGCGCGACCCATGGGCATCAGCAGAAAGATCGCCTTGCGTACTTCAAGGGTCAGCGACGGCAGGTTCTCATCCTGCAACAACCCCACGTAACGCTGTGCCAGCCGCGCCATGCCTTCGTTGGCCTGGGGGTTGGCGGTGTCGAGGTCGGACGCCGAGCAGACGATGCCGTTGAAGTCGCTGTTGAACTCCAGCTTGCAGCCGAAGATGCGCCGATGGATGGCCAGGTCGGTGGGCGCTGCGTGGGTGAAGTTGGCGCTGATCGGGTGCCAGTGCGGGCCGAGCAGTGCCGAGCAGAAGCGGTGCATCACGCCAATGGCCAGCTCGATGGCCTGGCGACTGTGCATGGGCTGATCGGTGATGACCTCCTCACGGATGATCACGGTCTTGCCGATCTCTTCTACATGGATGGCCAGGGCGTTGTTGAGCAGGTGGCGGTACTGCACGATCACCTGCAAGGCATCGCGCAGCGAGTGCTGGTGGCTGATCAGCAGGCTGACTTCGCCGAAATCCGACAGCTGGCGCAGTTCGGCCATGCGCAGGCCGAACGCTTCACAGCCGCTCAGTCGCGCCGACTCTTCCAGCACGCTGATGGCAGCGGCCACGGGGATACGTTGGTCGGGGGTTTCCAGCAAGGAAGCGCTGAGGCCGTTCTGGGCCAGCAGGCCATGGCCGTTGAGGCCTAGATGGCGGGAAACTTCCAGGTAATTGGTCAGGGTCGCGGCACGGGCGAGCACGGTCATTTTATTGTTTTCCACGTGATCTTGATGAGCTCCCGCTGCGCTGGCGGGTTGTCCACTTATAGCGCTTGTGTCGTCAGATGCAAAGTCATTTCCGAGCGGCCGACCACGGGTGGTCGGCGCAAGCGAGGGCGTGTCATCAACTGAAAAGTTCGTGACGCGCAATGTAAAGCGCCTGGCAGGGCGACTCATTACTCTGGCCCCAAGCAGTCGGCAATCGACCGACCTAACAAGAACAAAGGGCCTCGACGTGGAAAAACTGCAAACCACTGCAACCGTGCTGATCGTGCCTGGCTTGCGCGACCATGTACCTGAACACTGGCAAACCCATTTGCAGGCACGCCTGGGCAAGGTCCGCTCGGTGCCGCCGCTGGAAACCGACAAGCTCAGCTGCAGCGCCCGCGTTGAAGCGATCGAGCGCGAGCTGGCAAGCATCGAGGGCCCGGTGATCCTGGTCGCGCACAGCGCCGGGGTACTGATGGTGGCGCACTGGGCTGCACGCTACCAGCGTCCGATCAAGGGCGCCTTGCTGGCCGCCCCACCAGACCTGAATACCGAATGGCCGGCCAATTACCCCACCCCCGACACCCTGCGCGCCAATGGCTGGGCGCCACTGCCCAGCGGCCGGCTGCCCTTCCCAAGCGTGGTAGCCGCCAGCCGCAACGATCACCTGGCCAGCTTCGACGCGGTCGCCTGCATGGCCGACCAGTGGGGTAGTGCGCTGATCGACCTCGGCGACGTCGGCCACCTCAACCCTGCCTCGGGCTTTGGCCCATGGCCACACGCCGAGGTACTCGTCCAGCAACTCGATCACTAAGCGGCGCAAGGCACGCGCACACCCAGGGTCCGCCAGCGCCCGATCATTGCTGGCACCTTGTACATCCCAAGCAGAGACATCGCATGAACAACAATAAAAAAGTTCTCTTCTGCCTTCACCGCCGCAACCTGATGGTCACACTGTTGGTCATCGGCGGGGTACCGGCTGCCCAGGCATTTCAACTCGACCTCTCCAACCCTGACTGGAGCGTGCGTTTCGACAACACCGCCAAGCTCAGCTATGGCCAGCGTGTCGAAGGTGAAAATTCCAAGATCGCCAATACCGCCAACCTCAACGACGGCGACAAGAACTTCAGCGTCGGCAGCGCGACGACCCAGCGCCTGGACCTGCTGACCGAGCTGGATGTGGTCTACAAGGACACCATGGGCATGCGCGTCAGTGCCGCCAGCTGGTACGACCACGCCTATGACAATGTCGGCTCCAACTCCAACCCGTTCCCAGGCCAGGCAGGCAATGCCGGCAACCTGGTGCTGGCGCGCCCGGTCGGCAACCTGCCGGCGGGCACCGTGCTGCAGGGTGGCCCGTCCAAGCGTCACGGCCTGAGCAACTACAGCGACCGTTACTACAACGGCCCGTCCGGTGAGTTCCTCGACGCGTTCGTCTTCTACAACACCGAAGTCGGCGAAGAATCGATGTTGAGCGGCAAGCTCGGCTGGCACTCGGTGTACTGGGGCGAAACCCTGTTCAACGCCGCCAACGGCATCAACTATGGCCAGTCGGCGCTGGACCTGGCCAAGCTGTACAACGTGCCGGGTACCGAAACCAAAGAACTGTTCATGCCGCGCAAGCAGCTGTCCATGAGCTTCACGGTCAACCCCGAGCTGACCCTGGCGGCCCAGTACTTCCTTGAGTTCGACAACTCGCGCCTGCCGGAAGGTGGCACCTACATGGGCGGCTACGACATGCTCGGCGAAGGTGCCGACATCTTCTGGCTGCCGGTGCCCAACGCCGTCGGCGGGGCCGGTGCCTTCTACGGTGCGCCCCGCGGTCATGACATCCGTCCACACAACTCGGGCGACTTCGGCGTGATGGCCAAGTGGAGCCCGGAATGGCTCGACGGCACCCTGGGCTTCTACTACCGCAACACCTCCGACCCGACCCCGGCGGTGCTGATCAACGCCCCCAACCTGCACACCGGCAGCCTGGCTGGCACCACCTACATGACAGCCTACGCCGACGACATCGACATCTACGGCATCAGCCTGGCGAAGAACGTCGGCCCGGTCAGCGTCGGGTTGGACGTCAACTACCGCGAGAACATGCCGCTGATCAGCAACTTCAGCACCATCAACGGCCCGCTGTACGACGCCCTGGCCGGCACTGCCGGCGGCACCAACCTGATCGGTGAAGTGCCAGGCCACGGTGAAACCGGTCTGGCCCGCGGCAAGACCTTCCATGTCGTGCTCAACGGCCTGGTCACCTTCGGCGCCACGCCGCTGTGGAACGCCTCGTCGCTGGCCGTGGAAGGCGCCATGACCCACCTGGTCAGCGTCGACGAGGCCGAGCAGACCTTCAAGGGTGACTCCACCTACGAAGGCGTCGACAAGGTCACCACCAATGCCTACACCCTGGCAGTCAACTTCACCCCGACCTGGTTCCAGGCGCTGCCGGGGGTCGATATCACCCTGCCGCTGTCCTACAACGTCGGCCTGAAAGGCAACTCGGCTGTCCAGCTGGGTGGTAACGAAGACTCCGGCAGCTACTCGATCGGTATCGCCGCTGACGTCTACCAGAAATACAAGTTCGACCTGAAGTACGTCGATTCCTTCGGCAAGTTCGATACCTGTGAGACCGGTACCGACAACAACACCCCAGGCACCAACGGACGCTACCAGTGCATCCCCGGACAGATCACTTCGCAGGCCGGCCTCGCGCCGCTGCTGAAGGACCGCGGCATGCTCACTGCATCGTTCAAGACCACCTTCTAAAAGCTCCAGTACAACAACAAAGCGGAGAAAAGCGATGAAGTATCTCAATAGCCTGCTGTCGGCCTCCATTGCGCTCGTCATCGCAGGTTCGGCCCATGCGGCCGCCCCGGCCCAGGAAGTCGCCCGACTGGGCAAGGACTTGACCCTGGTAGGTGCTGACAAGGCGGCCAACGCCGACGGCTCGATTCCGGCCTACCAAGGGGGCCTGAACACCCCGCCTGCCGATTTCAAACAGGGCGATAGCATGCGCCCCGATCCCTACGCCGCGGACAAACCGCTGCTGGTGATCGACGCCAAGAACGTCGACAAGTACAAGGACCAGCTGACGGCCACCACCGTGGAACTGGCCAAGCGTTTCCCGACCTTCCATATCGACGTCTATCCAAGCCACCGTACCGCCGCCTTGCCCAAGGCGCTGCTCGACAACACCCTGAAGAACGCCGCCAATGCCAAGTCCCTGGAAAATGGCCTGGCCATCGAGAATGTCCTGCCGGGTGTGCCGTTCCCGATCCCGCAATCGGGCGCCGAGGCCATGTGGAACCACCTGCTGCGCTACCAGGGTGTGGCGCAGAAGGCCAAGTATGACTCCTGGAACGTCGACTCCGCCGGTGTCGCCGCCCTGGCCACCACGGGACTGGCCTATAACGCCTACCCGATCTACGAAGACCTGAACAAGGTCATCGAACCCAAGGACATCTATTTCCAGACCAAGCTGTACTTCGAAGGCCCGGCCCGTCGCGCCGGCGAATCGATGATGCTCAAGGACGCCGCCAACCCGCTGGTGCAAGAGCGCCGCGCCTGGCAGTACCTGCCGGGTCAGCGCCGCGTGAAACTGGCACCTAACCTGGCCTACGACACGCCGAACCCAGGTACCGCAGGCTCGGGCACCTTCGATGACGTGTATGTGTTCAACGGTGCGCTGGATCGCTACGACTGGACCCTGGTCGGCAAGAAGGAAATGTACGTGCCGTACAACACCTACAAGCTGACCTACATCCACGACCCGAAAGCCCTGACCACCCCGAACCACCTGTCGCCTGATCAGGTGCGCTGGGAGAAGCACCGCGTCTGGGTAGTGGAAGGCACGCTCAAGGGCAACGCTCGCCACATTTATGCCAAGCGCCGCTTCTACCTCGACGAGGACAGCTGGTTCGCTTTGGCATCCGACCAGTACGACGCCCGTGGCCAGCTGTATCGCGGCTCGTTCAGCTTCTTCACCCAGAGCTACGACAAGCAGATCCCCAACAACAACCCGCATGTGGTCTACGACCTGGTCGGTGGTACCTACAACGTCAACGGCCTGATCGGCCCACACGGCGGTATCGAGTACATCACCCCTCTGTCCAAGGCGCAGTGGTCGCCGGAAGCCCTGGCTGGCGCCGGTATTCGCTGAACCCGTCGATCCGCCTGCCGGCCCACCCTGGAGGGCCGCCGGCAGGTTTTGCAGAGGATGTGGCATGGCTTCTTTGAACAAGTATGCGCCGTTGGCGCTGGCAATCACGCTCGCCCTGGGCGGCACCTTCGGTGCGGCCCAGGCGGCGTATGTCGATGTGCTGGACTTGCCGGCCAAGGCCAGCGCACTGGCGTCGCACACCGCGTTGCGCGATGTGGCGCGGGCCGGTGACCGGCTGGTGGCGGTGGGGCCCCGTGGCCACATCGTGTATTCCGACAACCAGGGCCAGGACTGGCGCCAGGCCAATGTGCCGGTAAGTGCCGACCTCAATGCCCTGGTTTTCCCCACTCCCGAGCAAGGCTGGGCGGTGGGCAACGATGGCGTGATCCTGCACAGCGGTGACGGCGGTGCCACCTGGGCAGTGCAGCTCGATGGCCGAGGCATCGGCGCGTTGGTGACGGCCCATTATCAAGCCCTGGCCACGGCCCACCCGGACGATGAGCGCTGGGCGCAGTTCGCCGCCGAAGGCCAGCGCCTGGAGCAGGAGGGCGCCGACAAGCCGTTCCTCGGCGTGTGGTTCACCGACGCCAGGCATGGCTACGCGGTGGGGGTGTTCAACCTGATCCTGCGTACCGACGACGGCGGCAACAGCTGGGTGCCGATGCAGGACAGCACCGACAACCCGCAAGGCTTGCACCTCAATGCCATCCGTGCGGTGGGCGATGAGCTGTACGTGGCCGGCGAACAGGGCCTGCTGCTCAAGTGGAATGCCCAGCAGCAGCGCTTCGCCGCCTTGCCAAGCCCTTACCAGGGCACCTGGTTCGGCCTGGTTGGCAAACCTGGCGAAGTGCTTGCCTATGGCCTGCGTGGCCATGTGGCGCGCAGCCTCGACGGCGGGCAGAGCTGGACCAAGGTGGACACCGGCCTTGCCCTGAGCATTACCTGCGCCAGCCTCGACAGCAGCGGTGACTTCTGGCTGTACAGCCAGGCTGGACATGTGCTGCGCAGCCGTGACGGCGGCCAGAGCTTTGCCGTGCAGCCGCAGGTGCCGCTGGCACCGGTGGCCGGCGCCCTGCAGACCGGCGCCAACGGCATCGTGCTGGTAGGCGAGCGCGGCGTACGCGTACTTGCGGCCCACTAAGACCCACAAGAATTACAAGAGAACCTCGTGATGGCCAACATCAAGCAAGACACCATGCCGGTGATCCGCGACCTGCGGGATTTCGACCGGCATTCCGGCAACCTGCTGGAACGCATGGTCTTCAACTATCGCCCGCTGTTCATGCTGTTCATGGTGCTGGCCACGCTGGTCCTCGGGTATGTGGCTGTGACCCGCCTGGAACTGCGCCCCAGCTTCGAGAAAATGATCCCGCAGAGCCAGCCCTACATCCAGAACTACCTGGAAAACCGCAAGTCGCTGCGCGGCCTGGGCAACTCGGTGCGGGTGGTGGTGGAGAATACCCAGGGCGATATCTTCGACCCTGAGTACCTGGACGTGCTCAAGCAGATCAACGACGAGCTGTTCCTTGCCCAGGGCGTCGACCGTGCCTGGATGAAGTCGTTGTGGAGCCCAGGTGTGCGCTGGACCGAGGTCACCGAGGAGGGCTTCCAGGGCGGCCCGGTGATGCCCGACGACTACCAGGGCAAGCAAGCCGATATCGAACAGCTGCGCCAGAACATCAGCCGTGCCGGTATCGTCGGCAGCCTGGTGGCGACCGACTTCAAGTCGAGCATGCTGGTGGTGCCGCTGCTCGACCACGACCTGGCCACCGGACGGGGCATCGACTACCGGCAGTTCTCGCAGATGCTCGAAGAGAAGCTGCGCGACAAGTATGAATTCGACGGCGACACCAAGGCGCGCCTGTCAGGTGAAGAAGGGCACGGCAAGTACAAGGTGCGGGTCATCGGCTTCGCCAAGCTGATGGGCGACCTGATCGACGGCCTGATCCAGGTGATGATGTTCTTCGCCCTGGCCGTGGTCACTTCGCTGGTGATCATCTTCCTTTACACCCGCTGCGTGCGCAGCACCTTGCTGGTGGTGTTCTGCTCGCTGGCAGCGGTGGTGTGGCAGCTGGGTATCGTCGGTTGGCTGGGCTATGCCATCGACCCTTATTCGATCCTGGTGCCGTTCCTGATCTTCGCCATCGGCGTGTCGCACGCGGCGCAGAAGATGAACGGCATCATGCAGGACATCGGCCGGGGTACCCACAAGCTGGTGGCGGCGCGCTACACCTTCCGCCGCCTGTTCGTGGCCGGGGTGACGGCGCTGCTGGCGGACGCCGTGGGCTTTGCCGTGCTGATGCTGATCGACATCCCGGTGATCAAGGACCTGGCGATCACCGCGAGCATTGGCGTGGCGGTGCTGATCTTCACCTCGTTACTGTTGATTCCGGTGTCGCTGTCTTACGTTGGCGTGGGTCGCAAGGCGTCCGAACGCGCCCTGCGCATCGACCTGCGTGCCGCCGAGCACCGTGGCTTCGGCAAACTGTGGGACGCGCTCGACCGCTTCACCACGCGCAAGTGGGCCACCGGTGCGGTGCTGGTCGCCACGCTGATGGGCCTGGGCGGCTTCTGGGTGAGCCTGCAGCTGAAGATCGGCGACCTCGACAGTGGTGCGCCGGAGCTGCGTGCGGACTCGCGCTATAACCGCGACAACGCCTACATCACCAGCCACTACGCGCTGTCCAGCGACATGTTCGCGGTGATGATCAAGACCGCGCCGGAAGGCTGCCTGAACTACAAGACGCTGATCCTGGCCGACCGACTGGCCTGGGAGCTGCAGCAGTATCCGGGCGTGCAGACCACGGTGTCGCTGGTCAACGCCGTGCGCCAGATCACTGCAGGCTCGTTCGAGGGCAACCCGAAGATGAGCAGCCTGCAGCGTAACCAGGACATGCTCAACTACGCCGCCCAGCAGGCCTCGGTCAACGCTCCGGAGCTGTTCAACAACGACTGCTCGATGATGCCGGTGATCGCTTACCTCAAGGACCACAAGGCCCAGACCCTGGACGACGTGGTGGCCATCGCCGACCGCTTCGCCCGCGAAAACAGCACCCCCGACCGCCAGTTCCTGCTGGCTGCCGGCAGCGCTGGCATCGAGGCCGCCACCAATATCGTGGTGCGCGAAGCCAACCGCACCATGCTGCTGTTCGTCTACCTGGCGGTGACGCTGTTCTGCCTGATCACCTTCCGCAGCTGGCGCGCGACCCTGGTGGCGCTGCTGCCACTGGTGCTGACCTCGGTGCTGTGCGAGGCGCTGATGGTGTTCATGGGCATTGGCGTGAAAGTGGCCACCTTGCCGGTGATCGCCCTGGGCGTCGGTATCGGTGTGGACTACGCCCTGTACCTGCTCAGCGTGCAACTGCATTACCAACGCCAGGGCCGCACCCTGGGCGAGGCCTACCAGAATGCCGTGGCCTTTACCGGCCGGGTGGTCGGGCTGGTGGGTATCACCCTGGCAGCCGGTGTGGTCGGCTGGGCCTGGTCGCCGATCAAGTTCCAAGCCGACATGGGCATCCTGCTGACCTTCATGTTCCTCTGGAACATGCTCGGTGCGCTGCTGCTGATCCCGGCGCTGTCGCACTTCCTGCTGCCCGACAAGCGCTTTGTCGCTGCCGCTCCCACCCCCTGCGAGGCTGATCCTCAGCCTTGTGACAGCGCCCCGGTGCCGCGCGCGCAAGCGCGGGTGCAGGCGTAAGCAGGCCTTCGAGTCGAAACGAACAAGGAAATCGGAAACAAACTTCATGGCCAAGACAAAAATTATGCCCCCGGCACCCGGTGCCTACGACTACCCACTGCTGATCAAGCGCCTGCTGATGTCGGGCGTGCGGCACCAGCCGGACCAGGAAATCGTCTACGCCGACAAGCTGCGCTACACCTACCGCGAGCTCGACCAGCGGGTGCGGCGCCTGGCCAACGTGCTGCGCGCAGCCGGCGTCCAGGCCGGCGACACCGTGGCGCTGCTGGACTGGGACAGCCACCGTTCGCTGGAATGCTTCTTCGCCGTGCCGATGATCGGTGCGGTGCTGCACACGGTGAACATCCGCCTGTCGCCGGAGCAGGTGGCCTACACCATGAACCACGCCGAGGACGACGTGGTGCTGGTGCATGACGACTTCGTGCCGCTCATGGAGCAGATCCACGGCCAGTTGGGCACGGTCAAAGGCTACCTGCAACTGACCGACGGGGAGGCCGCGGCCACTTCGCTGCCGGTGCTGGGCGAGTACGAGACGCTGCTGGACGCGGCGAGCAGCGAAGCCGAGTTCGAAGACTTCGACGAGCAGTCAGTGGCCACGCTGTTCTACACCACCGGCACCACCGGCAACCCCAAGGGCGTGTACTTCTCGCACCGCCAGTTGGTGCTGCACACCCTGAACCAGCTGGGCACCTTCGCGGCCTACGAGGGCCAGCCGCTGCTGCGCTCCAGCGACGTGTACATGCCGATCACACCGATGTTCCATGTGCACGCCTGGGGCGTGCCGTACACGGCCACGGTGCTGGGGATCAAGCAGGTGTATCCGGGCCGCTACGAGCCGGACAAGCTGGTGCGGCTGTACCGCGAAGAGGGGGTGACCTTCTCCCACTGCGTGCCGACCTTGCTGCAGATGATGCTTGAAAGCGCGCAATCCCAGCACACCGATTTCAGTCGCTGGAAGATCCTGCTGGGCGGCAGTGCGCTGACCCACGGCCTGGCACGCCAGGCCAGCGAGCGCGGCATGCTGATCTTCAGCGGCTACGGCATGTCGGAAACCTGCCCGTTGCTGACCTTGACCCACCTGCGCGACGAAGACCTGGCCTTGCCGATGGGCGAGCAGGTGGCGCAACGGATCAAGACCGGTGCCCCGGTGGCCATGGTCGACCTGCGGATCGTCGATGCCAGCGGCAATGAGGTAGCCCACGACGGTGAGTCGCTGGGCGAGATCGTGGTGCGCACGCCGTGGCTGACCCAGGGTTACCTGCACGAGCCGGAGAAGGGCGCCGAACTGTGGCAGGACGGCTGGCTGCACACCGGCGACATGGGTTCGATCGACCGCCATGGCGTGCTGGAGATCAAGGACCGGATCAAGGACGTGATCAAGACCGGCGGTGAGTGGATCAGCTCGTTGGCACTGGAGAACCTGATCAGCCAGCATGCGTCGGTCAACGCCGTGGCGGTGGTGGGCATTCCCGACGAGCACTGGGGCGAGCGACCGATCGCGCTGGTGGTCTGCATCCCGGGTGACAGCCTGGACCAGCAGGGGCTCGAGACGCACCTCAAGCAATTCGTCGAGAGTGGCCTGATCAACAAGTGGGCCATTCCACGGCAGGTGCACTTCGTGGCCGACATCCCCAAAACCAGCGTTGGCAAGATCAACAAGAAGCTGATCCGCGAGATGCACATGGGGGCATGAACCGCCCCGGCAGGCGGCGCCGCCCACGGGCGGCACCGCTGTCGGGTTCAGTAGTGCAGGCAGATCTTGCCGAAGTGCCTGGCCGACCGTTGGTAGGCAAAGGCGTCGGCAATCCGCTCCAGTGGGTAGCGGCTGTCGATCACCGGGCGCCATTCGAAGTTTTCCAGCGCGCGCACCATGTCCTGCTGTTGTTCGCGGCTGCCGACGATCAGGCCGCGCAGGGTTTGCTGCTTGCGCATCATCTCGACGGTCGGCACGTTGCCGGCGATGCCGGTCAGTACGCCGATCAAGGCGATGTGCCCACCCGCCGCGCAGGCCCTGATCGAGTTGGGCAGGGTGCCCGGGCCACCCACTTCCACCACGATGTCCGCGCCGCGCCCACCGGTGGCGGCCAACACCACATCGCCCCAATCGGGGTGCTGACGGTAATTGATCACCTGATCGGCACCCAGTGCCAGCAAGCGGGCCTGCTTGTCCTGCGACGAGGTGGTGGCGATCACCCGCGCGCCCATGGCCTTGGCCATTTGCAGGGCGAACACCGACACCCCACCTGTGCCCAGCACCAACACCGTATCGCCGGCCTGCAGGCGGCCGTCCACCACCAATGCGCGCCAGGCGGTCAGGCCCGCAGTGGTCAGCGTGGCCGCTTGCTCGTGGGTGTAGCCTCTGGGCGCGTGGGTAAAGGCCAGGGCGGGCATGTTGACGTACTCGCGGGCAAAGCCGTCGACGCCATCACCGGGTACGGTCTTGAAGGTGCTGGGCACCGCTCGGCCGGCTTGCCAGTGGGGGAAGAAACACGAGACCACGGCATCGCCAACGGCAAATTCCGTCACGTTGGCGCCCACGGCGGTGACCACCCCGGCACCGTCTGCCATGGGGATGCGCTTGTCGTCGACCTTGAGTTGGCCGCAGACAACGCCCAGGTCGTGGTAGTTGAGCGAACTGGCATGGATGCGCACCTGGATTTCCCCAGGTTGCGGTGCGCCGGGCATGGGCAGTTCGACCAGGCGCAGCTGGTCCAGGCCGCCGGGGCGCTGGAGTTGGATGGCTTTCACGTTACGGGTCCTTGCGACGGTTGAGAAAGGGTCGAAGCACAGTCTGGCCGGATCATAGGCATGCCCGGCCGCGCCTTTGTTGACCTGAGATGACAATCGGTTTCCCTTTGATGACAGGCCCCCCGAAGGTGTCCCAAAACGTCAACTTTTGCTTTGGCGCAATCCCTATAACTGCAAGTCCCTACACTTCTGCATTCGGATATCCGCCATGAGCAAGCAGTTTGAACATCAAGTGGTTCTGATCACCGGCGCCACCGCAGGCATTGGCTATGCCACGGCGATCGCCTTCGCCCGAGAGGGTGCGCGGCTGGTCGTTTCCGGGCGCAATACCACGGCCGGGCAACAGCTCTTGGCCGAGTTGCATGCCATGGGGGCACAGGCTGAGTTCGTGAAAGCCGATGTCAGCGATGAAGCGCAGGTGACCCAGTTGGTCGACCGCTGCGTGGAGCGTTTCGGGCGGTTGGATGTGGCGGTGAACAGCGCCGGCTACGAAGGCGCGCGCGGCCCGATCAGGGAGCAGACGGTGGAGGCGTACACGGCCGCGTTCAATGCCAACGCGCTGGGGACTTTCCTGTGCCTGAAGCATCAGCTGCGGGTCATGGCCGATCAAGCGTCGGGCGCCATCGTCAACCTGTCGTCGACCATGGGCAGCCGCGGCAATGCACTGGCGCCGATGTACGTGGCCAGCAAGCATGCCATCGAAGGTTTCACCAAGTCGGCGGCGCTGGAAGCGTGCCAGTTCAATGTGCGGGTCAATGCGGTGGCACCGGGGCCGATCGCTACCGAGATGCTTGAGCGCATTGCCGATGGGGCGGACAAATTGCCGATGGTGGCGGCGACCATTCCGGCGGGGCGTATTGGCAGGCCGGAAGAAGTGGCGGATGCGATCTTGTTCGTGGCGTCGCAGCAGGCGAGCTTCATTACCGGGCAGGTGCTGCATGTGAATGGTGGCAAGACGGCGCTGTAGTTCGGCAGGTCCATTGGCCCTGTCTGTCAGGGCCCTATCGCCGGCAAGCCGGCTCCCACAGGATTTCTGCAAGACTTGAACCTGCGCAGTAACTGTGGGAGCCGGCTTGCCGGCGATAGGGCCAGTCCTGACACTGAAGAACGCGCAGACAATCCGCATCTGCACAGCCCCACAATTCCACTTTTAGAGCTATTTCTCTACAAGTCGGTCATCCTCGAAATCGCCAGCAAAAATGCAAGATTTTTGTAGGCAAAATTCCCACCAAATGTAGGAAAGGTCTATTTCCTCGGCGAAGGATGGCCAGCCTAGGAAATGTGCGCCAAGGTTCGGGACTTCGATTGTTCTCTGAATGAGCGAGGAGTCTAGGAACATGGACCAGTCCAATACGCCTGTGGCACAAACTCAGACCAGCAAGAAGGGTTCTACGGCGATTGCCTATCACCAGTCCATGCAGTGCTACTTCCGGCCTGAAACGGAAGAGTTGGTGTTCATCGCTGACAGCGAAGCAGGCGCGTTCGAAAGCCACTGGCGCGGCATGCTGGCCAGCATGGACGCCTTTCACCAGGCTGGGGCGGTCTATTCCAGTGCACTGCAAGCCTACGGCCTTGCAGCCCAAACCGGGCTCTCAGCTTTGCAGCAGGAACGCCACGACAAAGCGGTGAGAACCGCTGAGCAGGCGTTGGACGAAAACCGCAAGGCCATTCAGGAAAAACTGGGCGAGTTTTCCATGGAGGGCATGAGCTATGACGATGTGGTCGAACTTATTCCCATTGGCGGCCAGGGCGCCAAGGGCAAAAAAGGCGGTAAGTCGACGCGCTATGCGTATGTCAAGAAAGGTTACTTCAGCAAAACCCAGCAAGGGCTGAAACTGCACTCGGTGTCCCTCAAAAGCAGTGACGGCAAGGGTGGGGCGCAAAGCTTCATCAGCAAGGACAAACATGGCAGGGCCTTGATCGATACAGGAAAGCTCGGCAAGCAACTGCGTGCGCTTGAATGGCCGAAGCTGAAGCTTGAGCTTAAAGATGTACTGAAATGGGCCAACCCGGATTTCGACCTTGAAAGTTTGGGCGTCGATGAGGTGCTCTTCGATTGGGCGGAAAGCTGGAATCACAGTTTGCACGGCGAAAAAAAGGATCTTATTGCCAATGTGGATCTCTCTGGCGGGGCGCAATTCATGCGCTACGTCTCAAACATGGGCGCCAGCGCCGAATTCGATCCCCACAAGGGACAGGCTGCGATCAAGGGTGAACGCAAATGGAGCCTGACGTTGGCCTCAGGCACGGTCGCCCTGACTGCGTATGTGCCAGACCGTTTCGGCTGGAACCTGAAGTACACCGACAGCGACCAGAAGCTGTTCGACATGGGGCATTTCCGTCTGGTCGTCTCCCCGAGTTTGACGGGCTTTATCGGCGCGTCGGTAGTGCTCGAAGGGCAGTTGCAGGTGATGGTTAAAGGCGACAAGCAACTGCTGGCTGGCCAGTCAGGGGGGCGACTGCCGCGCTTCAAGGAGCGGCGTACGCGTGGGGCTGTGTTTTACCAGCAGATGGCCGAAGAAGATGAAGGTCTTAACTTATCCGCTGAAGGCTTTGCGGGTGTTCGTGCGGAGGCCGGACTCAAGGGTAGTTTGCAATGGCTGAAGCCGGCTGAGCCCTATGACCCTGAAGCAGTGTTCCCGGCTTACTGAACTCCACTGGCGAGTTTACTGACTTTTGCAGCATTGCCGGCAATATCTCAGGGTTGGCAGGGCTAGGTGCTGGGAGGAAATTTCACTGCACGTTTATCAATGGCCGATTTTACTTTCATGTGGCTGCGAGTGTGTGTTGGGGTGTGGGGGCAAAAGGGGCCGTTATTTGTGAGGTGGGTGTCAATACGATTGTTGAGTTTGGGGCATGGTTGATCTATCAGCTATATCGTTTGGATTATAGTTTTCTCGATGTGGTGAGGGAGGACGCTTTTGCTGCGTATAGCCAATACTGCGTAATGCAAGTTATGGATGTGGCGTTAACGGTTCATGAGACTTACGGCCGCTTGTCTGGTGCTGCAACTGATGTGCGTCAGCACTTTAGAAAAGTTGTTATAGGGTTCATTGATGATGCTAAAGAGGGAGTGAGTGCTTCGCAAAGGAGAAATACCTTGGCGGCTAATACGATTTCTCGACGGCAAGATTTGCTGCGATGCACGCCGGAGGCCAAGGGCATACTTTTGTATCTGCTCACGCGGCATGGAAAATGGGATCGTGTGGATCCTGAAAATCGAAATAGCGCTTTTCTTG
Source organism: Pseudomonas sp. NPDC089395 (assembly GCF_044749525.1). Taxonomy (NCBI): domain Bacteria; kingdom Pseudomonadati; phylum Pseudomonadota; class Gammaproteobacteria; order Pseudomonadales; family Pseudomonadaceae; genus Pseudomonas; species Pseudomonas sp. NPDC089395. The sequence continues at coordinate 415,056 of NZ_JBIVID010000003.1, forward strand.
ATGTATTTACGACTCGTAAGGAGGCCGTAATCTGGGTGCTGAGGAGTATTCAGACCCGGGCCGAGTGGCGAAAAGTATTATGCCGATTGACGGTGGACGGCAGCAGTTTGGCTAAAAATGCTGATGAGGTCACTATTGAAAAAGAGCAAGAGCAGCATCTCATTGATTTTTTGCAATTAGGTTTCAATCGCGATGGCGACCTTCATAAGGCTAAGAATGAACTGGTTTCCATCCGGCAGCGATTGAAAACGGAAATTGCGTGGGGGTATGCGCTTGCTATGAATGACACATGGTACTACCGGCTCAACAGTGCCTCCAATCCTCATTATCCCCAGCGCTGCCACTTCGGGCCTTGTGATGAACGTCTTGGGTAGTTCGCAAGATTTTGGAGTGGTCGTGAAAGTTATCAAGATTTTATTTTGTGCGGTTGTTGCTTGTGCCTTGGTAAGTTGCGAGGTCGTGGAGAATGAGGAGCTGAATGATTTCATTCGAACGGTAAAGGGGAACATGATTTTTGTAGAAGGTGGGGAGTATTTGATGGGGGATTATGGAGTGGAGCATGGACCGGAGGGGCTGCCTTATGACTTAAATAATAATAATAAGCCGTTGCACAGAGTGCAGCTCGCAAGCTTCTTTATGGCAAAATTCAAGATTAAAAATGGAGAATATGGGGTTTATTTGGCTTCCAATAAGCTTTCAGTGAGACAGGATGCCGCTGAGGATGAGGAGTTTATGCAAGTCAGTATTCCGCCCAATAATCCAGCCCATATTGATTGGTACGAGGCTGAAAATTACTGCAACTGGCTTGCAGATGTTACCAAGCTTCCCTTTGCGCTGCCGACAGAGGCTCAGTGGGAATATGCTGCACGTAGCCGAGGTCGTTTTCTTATGGTTGCTACAGACGACGGAACCTATAAGGTGACGAATGATAGAGCAACCAAGGATTGGCGGAGCGGGCCTAGAGGGATCAATATTTCTACACTTCGGGACAGGGAAGAATTTGGAGATGAAATGAAGTGGACAACCGGGATCTATAGTCCCCTGCCGGTCGATAGGTTCCCACCTAACCCGCTGGGGCTGTACTCAATGTCTGATAATGGGTTTGAGTGGGTAAGCGACTGGTATGATCCGGACTACTATCAATATTCCCCAATCCAAAATCCACAAGGGCCTGATCAGCCTGTTTACAAAGGTCGTGATTCAAATCATCAGTATGCAAAGGTCCTTCGAGGAATAGCTTATGCAAATCCCCTTTGGGGTGGTGGTGTAAACGTACAGCGGAGCTACAGAAGTCCAGATGGCTATGTTCAGAGTTTTCTGTCGGATGGAAGCTTTTTGAACTTGAGTGATAAAACTGCTCGGTGCGTTGTAAACAGCGAAGTTTCTTTAGAGTGAAGTCAAACGTGCATGTGAAGGTTGAGGCGCGTCACTCAATCAACCCACATGCAGCTTGCGCTGCAGCCAAAACGCTGGCTGAACCATCGAGAAAACGCACTGAGGCACGAGAACCCGAGCGATTCGGCAATCTCGCCATGCGAATGCCGCGAATCACGCAAATGCCTGACCACCTGCTCCTGGTTGGCGACGCAGGAAGCGCGTCAATTCAAGGTTGGCTGCTCGGGCCCTATCGCCGGCAAGCCGGCTCCCACAGGATTTGGCGCAGCCTCAAGGGCAGTGGAGAACCTGTGGGAGCCGGCTTGCCGGCGATAGGGCCAGTACAGGCACTCACCCCACATGCACCTTGCGCCAGGCCCTCGGGCTGCACCCAAACCGCTGGCTGAACCATCGAGAAAACGCACTCAGGCACGAAAACCCGAGCAACTCGGCAATCTCGCTGTGCGAATGCCGCGAATCACGCAAATGCCTGACCACCTGCTCCTGGCGCACCTGGTCCAGGATCGAGCTGAAACTCTCCCCATGCCGCATCAGCCGCCGGTGCACCGTGCGCCGGTCGACGCCCAGTTGCTCCGCCACCTGTTCCACCGACAAGCGCCCCGTCAGCAGTAGCTGCCAGACCAGGCGCCGCACCGTATCCACCACCGTTTCACTGACCGCCCCCCGGGCTTCCAGCTCCCGGCGCACAGACCGCGCGGCAGCCGGGTCGCTACCCGGCAGCGGCGCATCCAGCTCGGCAGAACGGCAGACAATGCCATCGACCACGCTGTTGAACTGCACACGGGGGCCGAACAGCCGCAGGTGAGTCGAGCGGTCCTGGGGTGCGCGGTGCCGGAAGCACACCGAGCGCGGCTGCCACTGTTCACCGAGCAAGGTCTTGAGAGTGCGGTAGGTGACCCCGATCATCAGGTCGACCGACTGGCGGGCGGGCAGTTGCTGGTGGGTGATCTGCTCACCGCGAATCACCGCGATGCCGTCGCGCTCCTCGATCAGGATCAGGAAGCCTTCATTGTGCAGGTGCAGGTAGCGCTGCAGGGTCTCCAGCGCCATGCGCAGGGTGCTTTCCTGGCGCATCACCTGGGCCAGCGGCCCGAGGTTGGACAGCTGGCGCTGCTCGGCCATGCGCAGGCCGAAGTCCTCAACGCCGGCCTGGCCGGCCGAGTTTTCCAGCAGGTGCCAGACCCCGTTGACGCTGATCTTGAAGTCGCTGCGCTCAAGGCACGCCGGGTCAAGTTGCACCGCCCGCAACTGGGCGATCGGGTCCAGCCCGCAGGCGCGGGCGACCTCGGCGTAGTGGGTGAGGCAAGCGCTGACAACCCTGTTGGCCATACGGGGGGCACGTCCCTGAAAGTGTCGGTCTGGATGTCCCGAAAGGTTAAATATCGCCTGGCCTGTTTTAGCAGACTCAAGGGGTGTCGACAAACGCCAAGGAGATGCCTGATGAACGCCTCGCTCACCGAAGACAAGATGTCCGCCACACCGACCCTCGACCACCTGCGTGCCAGCGGCGGGATGAACCCGGCCTGGGACAGTTTCGTCAACCTCGATCCGCAATGGGCCGAGCAATTCCTGCACACCGCGGCGCTGCCGGTAAAGCGCGGCCTGATCGACCCCAAGACCTACGAGTTCCTCGCCATCGCGGTGAACGCGTCCTGCACGCACATGTACAGCCCCGGTGTGCGCAGGCATACCCGCAATGCCCTGAAGCTTGGCGCGACCCCTGAGGAAATCCTCGCGGTGCTGCAGTCGGTCGCCATGCTCGGGATCCACACCTGCAGCCTCGGAGCACCGATTCTGCTGGAAGAAATGGCCAAGCTTGCCGCTGAAGCCGACTAAGCCGTCGGTCTGCACCGACACACCTTTGATAATGACAACAAGGAACACCCCATGAACTTCCTCGATGGCCACCTGTTCACCGAAAACCAGCAGCCGCTGATCATCACCGCGGCGCCCTATGCCCCCTCCTGGGTGCCGTCCGACTTCCCCGAGGACATTCCGGTGACCATGGCCGAGCAGGTACAGAAAGCCGTGGACTGCTACAACGCCGGTGCCACCGTGCTTCACCTGCATGTGCGCGAACTCGATGGCAAGGGCTCCAAGCGCCTGTCCAAGTTCAACGAGCTGATCGCCGGCGTGCGTGAAGCCGTGCCGGAGATGATCATCCAGGTAGGCGGCTCGATCAGTTTCGCCCCCGAAACCGAAGGCGCCGCGGCCAAATGGCTGAGCGACGACACCCGCCACATGCTGGCCGAGCTCGACCCCAAGCCGGATCAGGTCACCGTCACGGTCAACACCTCGCAGATGAACGTGGTCGAGCACTGGGGCTACCAGGACGTGCGCGGTACTTCGATGGAAGACCCGGCGGTCTACGAGGCCTACAAGGAAATGACCGTGCCGGCACAGCCGGGCTGGGTCGAGGAGCACGTCCGTCGCCTGAGCGCCGCGGGCATCCAGAGCGCCTTCCAGTGCTACAACCTGAACAGCTTCGAGTCGGTCGAGCGCCTGATGCGCCGTGGCATCTACAAAGGCCCGCTGGTGATGAACTGGGTGGCCATCGGCGGTGGCATGGATGTGCCGAACATCTACAGCCTGGCCAACATCGTGCGGGCCGTGCCGGACGGCGCGGTGCTCACCGTGGAAAGCTCGATGCGCAACGTGCTGCCGGTCAACATGATGGGCATCGCCATGGGCCTGCACGTACGCTGCGGCATCGAGGACAACCTGTGGAACCAGTCTCAGACCGAGAAGATGTCCACGGTCCAGCAGATCGAGCAGCTGGTGCGCATTTCGCGTGAATTCGGCCGTCCGATCGCCACCGCCAAAGAGGCCCGTGAAATCAGCAAGATCGGCGTGTTCTACGACACCGTCGAAGAAAGCCTGCAGGCCAATGGCTTTGCGCCAAACCGCAACGGTGGCCAGCAGGGCTTCCTGCACAAGACGGCTGCAGCCGTCTAAACCTCTGCACGCCTGACGTGCACCCCGCAGGGCGGTCGGCCACCGCACGGCCGCCCTGCAGGCTACAAGCTCGATTCACAACAACAATAAAATCGATGAGGTTGCAGCATGGCCGCCTATCACCCGTGCGCTGAAGATGGTACCGACACCTCTGCAGGCATACCCAGGCGCTATGCCTGGATTGTCTTTGCCCTGACCTTTGGCCTGCTGATCTCCGATTACATGTCGCGGCAAGTACTCAATGCCGTGTTCCCACTGCTCAAGGGCGAATGGGCGCTGTCCGATGGCCAGCTGGGGCTGCTCAGCGGCATCGTGGCGCTGATGGTCGGCCTGTTGACCTTTCCGTTGTCGTTGATGGCCGACCGTTTCGGCCGGGTGCGCAGCCTGGTGCTGATGGCCATGCTCTGGAGCTTGGCGACCCTGGGCTGCGCACTGGCCGAGAACTACCAGCAGATGCTGGTCGCCCGCTTTCTGGTGGGCGTTGGCGAGGCGGCCTACGGCAGCGTCGGCGGGGCCGTGGTGATGTCGGTGTTTCCGCGCCACATGCGCGCTACCTTGCAAGGTTCGTTCATGGCCGGGGGCATGTTCGGCTCGGTGCTGGGCATCGCCCTGGGCGGCGCCATCGCGCAGCAGTTCGGCTGGCGCTGGGCGTTTGCGGTCATCGCGCTGTTGGGCCTGGTGCTGGCGGTGGTCTACCCGGCCATCGTCAAGGAAGCGCTGGTCTCGCCCAAGCGGCTGGCTGCCCTGGCCGACAAGGCCAATTGCGCGGCGCAGCGCCCGCTGCGCACGCTGTATGCCACCCGCTCGGTGCTGTGCGCCTACGTGGGCAGTGGTTTGCAGCTGTTCGTCGGGGGCACGGTGATCGTCTGGATGCCCAGCTACCTCAACCGTTACTACGCCATGAGCACCGACCAGGCCGGCAGTGTGTCGGCGATCATCCTGCTGTGCGGGGCGGTCGGCATCATCCTGTGCGGCACGCTCTGCGATCGCCTGTCGCGCACCCGGGTGGACCGCCAGGTCAGCCTGAGCGTCGCCTACTGCCTGGGCAGTTGCCTGCTGCTGTCGCTGGCGTTCGCCTTGCCACACGGCTTGGCGCAACTGGTGTTGATCTGCCTGGGGATGATGGTCGCGGCAGGCACCAATGGCCCGACCAGCGCCATTGTCGGCAACCTCACCCACGCCTCGGTGCATGGCACCGCGTTGGCCACCCTGACCCTGGCCAACAACCTGCTCGGCCTTGCCAGCGGACCGCTGATCACCGGCAAGGTGTCCGACCACATCGGGCTGGATGCCGCCATGCAACTGGTGCCGCTGATCAGCCTGGCGTCGGCAGCGGTGCTGCTTTACGCCAAGCGTCATTACAACAACGACATGGTGCATTCGCGCCGTGTGGCAACGGGCTTGCCCCGCGAATCCGGCCAACCCATCAGCTGATTGGAGACCCCATGGCTGCCAAGCAAAACAAAGTCATCGTCACCTGTGCCGTTACAGGTTCGATCCATACGCCCTCGATGTCGCCCTACCTGCCGGTGACCGCCGCAGAGATCGAAGAGGCCGCGGTGGGCGCGGCAGAGGCGGGCGCGGCCATCGTGCACCTGCACGCGCGCGACCCGAATACCGGCCAACCTTCGCAGGACCCGCGCCTGTTCATGGAGTTTCTGCCCCAGATCAAAGCGCGCTCGGATGTGGTGATCAACCTCACCACCGGGGGCGCGCCGAACATGCTGGTGGAAGAACGCCTGCAGCCGGCGCTGCAGCTCAAGCCTGAAGTGGCGTCGCTGAACATGGGCTCGATCAACTTCGGCCTGTACCCCATGCTCGATCGCTTCAAGGACTTCCAGCACCCCTGGGAGCAGCCGTACCTGGAGGGCTCGCGGGACCGGGTGTTCCGCAATACCTTCAGCGACATCCAGTACATCCTGGAGTCCTGCGCAGACAACGGCACGCGCTTTGAAATCGAATGCTATGACATCGGCCACCTGTACACCGCCGCGCACTTCCTCGACCGCGGCATCGTCAAAGGGCCGCTGCTGATCCAGTCGGTGTTCGGCCTGCTCGGCGGCATCGGCGCGCACCCCGAGGACGTGCTGCACATGAAGCGCACGGCCGACCGCCTGTTCGGCGACGACTACTACTGGTCGGTGCTGGGCGCGGGCAAGCACCAGATGCCGCTGGCCACCCAGGCGGCGACCATGGGCGGCAACGTGCGGGTCGGCCTTGAAGACTCGCTGTGGGACGGGCCGGGCGTGCTGTCGCGCAGCAATGCCGACCAGGTCAAGCGTGTGGTGTCGATCCTCAAGTCGCTGAACCTCGAAGTGGCCAGCCCCGACGAGGCGCGGCAGATGCTCAAGCTCAAAGGGGCCGACCAGGTCGGCTTCTGACACCCTGCTCGCCAGCCTGAGGAGGCCATTGCATGACCCTGCTGATCCGGGCTGGCGCCCTGACCCATTACCTGGAAGTCTGCCAGCGGCTCGGGGTGGACCCGGTGCCGTTACTGGCTGACGTCGGCCTGAGCAAAGCCCAGCTGCAGCACGCCGAGCACCGCCTGTGCGGTGAGGCGGCGGTGCGTCTGCTGGAAAACAGCGCGGCCGCCAGCGGCTGCCAGACCTTCGGCCTGAACATGGCCGTAGCGCGGCAGCTGTCGGACCTGGGCGCGGTCAGCCTGTTGCTGTGCCACCAGCGCTCGCTGCGCGATGCGCTGCAGGTGCTGCTGCATTACCGGCACCTGATGAACGAGTCGGTGGCCATCCATCTGGACGAGGAGGGGGGCAAGGCGATCATTCGCCAGGACGTGCTCACCCGCGCCTCGATGCCCAGCCGCCAGGCCAACGAGCTGGCCATGGGCGTGCTGTTCCGACTGTGCGCCACCTTGCTCGGCAAGCACTGGCGGCCGTACAGCGTCCATTTCACCCATCCGGCACCGGCCAACTTGCAGCTGCATCGGCGTCTGTTCGGCTGTGAACTGGTCTTTGGCAGCCACTTCAACGGCATTGTCTGCCCGGATGGCAATCTTGAGCTCGGCAGCGGCCAGGCGGACCCCGCGATGGCGCGCAATGCCCAGCGCTATGTGGTGCCGCTGCAGCAGGACGGCGGGCCGTTGCTGGTCGATGCCGTGCGCAAGGCAATTCGCCAGTGGCTGCCGGCGGGGCGCGCGACCATCGAGCACATCGCCCAGCTGCAAGGCATGAACGTGCGCACCCTGCAGCGTCGGCTGGACGATCAGGGCCTTGTGTTCAGCGGGTTGATCGGCGAAGCGCGCCGCGATCTGGTCCTGCGTTACCTGGGCAATTCCAACTACCCCTTGCAACGCATTGCCGTGCTGCTGGGCTTCTCGGTGCCAACGTCCTTTACCCGCTGGTTCATCAGCCAGTTCGGCATGCCGCCTGCGACCTGGCGAAAAAAAAACGGCAGACTGCTGGCACAGCTGCCGTAAAAGACCCGGTGCCAAGGGCACCGGGCGTGCGATCGATCAGTAAGGCTTGTCGCCGATGATGCCGGCGCGGTTCATCTTGCGATGGCAGGGCGGGTAGTCCATGACCGCGTAGTGCTGGGTGCTGCGGTTGTCCCAGATGGCGATGCTGTTGGGCTTCCAGCGCCAGCGCACCTGGTACTCAGGGATCGTCGCCTGGCTTATCAGGTAGCGCAGCAGGTCGGCACCCCCGGGGTTGAAGTCCTGGCCGAAGCGCACCCGCTCGGGCGTGTGGTAGTTGCTGAAGTGGGTGGTGAAGCTGTTGACGAACAGCACCTTCTCACCGGTTTCCGGGTGAATGCGCACCACCGGGTGCTCAGCGTCCGGGTAACGCTCCTTGAGGGCCAGGCGTTTTTCGATCGGCATGGCCGCGCCGAAACTGGCCTCGATACTGTGCCGGGCGCGCAGGCCTTCGATCTTGGCTTTGACATCCGTTGGCAGGCGGTCGTAGGCCACGACCATGTTCGCCCACACGGTGTCGCCGCCCACAGGCGGGCACTCCAGGCAGCGCAGTACCGCGCCCATCGAAGGGTTTTCGCGCCAGGTGGTATCGGTGTGCCAGGCGTTTTCATAGCGGTCCACCGGGGTTTGCGGCGACTTGTGAATCTGCACAAGGCCCGGGTAGTCGGGGTGGCTGCCGACCACCGGGTGGTCCTCCAGCTCGCCGAAGCGCCGGGCGAACGCCACATGCTCGGCGTGGCTGATGTCCTGATTGCGCAGGAACAGCACGCGGTGCTTGAGCAGTTGCTGACGAACTTCGGCGAACAGCCCATCGTCATGGATGGCGTCGGCGAGGTTCAGGCCGACCAGTTCCGCACCGATGGTACAGGTCAATTGTTCGACTTGCATGATGTGGCCCACCCTTAGATGCAGAAGATCGATGAGCCGGTGGTCACGCGTGCCTCCAGGTCACGGTGCGCTTGCACGGCATCCTTGAGCTCGTACTGCTGGTTGATTTCGATCTTGATGCGCCCGCTGCCGACATGGTCGAACAGCTCGCCGGCGAGGGCGGCTTTCTCGGCCGGGTCGGCGATGTAGTCGGCCAGGGCAGGGCGGGTCACGAACAGCGAACCCTTCATTGCCAGGATCTGCGGATCGAACGGTTCGATGGTGCCCGAGGCGGTGCCCACGCAGACCATCAGGCCGCGGCGCTTGAGCGAGTCGAGCGAGCTCATGAAGGTGTTGCGGCCAACGCTGTCGAACACCACGTTGACGCCCACGCCGTCGGTCAGCTCGCGCACGCGCTTGGCGACGTCTTCGTGGCTGTAGTTGATGGTGTGCGCGCAGCCATGGGCGCGGGCGAGCTCGGCCTTGGCGTCGGTGGACACGGTGCCGATCACGTTCAGGCCGAGCAGCTTGGCCCATTGCGAGACGATCAGCCCGACACCGCCGGCGGCGGCGTGCAGCAGAATGGTGTCGCCCGCCTTGAAGTCATAGATGCGGCGCAGCAGGTAGGACGACGTCAGCCCGCGCATGGTCATGGCTGCAGCGGTTTCGCAGCTGATGTTTTCGGGCAGCTTGATCAGCGGAGCGGCGGGGATGATGCGCTCGGTGCTGTAGGCGCCCAGGGTATTGATGAAGCCGGTGTAGGTCACACGGTCGCCGACCGCGACGTTGGTCACGCCCTGGCCCTGCGCCACGACCACACCCGCTGCCTCGACGCCGATGCCGTTGGGCATGGGGATCGGGTAGGTGCCGTTGCGGAAATAGGTGTCGGCGTAGTTCAGGCCAACGGCCACATGACGAAGTAGTACTTCTCCCGGGCCAGGTTCACCGACTTCGACGTCTTCGTAGCGAAGGACTTCGGGGGCACCGGTTTCGTAGAAGCGTACGGCTTTGGCCATGAGTGTGTTCTCCAGTCTGCATTGTTGTTGTGAGCGTCAGGACACGCTGGAACAGACTGTAGGCCGCAGGAAAAGGCGGTGCTTCACATCGGGTGACAGGGGGCTGTCTTTTCATGACAGGTGGAGCGCTGACACCCATCAGCGCCCTACACCCATGCTGAATTCGGTCCATTCGGCACTGACGTTGACGCTGGGGCCACGTATGCTCGGAGCGGTCTGTAATAAAAATGACTTCGAGGGAATGAGTCACCATGAAACTGGCAGAGTGGGCAGAGATCCAGGAAATCTACAAACGCAGCCGTCGGCAACCGAACAAGCGATTGTTCAAGTGGGCGAATGCACGCAGGTTGTGGCCGATGTGGGCAGCATTTGCATCGACACTGCTGCTGGTGGCCTTCGCGCTCTGGGCCATGATCCACCCGGCGCTGTTGCCCTATGCCTACATGGCGCTGCTGCCCTGGGGGCTCGCGCTTTACTTCACGCGCCTGAAGGGACTACGGACGATGCATGCGCAGGCGTTCGACGACCATGTGATCGATCGGCAGTCGTTCCACCACCGGGAAAGCACCCTGTGTTACGCCTTTTTTCTGGAGAGCCTGCGCAAGCAAGGCTACACGGCGGCAAAGGCCCGTGAGCTGTCAGCGTATTCAGACCTTGTCGGTAAGCCCGCAAGGCCTCCGTTGTCGCAGAACCTGGGTTTCGCGTCGCTCGTCGCCTTCATGATTGCCATCAGCACAGAGCTGATCAAGAGCGCAGAAGTGTTCACAAGCCAAGGGTTGGCAGTCGTGATAATTGGCGTTGTCGCCTTGTTCATCTATTGGCTGGTGCTGGATGGCATTTACAGCGGGGCCTACCAGAAGGCTTGGATAAAACGCTATCTGGACATGGCTGCCTGGGACCTGGAGCATTCGCCGGAGTGTGACGACGATGTAGCGCAGCCCTGTGGGAGCGGGCTTGTCCCGCGAACATGGGCGTAGCCCGTGCCAGGCTTCTTCAGTGTCTGGGGCTGGTGATACTCTTGTGGGAGCCGGCTTGCCGGCGATGAGGCTGGCACCGGCAAAAGCGCTTTGAATCAGTGTCCGTTTTGGGTCGAAAGCTGACCGTCGTGGATGAGCTCCATCGGCCCATAGCGGTCAGTGGTTGTAGACCTTTTGGGTCAAATCACTTTTACCGCGCGGCCAATGAACTTCACCGGTCCCGTCGGCAGCCCGGTAGGCGAACCGCCGGATTTCTCCAATGTCAGCTCGAACAACTGGTTGGCCTCTAGCGGTGGCAGGCTCTGTAGCGGAACACGATAGGGCTCTCCGGGCTTGACCAGGCCCAGTGAAACCGGTGCGCGCCACTGTTCGCCCTTGGTCCAGAACTGAAGGGCCATGCCTTCAGGGACAACATCCTGGCCAAGCGGGATCAGCTCGATCATGCGGCTGTCGCTGGTCTGCACCACCCAGCCGGCGGTCTGGCTGCTCGGTGCCACCAATACCACCACGAATTGAGTGGTGGGCGGGGGCGCAGTAAGCAATGTAAACGCCAGGACCGCGCTTGCTGCCAGCCCCGCAGCACTCAGCCCTTGCCATAGACCTAGGCGTCGCCACCATTTGACTCGCTGTTGGGCGGCGGGTGCGGCCAATTCATTCAGGCTGCGCTGGATACGGCCCCACAGGCGGACGCTCGGTGGCTGCGGCGCAGCCAGCGCGGTCAGCTCCAGCAAACGTGTCTCCCAGGTATCCACGGCGGCGCGCAAAGCCGGATCGCTGCCTAGTCGCTCGGTCACTGTGGCGTGTTGCTGTGGCGACAGGGTTCCTAGCACAAACTCGCCGGCGAGGCTGTCCAATTCCTCGGCAGTATCCGGCTTCATTCCAGGCACTCCCGCAATGCCTTTAGGCTGCGCTTGATCCAGGCTTTGACGGTGCCCAATGGCGCCCCCAGCAGCCCGGCGATTTCGGCGTGGCTGCAGCCGTCCACATAGGCGTGCAGGATGCAACGCTGCGGCGCAGGCTGCAGTTTTTCGAGGCAACGGTAGATCTTCGCCGACCCTGACCAGAGGTCAATGTCATCGAATCCCCCGTGCAATGTGGGCGTCGTATCCATTTCGGCTTCGTCCAGCACGGTTTCACGGCGCGAATCGCGGATCGAATTCAGTGCCAGGTGGCGGGTGATGCTGTAGATCCAGCCGCGCGCCGAGCCGCGTGCCGGGTCGAAGCTGGCGGCGCGGGTCCAGATGCGGATAAACGCATCGTGGACGATGTCTTCTGCGCTGGCGTTGTCACGCGCGATACGCCGGGCAACGCCCAGCAGGCGCGCACCTTCGTGGTCGTAAAGCGCCTGCAGGGCGTGCCGGTCTCCCTGAGAGCAGGCCTCCAGGCAGCGGTGGTAGTCGAACGGGGCGACAGGCGAGTTCAACGTGTGCAGCTTCCTTGTGTCATGCAAGGTACCCCGGCGATCCAGCCGGGGGCTTGCCAACGAGCGTAGATGAACGATTGCAAGGTGTCTGCTCAAGTGCGCATTACTTGTCTGTCCAGAACACATAATCGGCCTGGTACTGGACGACCTGCCTGGTACCTTTGTTCTGCGCCGTGCAGTCGCTTGCCGGCGCCACGCCGCCGCGTGTGGCCAGGCGCTGGATGTAGCTGACTCCCTGCATGGCGCCTTTACCTTCGGCTGGGTTGGCCTTGACCAGTTGATAGGGTATCGCGCCCTTATCTGCAGGTGCCACCGCCAGCTGGGTGCCGGTGACTTTCGATCCGTCCTTGGCCTGCCAGGTGGCGGGTGGGCCGTAGTAGTCGCCCACTTGTTTGCCGGCACGGTCATTGAGCACGGCCTTGGGGCCGACGAAGGTCCATTCGGTTTGGCCGGGGGTGTTGGCCTTGTCGCGGCACTCGTAAGTAATCTCGCCGACACCGACGGTCTCAAGCATGACGCGATGGCCATCGGGAACCTTGACCGCATCTGGCAGTGCGGATTGGGCGTGAGCGGGTTGCAGCGCCAGGGCGAGGCTGCAGGCGAGCAGGCAGGCGGAGGGTTTGAGGCTCATGGGTAGTGCTCCTTACAGGTCATTTGGCTGGGCAGCCACAGGCCGCCCATAAGCAATACCCGCAAACGGGTGTACTGGATGCACTGAATGGGGAAAAAATTGGTTTCGCCCATCACGACCGGCAGCTAACGACCCAGCGCGGACTTTCAAGCATGGTCCGAAAATCCCTCTTGCACCCAGCCTGCGGTCCTCAGGCACCTTCCGCAGATTTAGCAGGTTTTGGCGGCAATGGACCAATAAACATCACTTTCAGTCGATCACGACCAATGACGCGTGCCAGTTCCGCGATGACGCAGTACATGAAAATCAGGGTCACGAGCAGGATCTGTATGGCCCAGAAGCGCGGCCAATTCATCGAGGACCACAGCAGGGAATTCGCGTCCATGAAGCTCGGAGCCTCCTTCCAGTAGTCGTAAAGCCGCTCCAGGTAATGCACCACCAGCGCGACCAGGGCATACATGAGGGTCTTCCAACTGACATTCCATATCAGCGGCTTGTCAGGGAAACGGTTGATGAAGGGCAACATGTCTGCCACCAGAACAGACTTTCCAAGCACCAGGGATGCAATCAGCACGGATGCCGAAACGGGAAGGTCCACCCCTGACCCCTTGATCATGAGGGCGCGGATAAGGGCCACGATGTGCAGAATGATGAAGAAGAATAGGGTCGGGGGAAGCGCCTTCATGAATTCATGTTTGATCTTCAGCAGCACGTTGCTCATTGTCGCTCCTCCAGAAAGTGAGACGCTTCAGGTGACTGCGGATATCAGTCAATGGGGAAACAGTAACGTCACTGCGGCGCGGAACCCCCAGCCTTGAGGCCCCTCTCCAGATCTATCCAGCCAATACCTCGGGCCTGCCTGGATTGTCAGGGGGTGGCCATTGATTTTCAGCAGTTGGGTGACGGTCAGGTTGATGGGTACGGACCACTCGCGTGCTTGCCAATCATAGGTTGATTCGGAGTTGATGCCGTACGTGGTGTGGGTCTCGGTGGTATAGGACAGAAAAGGTTGCAGGAAGGTCTGGTTGACCTTTTCCTTCTCATCCGGCGGGCTACCATCAAGGCCCCAGATGTGGTTGGCGAGTATGCCGCGGGTCCAGCCATTTGATTGCTTGAGCGCCACTGCGGTAGGGCCCAGGCCCCATTGCTCGTTACCAAGCAATTCATCACTGCCGGTTGGAATCAACAAAGCCGGACCCGCCCCAAGAATCCAACCACTGTCGGTGGGTTTGCTGGGGGAGAAGAAAAAGCTTTGCGTGATATCCCCGGCACCCGATTTGTCCGCCGCGCCATTGGGGGCCAAGCCATGCTGGTCGATAAGCGGGAGGATGGTACGTGAAATGAGGTTCCAGTCCTCGTTCAACTTGAACGGCAGTACTGGCTGGATGTTGGTCACGCTGTGCATGCCCTCGCCGGTGGGCCCCATCTTCTGATCCCAGTTGTACTGCACGGGCAGGCTGTACATGGCCGCTACAGGGTTGAGCGCTGCCTTGGCCAATTCCGCCGAGTCTTCGGCATGGGCACCACTGGCCTGTACGACAACCATCATGACGAACAAGCACGTGAGATGAATTCGTTGCATGTACTCTCTCTCTGCTGGCGGGTACTGAGTGCAATCACGACTGGAAGCTATCGCCCCCTAGCAGCTATACGCAAACCACAAAAAGCGGCTGGAGGCAGTCTGGTACAGTCATTTCGTCACGCCGCGCTCACCAACATATTCAACTATCAAGTCTAGGGTTCCCCGACCGCCTCTTCTTAAACAAGCAACTAGAGATAGCCATGGAATGTCGGTGAGTCGGACTTGATCGTGCGGTAGGGCTCGCACCTCACCAGCAGTCCCACCTGCGGGTCCGCCGTCCGGTAAATAAATAAGTACCCATGCTCCGCGCGACTCAAGGACCAGTCCTAGACGAAAACCTTCGCCTTCGGAAATCATGCCTACTTTGGCCCCTTCGATGTTCTCCAAACCTGCAAATCGTGACGCGACGTCTTTAATTAGTTGATAGCCAGGAAGATTTCCGAGCAAACGATCCTCAACAGTGTGCAGCGTATTTTCTGCAGCCTTGGTTTTAGCCAGTAACCCGGCAAAGAAGCAAATAGCCCCTAATGCAACTATAGCCACCAGCGTAATGGCCGTGCCGCCGAGAAAGGTGTAACCAGACAAAAATGGAGCAATTTTCTCAATTGGCGCTCTCAAGAGATGAATGGCTTTCTCTATGAGTATGAAAAGCACCACGAGTGGAAAAATGAATAGCAACCCGCCTGCGATAGTTGTTTTCACAAAACGAAACATGGTGTTTCCTCCGTCAGCAGGCAGTAGCCCGTCTGTTTCCTACAGGTATTAACCTGTTTAGCTCAAGCCCACGAGGTTGGCCACCTGCATAAATCACACCACGGACCTAATCTAGGGATGAAGCTCCCGTTTGCTCCAATCCTGCGCGGTCTAGATTAGGCCGCTCTTTTTGTCCCATAGCAACCAGTGGCAATATTTCCTCTAAATATCCCTGATCGTTGAGTCACCGTATTGCCTCCGGTGCTCAAGAGGCGTCATTTCAAACCACCTCAAGTGGGCGCGGCAGAAAGATGTGGTGCGCCGATATCCTAATTCGCCGGATATCTGTCCTACCGTGAGGCTGGTTTTGCGTAACATTTTCTCAGCCTGCCTACGGCGGATACGGTCCAAACATTCCTCAAAGTCAAAAGCTGCTTGAGACATCCGGCGCTGCAGAGTGCGTGGATGAAGATCAAGCGCTAGGGCGACTTGCTCTAATGTGCATCGCTGTTGAGGCAGTAGAATGATAATCTGCCTTTCGACTTCCACGCTAATATCATCAGACGGAGTTTCTTGTACTTCAAGACAGTATCGGACCATGGCATGCACATTAGCGTCATGCTTAACGCATGCTTGGCATAACGTATCTGCAGGAATGGCTAAATAATTTTGACCCTGAGCAAATAGGACTGCGCAGTTAAAATAATTATCATAATTTGAAGTGCTGCCTAGAGGTGCATGCGAAAAGGCTAGAGCATGCGGTTTAAGGGGGAAGCCTCTAAGATCTCCAATGAGTAGCGCAATTGTGGCGATCCACAATTCCATGCCTTGAGGCTTAATTGAAGATTCTGATTGAGCGGCTTCGAAATATATTACTGCTTGCCCAGGGCGGTGCTCCAATCGCAAGCGAATATCATATCCACAATGGCGTATATACCGGATGAGCGATATCAAAGCGTGGCCGACGGTAGCTGCAGACATCGCTAAGTGGCGAAGAGTCCCCAAAAGCGAATGATCATATAACATTGGTAAATCTTGGTTGATTCTAGGAAGCGCCAATGCCTGAACGTGGCTTTTGAAAATATTGACCAAATTTCGATGATGCCTTTCGCCGCCCAGTATGGTAAGGCTTGGTGCATCAGGCATTGCAACTTCACTTTCCGACCGAAATCGGTCTATTGTTTTCTTGCGCATCCTAAAAAAATCAGTATCGCGAAGGCTATCCATGAGTTCGCGCCCCTCGTTAATGAATCATTTAGAAATGCCCCGCTCAAGTGTTAACGGGGCAGCTCTGATTATTTCTTGAGTTGCTGTAGAACGCCGGCCATGTCTTTGGCCCAGCCATCCAATACCGCCTTGGCATCCTTGGCTTGCATCACTTGTGATGAGTTGTCCAATTCAGCGCCGGCCCCCTTGCGCACGACTTCAGCCACTACTTGATTGCTATTACCATCAATGAACGCTGCTTCAGTCGCGATGCTGGTGTCCTGGTCACGAATGCCGGTGGCGGTGCTGATGCCGGCTGCAACCAGAGCAATTGGGATGACCTCATAGGGACGCAAGCTTTTGGTCTTGGCACTGACAGCAGTGATCGCGGGACGCACCACTAGCACGTTTGGCCCTGGGCTGGTCGCCAATGGCAACACTTGTGAAAAATGGTTCTTCAGGGTCTGGTCGTAGTATTGGGTAATTCCTTGCAGCGTCGATTGCGGAATTTTCTCTGTCGGCTGAGGTTTCGGATAGAGCTGGCTTGGCTCCAGATAGATACTCGAGTACTGCTTGGCGTCAACACCCGGCTTGATCCATCGCATCACCGGTGCTCCTGAGGGAGACTTATCCTCCTTCAGCACACTGTAATCCTTGAGAAAGCCAGAGTACTGATCAGCTTCGACATACTTGCTGGCGCAGCCATGCAGCATGAGCGTGGTCAGGCACAGCGTTGCAGCCATTACCTTGGTTTTCATGCAGTGTCTCCTTCCTTATGAGTAGCGATGAAACGCGTGTTCAGAAGCGCCAGGTGGCGCCCCCGCCAATGATGTGCAGTGCGCTGTTGTCGTAGCTGCCGGACAAGGTTGTACCGGAACGTGACTTTGTCTGTTCGATGTCCATATCGCCCAACCAAACTAGGGTGTAAGCCATGTGCAGATCCAGTCCAGCATCCACGGCATAATTGACCCCAGCAGCGAAGCGCCAGGCTTCACCCATGGGGTTATCGACGGTGCGATCTTCATCATCCACAGCGGAGCTGTCGTAACCCAGGCCCATGCTCCAGCGCCACTGCGGGGTAGCCTGATACATTGCACCTAGCGAGGCATGCCAAGTGTCTTTGTATTGGCGATCGACAGTACGGTTCGTGCCGTCTCCGTTAGCATCGACATCTACGCCAACATCTCCAAAATCGCTCCAGTCTTGCCAACCGAGGCTGCCCAGCAGCGTCCACTGATCGTCAAGTTCATGGGCCAAACTGAACGTGACGGTTTGCGGCACGTTGAGGTCGAGCTCCAGCGAATCCACATCAAGACGGCGCAATCCGGCATTTATCAACGGATTACTGATCTCGCTCAGGTGGGGTTTATCCTCGAATTCCAGTTTGACTTTGCTGGTGTAGGCAAGGCCCAGCCGGGTACTGGGATCGACTTGATAAAGTACACCCAGGTTCACACCGACACCCACATCGGTGTCCTTGTATTCCAACTGACCATCTGGGCGGTCGGCCAGTCCTAACAAATTATTGTTGATCGCCATCTCGGTGCGGTAATAGCCGACCATGATCCGCGGGCCGATGCCGATCGACAGATCATCTGTAAACTTGTAGGCCCACGTGGGTTGCAACGAAACACCGATGATCGCAGCCTCTTGCGTAAAGTAGCGACCGGCCCAGTCATCGTCATAGTCCAGTGCCAGGCCAAAGTTACCGTACATACCGAAGCCGATGGCCGAGCGTTCATCGATCTGGTGGCTGACGAACAGGCTGGCCCCAGGGAGGTACTCAAGAGAGTTTCCGCCCTCGTTGCCATCGAATTGGTTGCTGCTATTACGAGAGAAACTCAGGTCGCCAAGAATAACCTGGGCATTGGCACTGAGCTGCGTGCCCTTGAGTTGCGTAATGCCTGCGGGGTTGCTCATCAGTACGCTGGGATCTTTGGCCAGCGCAGCGGACCCTGCATTTGCCAGCCCATTGCCTTCCTGGCCAGCCTCATAGATGAGAATTCCGCCCGCCCAACTGGCGTTGGCATGGATGGCCGTGGCGAGGGCAATTGCCGGCACATAGCATGCGCGCAATCGCGCACCACGCGCTGAGCTGGCTCGTTTGTTTTTCATCATGGCTCACTCCAATTCCAAAGAGTCGCGAGGGCTGGCTAGAGCCTCACGTACCGAACGAGGCAAGGCTTCGAGTTACGTCGAAAGCCTTGCCTACGTCCGCTAACGCCGGTGAGCCATCAAGGTGTGACGATCGGGAACCAGAAGTCGAAGGTGTCCATGTAGCTCATCAGCTCTTCGAGCTTGCCCTCGTTGCCGTTGATCTTCACGTCGCCTTTGCTGACCGCGTCCTTGAGCGTGGTCTGCTTGAGCATGATGTTGTTCAAGGTGTCACGGGTCAGGGTGATGGTCGCGTCGGCGTCCTTGGCTTGCATGCCTTCGGTGTGGTTGAGTACACCGTTGACCATCTCCAGCGTGTACTTCTGTTTCAGGTCAGTGAAGTCCAGGTTGAGGGTGATGTGCTTGTCGCCCACCTCAGGCCCTTTCAGGCGCATGGCCAGGAAGTCGAAGAACAGGTCCAGGTCCATCGCCTTGACGGTGTCGGGGCTGGCGGTGTCTGGCGTTGGCAGTTTCTGCACGCCATTGCGCAGTTCCTGGGCACCGGTCAGGTAGAAGTTGCGCCATGGGCCGCTCTCGGCCTGGTAGCCCAATTGCTCCAACGTGTCGGCCTGCAGGTTCTTCGCCGCCTGGTTGTTCGGATCGGCGAAGACCACGTGGTTGACCACCTCCGCCACCCAGCGGTAGTCACCCTTGTCGTAGTACTCCTTGGCCTTTTTCAGTACAGCGTCGGCGCCACCCATCATGTCGACGTAGCGCTTGGCCTGCTCATCCGGCGGCAGCTCCCACAAGGTGGCAGGGTTGCCGATGAACCAGCCCAGGTGCAGTACGTAGGTGGCCTTGACGTTGTGGTTGAGCGAGCCGTAGTAGCCACGGTTGGAGAAACGGTTGGCGATCGACGGCGGCAGTTTCACCTGCTCGGCGATCTCGGTCATGGTGTAGCCCTTGTTGGCCAGGCGCAGGGTTTCGTCGTTGATGTAGCGGTACATGTCACGCTGCGACGACAGCTGATCCTTCACTTCCTTGTTGCCCCAGACCGGCCAGTGGTGCATGGCGTACATCACCTGGACGTCGTCACCCCACATTTTCAGCGCTTCGTTGAGGTACTTGGACCACGGCAGCGGCTCGCGGATTTTCGCACCTCGCAGCGAGTAGGTGTTGTGCAGGGTGTGGGTGGAGTCTTCGGCCGTGTTCAGGGCCTTTTTCTCCTTGATGTAGTAGAGCATCTCGGCCGGCGCCTCACTGCCCGGCGCATAGAGGAACTCGTAGGTCAGGCCGTCGATCACGTGCTTCTCGCCGGTCTTCTCGATGATGTCGGTCGGCGGGATCAGGGTCACGGTGCCGGCCGAGGTGGTGGTCCCCAGGCCCGCACCGAGCTGGCCTTTATCATTCGGCGGCAGCAGGTTGCCGTACATGTAGCTTGCACGCCGGCTCATGGCGGTACCGGCCATCACGTTCTCGGCCACGGCGTGTTCGAGGAAGCCCTTGGGCGCGTAGACCTTGACCTTGCCAGCCTTGACGTCCTCTTCGTTGATCACGCCGCGCACGCCACCGTAGTGGTCGACATGGCTGTGGGTATAGATCACGGCGACTACGGGCTTTTTCGGCCGGTGCTTGTAATACAGATCGAGCGCTGCTTTGGCCGTTTCGCTGGAAATCAGCGGGTCGAAGATGGTGATACCTTCTTTACCCTCGACGATGGTCATGTTGGACAGGTCGTAGTTGCGCACCTGGTAGATGCCATCGGTCACTTCGAACAAACCGGAAATATTGATCAGCTGCGACTGGCGCCACAGGCTGGGGTTGGTGCTGGCCGGGGCCGCTTCACCTTCCTTGATGAACCCGTACTTATTCGGGTCCCAGATCATGTTGCCGTTAGGGCCTTTGATCGGCTCCGAGGGTAACGGTGCGATAAAGCCTTTGTGGGCCAGTTCGAAAGAAGTCTTGTCGTTGAAAGGAAGCTCTTTGAGCAATGCGTCATTGGCCGCTTTGGTGGCATCTGTTGCCGGTTTTGGCGATTCGGCTGCCCACGCCTGTGTGGTGAACGCGATAGCACTCGCGAGGAGGAATGACGAACCCAGTTTCCAGAGAGAGGAAGGGTTTACAGTTGCTTTTTCGTATGTGCTCGGTCTTTTCGCAATCAACATCAGAAACTCCTTTTAAACGAATGCGCTGTGCCGGATAGGTAACTGCCAGCGAACGATTTTTACAGCGATAACAAGTAGTCACGTCCCAATGACTAAACGAGTGAGTACTCTCTTTTCATGCCATGGCTAATCATGAATGAGACGCGAATCTACTCAATTGAATTTAAACATTAGACGACAAGCTCTGCGTTTCAAGTGTTAACTCTAAAAAAGGATTGAACCTTTGAGCTAAATCGGTTGTTTGGCATTTTGCCATCACGAAAGCGCTATAATGATCGGCCCGCAGACAGCTAGAAGCACATTGGACACGGCGTAACAGACCGTAAACCCCACCACAGGTGTATTGCTTCCAGATTGCTCGATGATTTTGTTCATCGAAGCGGCTTCGGTCTGAGCTCCCGCCAAGGCTCCGAGCAAGATCATGGGATGAAGGCCCAGAACGTCGCGTCCAAAGTAGAGCGTCACCAAGGGAGGGATCAGTGTGACCAATGCACCTGCCACTACTAGCGCGAGCCCCTGCTCCAGGATGGCCGCTAGCGCCGCAGGTCCGGCTAGTAGTCCTACCACTGCGCCAAATGCAGTCAGCCCGAATTCGGAGAATGCCCACTGCGCAGCCGGTGGTAGGGCACCTAGTTCCGGGTGTCGCGAGTTGTACCAACCGATCAATAGACCTGTCAGCAGGATTCCGCCGCCAATCCCCAGCTCGACTGGGATCATTCCGATGTGAGTCGAGAGCAAACCGAGCAGCGAGCCAAACACCAGGGCCAAGGCGTGAATGGCAATATCAGTGCGGTCGCTCGGTTTACGCTCACGCCCTAATTGAGCCGCTAATGCATCAACGCTTGTTGCACGTCCCGTCAGGCTGATCACATCGCCTCGACGCAGCACTGTTTCGGGCAAGAGCGGTAACGGCAGACCTTGGCGAGTGATATCCGTCAAGAAGCACCCCATGCGCTCGGAGCCGACAAGCGCCTTCTTCACCTGATGAGTGGTGCGGCCGGCCAATTGACGGTTGGTGAGCACGACGTCTCAACGTGCCGCGGTTCAGACTGCCGAAGAATTCCGGTCCGCTCTTAAAACCGACCGCGTAGATGAACAAGGCGAAGAACACTGCCTTCAGTTCATGGGGTACTTGCACACCGACTTGACCAATCAGCAACCCCATTAACAGGGCACCAGCGACGGAGCCCAAGTGAAAGGTCCCAATCTTCACGCGCCCCAACATGACCCCAGAAGCAATCGCCAAAAATAAAGCAATTTCCGGGTTGGCACGCAATGCGCCAACGGCAAGTTCCATCATCCCCTCCTGAATCCAGAATCTATTACCGAATTGATCCAGTACTGAGTATTCGAAAAATCCAGATGCGATAAGAGGTGTCATGAAATGTGCATCGGCTTCCTTCGAAGCGTATGCTTTATTGACGTCGATTGCCTGCTAAATGCCCCGTTTTGAGGCGCTGACGACTGACCCAAACATGACTCAGGTACACGAACTCATTATTTGCGAGTACTGCGATGCGGTATATCACCGCATTCCCTTGCAACGTCATCAGAGCGCCGAGTGCACCCGCTGCGGCGGCCTCCTTTATCGTCACACCAGCTTAAGTGTGGAACAGCGCTTGGCGCTGAGCGTGGCCGGTGGGGCGCTGCTGATTTTCGCCAATGCTTACAAACGCCGGCGCAGAACAGCATCGCAAGCCTAGTTCATCGTCTTGCTGACGCTGGTCTTGGGGTTTGCTGTAGAGCTTGATCCAGGCGTAGAGGCTGTGAACGGACATGCCCAGGCGCTGGGCAACATCAGCGACAGGCTTGCCTTTCTCGGTCACTTGCTTGACCGCTTCGATTTTGAATTCTTCGGGGTAACGCTGACGACTCATGGCACCTCCTATTTGGGCCTCATTATGAGGCTTGGAGGTGTCTATGAAACCAGGGGCGATTCAGTCAGTTTGGACCCAAAGCAGACATCTGGATGTTGGGGCGCTTCGCGGCCCATCGCCGGCAAGCCGGCTCCCACACCGTCCCTGCTGGCTCAGTACCGTTTGTGGCGGCCTATGACAGCGGGTTCGCCAGGGGTTGTGGCCGTGCACGCCAGGCCACAGTCATCAGCAGCCCTAGCCCCGCCATCGCTGCCCCTGCTACTGAAATCGCCGGATAACCCAACCCCGCATTGATCACCGCTCCACCCAACGCCGCCCCGATGGCATTGCCCAGGTTGAACGCACCAATGTTCACCGCAGACGCCAGGTTCGGCGCGTCCTTGGCAGCCTCCATCACACGCATCTGCAGCGGCGGCACCAGGGCGAAGCTGGCGGCGCCCCAGACCAGGATGGCCACGGCAGTCGGCAGCGGCCAGCCCAGCACCAGCGGGAACACCAGCAACACTGCAATCAGCACTGCCAGCGAGACGATCAAGGTGCGGTCAACCGAGCGGTCCGCTGCCTTGCCACCCCATACGTTACCCAAGGTCAGACCAACGCCGAACAGCACCAGCATGGCCGTGATGAACGTGGTCGAGGCCCCGGCTTCGCTGTGCAGGATGGGCGCGATATAGGTGAACACGGTGAACATGGCACTGGAGCCCACCACCGTCAGCGCCAGTGCCGACAGCACCGGCCCGCGCGCCAGCACACGGATCTCGGCCAGCGCGCCATCGCTGGCAGGCAGCTTCAGGTTGGGCAAGGCAAACCACAGCGCCGCCATCGTCAGCAAGCCAAGGCCGGCAATGCCCCAGAACGCAGTGCGCCAACCCATCAGTTCGCCGAACCAAGTAGCCATCGGCACGCCGCCAATGGTGGCCAGTGTAAGCCCCATGAACATCGCTGCCACGGCCCCGGCACGTTTTTCCGGCGGCACCAGGCTGGCCGCGACAATCGACCCTACGCCAAAGAACGCGCCATGGTTGAGCGAAGTGACTACCCGGGCGATGAGCAGGCTTGGGTAGTCGGTGGCCAGCGCCGACATCAGGTTGCCCAGGGTGAAAATCGCCATCAGCCCGATCAGCAGGTATCGCCGCGGGATCTTGCCGGTGGCCAGTGTCATCAATGGCGCGCCGATCAGCACGCCAATGGCGTAGGCGCTGACCAGCAGCCCAGCGGCAGGGATCGAAACGCCGAGATCGGCGGCGATACTGGGCAACATGCCCATGGGTGCGAACTCGGTGACACCGATGCCGAAGGCACCGACAGAGAGCGCGACGAGAGGTGGGTTGATACGCATGGCAAAGCTCCTAATCTGTGCCTGAAATGCTACGATTCGAGCTTTCAAAGCACTAGATCCCTTTTCTGGCAACCACCTTTGCGCAAGGGGCACAAATGGACTACAACGGGCGATCCGGCGAGATGGAGGTATTTGCCAAGGTGGTGGACGAAGGCAGCCTGTCGGCAGCCGCGCGTGCGCTAGGCCTGACACCGTCGGCCGTCAGCCGCATCATCGCCCGCACCGAGCAGCGCCTGGGCACCCGCCTGCTGTTGCGTACCACCCGTGCGATCACCCTGACGGCCGAGGGCGACGCCTACCTGCACGGCGCACGACGCATCCTCGCCGACATGATCGAAGTGGAAGAAGCCATCACCGACCAGGGCGTGCCGCGGGGTCGGCTGAGGGTCAGTGCCGCGCTTGGCCACGGCAGGCAAACCGTGGTCCCGCTGGTAGCCGCGTTTAGCGCCCTTTACCCACAAGTGCTGGTCGACCTGACACTGAGTGACGAGATCACCGATATCCTCGGCGGCCAGGCCGATGTCGCCTTGCGCTTCGGCCATCTGCCGGACAGCTCGCTGAGTGCACGCTTGATCGGCGACACCGGCGAAGTCATCGTTGCCTCGCCCGCGTACCTCGAACGCTGCGGCGCACCCCTGCAACCTGAAGACCTGGCCCGGCATAACTGCCTGCGTTTCAACTTCCGCCGTGCGATGGCCGAATGGCCGTTTGTTCGGGAGGGGCAGGCTTTTTCGCTGAAGGTGGCCGGCAATATCGAATGCAGCAGCGGCGAGGCGCTGGCGCAGATGGCCAAGGTTGGCGCCGGCATTGCACGGATCGGTACCTTCACCGTGGCCGATGAGCTGCGAAGCGGCGAACTGGTGCCGCTGCTGGAGGCTTTCAACCCGGGCGACCGGGAGCCGATCCACGCCGTGTTCGTCGGCGGCCCGGCGATGCCGGCGCGGGTGCGGGTGTTCGTGGATTTCATGGTGGCCAATCACCAGGGCTGGCCGACGCCGCCGTGCCAGGCGGCATCGGGCTAAAAACACGCCGGCGCAGGGAACGTCTGCCCTGCGGCGACCTCCCACAGTAATGCAGGGCGAGCGACGCGCTGCCATTCACACTTGGAGGACGGGCGCTGATGAAAAAGATCCTGATGGTGCTGACATCCCACGATCAGTTGGGTAATACCGGCAAGAAAACCGGCTTTTGGCTGGAAGAGTTCGCCGCCCCTTACTACGTGTTCATCGATGCCAACGCCGACGTCACCCTGGCCTCGCCCAAGGGCGGCCAGCCACCCCTGGACCCGAAGAGCGACGAGGACGACGCGCAGACCGATGCCACCCGGCGTTTTCGCGCTGACACCGAAGGGCAGATGGCGCTGGCCGACACGGTACCGCTGAGCGAAATCGACCCGTACAACTTCGATGCCGTGTTCTATCCCGGTGGCCATGGGCCGCTGTGGGACCTGGCCGAGGACCAAGATTCGAAAACGCTGCTGGAAGCTTTTTACGCCTCCAACAAGCCGATCGCCGCAGTCTGCCATGCACCTGGCGTGTTCAAGCAGGTCAATGCACCGGATGGCCATCCGGTGGTCAAGGGCAAGAAAGTGACCGGTTTCGCCAACAGCGAGGAAGACGCCGTCGGGCTGACCCAGGTGGTGCCGTTTCTGGTCGAGGACATGCTCAAAAGCAAAGGTGGCGAGTATTCCAAGGCTGCTGACTGGGCGAGTCATGTGGTCGAGGACGGCCATCTGATAACAGGGCAGAACCCTGCCTCGTCGGAGGGTGTGGCCAAGGCACTGCTCAAGCGGCTTTCGCGCGAGTAGCCAGCGTGCCATGCCGCTGAATGTGCTTACACCACGGCTGCGGGGTAAGTGTCGCGCAGGCTCGCCCGCAGCCACTCGATGAACCACAGCGCATCGTCACTTAGCATCTGTGAAGGCGCGAGCACCTGGTAGCTCTCCAGCGGCACGCCCTGCGCCACACAGCGCACCAGGCTCCCCGCCTGCAGTTCGCGCCCGACCAGTACGTCGGTGGCCAAGGCAATCCCGTGCCCGCTCTGCGCCAGGTTCAGCACGATGTCGTTGCTCAGGTGCGATGCATCGGCCTTGGCCCTCACCCTGACGCCTTGGGCGGCGAACCAGCTGCTCCACCAGTTGCCGTCGTCGACATGGATCAGCTTGCAGCGGGGCAAGTCGCGAACGGACAAATGCTCGGGCAACTGCGCCCGGTAGGCCGGGGAGCACACGGCAAACACTTCGGGGCGGATCAACACCTCGCGAACGCCAGACAACTCCCCGGGCAAGCCGTAGGCGATGCCCAGGTCGGCCTGGCGAGCATCGACGCTGGTGAAGGTGGCGTTGGGTTCGATGGCGATCTTCAGCTCCGGCCGCAGCGCACGCAGTACCTCGATGTGCGGCGTCAGCCAGCGCGAAGCGAACGCCGGCACACACAGGATGCGCAACCAGCGCTCGGCACTGCGCCGCCCGCAGCGCATGCCGGCGTCTGCCAGCAGCTGCAGCGACTCGGACACCGCCTGGTAATAGTGGGCACCGTCCTGGGTCAGGCTGACGCCCCGTGGTGAACGGTCGAGCAGGCGCACGCCCAGCCAGTCTTCGAGGATTTTCACATGCCGGCCAATCGCCGGCTGGGTGACGTGCAACGCGCGGGCCGCCGCAACGTAACTGCCCAAACGCGCTGCCGCCTCGAAGGCGCGCACGGCATTCAGCGGAGGGAGCCGGTCAATCGCCATGGGGTGAACATCCTAAGCTGTCAGTTTTTTTAATAGCGGCGGAAAATTTATTGTGCTTTTCCGCTCCCCGCAAGTTCTCGACACTCGCAAGGCGTACTTCCACGCCCTACGAGGAGCCGCCCATGCTGGCGATACCAACAATAAAACGATCGTTCACCGTGCTGTCCGTGCTGGCTGCCATGACCGGCGCGGCGCATGCCGACGACGCCAAGGGGCCGTGCGGCGTGCCCGGGCTGCAGACGTGCCCGCAACCCTTCGACAAAGTGCTGCCCGCGCCCAAGGACATGCTCACCTGGGACCAGGCAACCCGCGTGGTAGGTTTTCGCAACACCTACCGCCTGTACGGCGGTGACGTCTTCAGCACCCACGGCGCCAAGCCGTACCCGCTGCCTGCAGCCGACCACACCCTCGCCGATGTGCGCTACACCCTGGAGGGCAAGCCCCAGGGCCTTGCCGACTACCTGCACAACCAGAGCGTGACCGGCCTGCTGGTGCTCAAGGATGGCAAGGTGGCCTACGAGCACTATGCGCAAGGCAACACCGCGCAAACGCTGTGGACGTCACGCTCGGTGGCCAAGTCGGTGGTCAGCGTGCTGGTGGGCGTGGCCATCAAGGAAGGCAAGATCAAGTCGGTGGACGACAAGATCACCCAGTACGTCCCCGAACTCAAAGGCAGCGCCTGGGAAGACGTGACGCTGCACCAGCTGATGCAGCACACCTCCGGGGTGGTCTGGGACGAGAACTACGCGTCGAAGGATTCCGACTTCTCGCACATGACCCAGTGCGAAGCCAAGCCCGACCCGTACCAGTGCGTGCTCAACCTGGTGCGCTCGGTGAAGCGCAAGCCGGGGGTCAAGCCTGGCGAGGTCTGGTCGTACAACACCGGCGGCGCCTGGCTGGTGGGCCGCGTGCTGGAAAACGCTACCGGCCAGACCCTCGCCAAATACCTGGAGAAGCAGGTCTGGAGCCGCTATGGCATGCAGCAGGACGGTGTGTGGCACGCGCTGGTGCCCGGCAAGGTCGACATGGGCGGCCACGGTTTCAACGCCACCCTGCGCGACTGGGGCCGCTTCGGCCAGTTCGTGCTGAGCGGCGGCCAGTTGCCGAGCGGTGAAAAGCTGCTGCCGGATGACTGGATTGCGCGCTCCACGCACTGGACCCAGGCCAAAGGCTCGGTGACCGCCGCCGCGCCGAACGGGCAATACGGCTACCAGTGGTGGTACAACGCGCCCGCCCCGGATGCCAAGGCCGAGCCGAAGCAAACGGCGAACAGCGGCCAGACGTTCTGGGCGCTGGGGATCTTCGGCCAGACCATTGCCATCAACCCGGCCGAGCACCTGGTGGTGGTGCAGTGGTCGACTTGGAAGAACGCCGAAACGCCGAGTTCGTTGTATGACGAACAGGCGGTGTTCGTGAATGCCGTGGCCGAGGCGTTGGACCGTGGCCAGGCGAAGTAAGCTGCGCTTTTGCGTATAGAACAAAGGGTGTACATGCGCCGCTGAAGTCGTGGGAGCCGGCTTGCCGGCGATGCAGGCGTCATCATTGGATGGCACCGGCTTCGCCGGTGATCGCCGGCAAGCCGGCTCCCACACAATCCCCGCGGCCGAAGCTTGTGACAGGGCCATGAACGAAATGTGGGAGCCGGCTTGCCGGCGATCGAGGGCAATGCCCTCGCTCGAGCAGGCCTATTCCATTGCCTGAGCCAGTCCCTGATCCTCGCCCAGAAAGCCCCCACTCTGATGCTCCCACAGCCGCGCATAGGTGCCGTTCCTGGCCAGCAACTCACTGTGCGTGCCCTGTTCGATGATGCGCCCTTCATCCATCACGATCAGCCGGTCCATGGCCGCGATGGTGGAGAGCCGATGGGCGATGGCGATCACGGTCTTCCCTTGCATCATCTCGTCGAGGCTTTCCTGAATGGCCACTTCGACTTCCGAGTCCAGCGCGCTGGTGGCTTCGTCCAGCAACAGGATCGGCGCATTCTTGAGCATCACCCGTGCAATGGCGATGCGTTGGCGCTGGCCGCCGGACAGCTTGATGCCGCGCTCGCCCACCAGGGTGTCATAGCCGCTATGGCCCTGGCGGTCACTCAGCTGCTGGATGAACCCGTCGGCCTGGGCATTGACCGCGGCGCTGCGGATTTGCGCATCGCTCGCCTCGGGGCGACCGTAGGCGATGTTGTCGCGGATGGAGCGGTGCAGCAGGGAGGTATCCTGGGTCACCATGCCGATGGCACTGCGCAGGCTGTCTTGGGTCACCTTGGCGACGTTCTGCCCGTCGATGCGGATGGTGCCGCCGTCGACGTCGTAGAAGCGCAGCAGCAGGTTGATCAACGTCGACTTGCCAGCACCGGAACGGCCCACCAGCCCGACTTTCTCACCGGGTCGGATGTGCAGGTTCAGCCCATCGAGCACCTGGCGCTCACCGTTGTAGTTGAAACTGACATTGTCGAAGCTCACGGCGCCGCCGGATGTCACCAGAGCCCCGGCGTTCGGCGCATCCTGCACCTTGGGGCCACGGGTCAGGGTAGCCATGCCATCCTGCACGGTGCCGATGTTCTCGAACAACGAGGTCATCTGCCACATGATCCAGTGCGACATGCCATTGATGCGCAAGGCCATGGCGGTGATCGCCGCCACCGCACCGGTGCCCACCTCGCCCTGGTGCCACAGCCACAAGGCATAGCCACCTGCACCCAGGATCAGGCCGACCACCAGTGCCTGGTTGACGATCTCGAACTGGCTGACCAGGCGCATCTGACGAAAGCCGGTCTGTTTGAAATCCTCCATCGCCGCACGGGCAAAATGCGCCTCGCGCTTGGAGTGGGAGAACAGCTTCACGGTGGTGATGTTGGTATAGGCATCGGAGATGCGCCCGGTCATCGACGAGCGCGCGTGGGCCTGTTCTTGCCCGACCTTGCCCAGGCGCGGCACGAAGTACAGCATGGCCAGGCCGAACAGCGCGAGCCAGGCAATGAACGGCAGCATCAGCTTCAGGGCGAAACCGCCGGCCAGGGCGATGATCGCGATGAAGTACACGCCAATGCCGGGGACGATCTCGATGACCGTGAACAGCACCTCGCGCACGGCCAGCGCGGTCTGCATCACCTTGGTGGTGACCCGGCCGGAGAACTCATCGGAAAAGAACGACAGGCTTTGGCGCAGCATCAGGCGGTGGAAGTCCCAGCGCAAGCGCAGCGGCAGGTTGATCGCCAATACCTGGTGTTGCATCAGGGTGCGCAGGGCCACCAGCGCGATGCTGGCCAGCAGCACCAGGCCGATACTCCACAGCACGCGGCTTTCCTCGCCGCTCACCCCGCCGCCGGTCTGCCAGGTCGAGAGCAGGTCGACGACCTGGCCGAGGAAGGAGAACAGCCAGGCTTCGTAGATCGACACACCGGCGCTGAACAGCGCCAGCGCGAGGATGTAGCCGCGGGCTCCCCGCGTGCAGGCCCAGAGGAAGCGCAGCAGGCCGACCGGGGGTGGCGGGGCTTCATCGGGCGGGAATGGGTCGAGCCATCGTTCGAACACGCGCAGCATGGTAAATCCCCTAATGGTCAAGTATCGCCGAGTTGCGACAGCGGCCTGGCCACCTGCTCCAGTGACCGCCGCTCGGCCGCCACGCCCCACAGCGCCTGGGCCAGCGCGGCGATGATCATCAGCGCCGCGCCTATCAGATAACCATACAGCACATTCAGGCGCTCGCCGGTTTCGATCAGCGCGCCGAACAGGGTGGGACCGATCAAGCCGCCCAACCCGGTACCGAAGGCATAGAACACCGCGATGGCCAGGGCGCGAATTTCCAAGGGGAAGGTTTCCGCCACGGTCAGGTAGGCGGAGCTTGCCGCCGCCGAGGCAAAGAAGAAGATCACCATCCAGGCGAGGGTTTGCTGGGTCACGTCGATCAATTGCTGCTGGAACAGGTAACCACTGACGACCAGCAGCACCCCGGACAGCAGGTAGGTGGCGCTGATCATGATGCGTCGGCCAAGCACGTCGAACAATCGCCCGAGCAGCAGTGGCCCACAGAAATTGCCCAGGGCGAAGGGCAGTACGTACCAGCCCACCTGGGCCGATGGCACGCCATAGAAATCGGTCAGCACCAGCGCGTAGGTGAAGAAGATCGCGTTGTAGAAGAACGCCTGGGCGGTCAGCAAGGTCAGTCCTACCAGCGCCCGTTGCCGGTGCACCACGAACAGGCTGCGCCACACTTCGGCCAGCGGTGTGTGGTCGCGGGCGTGCAGACGCAGAGCAGGGGCTTGCAGCGGCGGTATGGCGATGCCGCGGTGATGGTAGTGCTGCTCGATGGCGGTGACGATGCGCTCCGCCTCTTCAGGGCGGTTGTGGATCACCAGCCAACGCGGGCTTTCTGGTATCCACAGGCGCATCAGCACAATCACCAGGCCGAGCAGCGCGCCGATGCCGAAGCACAGGCGCCAGCCCAGTTCGCCGCCGGCCACTGCCGGATTCAGCAGAACCACCGCGCCCACCGCACCGAGCGCCGCGCCGAGCCAGAACGTGCCGTTGATGGTCAGGTCGACCCAGCCACGCAGGCGTGCCGGGGTGAATTCCTGGAGGGTCGAGTTGATTGTCGTGTATTCGCCGCCGATACCGGCGCCGGTAAGAAAGCGAAACAGCAAAAAGCTCCAGACATCCCACGAGAACGCCGTGGCCGCGGTGGCGCCGATGTACAGGAACAGTGTGATGAAGAACAGCTTGCGCCGCCCCAGACGGTCGGTCAGCCAGCCGAACAACAGCGCGCCGAGCACGGCCCCGGCGATGTAGGTAGCGCCTGCAATGCCAATGTCGGTGTTGCTCATGGCCAGCGTCGGGCTTGCCTTCAAGGCCCCGGCCAGGGAGCCGGCCAGGGTGACCTCCAGGCCATCGAGCAGCCAGGTAATGCCCAGCGCAGTGACCAGCAAGGTGTGAAAGCGCGTCCAGGGCAGCCGGTCGAGACGGGCGGGGATATCGGTGCAGTAGCTGCGTGTTTGTGTCGGTGCGCCGGTGGGGTGCGTGGTCATGGAGGGGCCTGTTCACGAGCAGGGGGGCCGCAACGCGGCCCCCTGACTTTCATCTGTCGTACGCGTTTACTTGCCGTGTTTGGCCTGCAGTGCCTTGGCCTGTTCAAGGTGGTGCTGGAGCGTCGGCAAGGCATCACTGGCGAATGCCTTCAGCTCAGGCTTGTCGGAGGACGTGGCCTCTTTCTGGAACAGCTCCACTGCCTTCTCGTGGGCATCGACCTGGTTGTTGACGTAGGCCTTGTCGAACGACTCTTCACGCCATTCGAGGATCATCTTCTTGACCTTGTCGGTCAGCGCCGCTTCGTCGGGCACGCTGATGTCCAGCTTGCGGGCGATATCCCCGAGCTTCTGGTTGGCCTTGGTGTGGTCGGTGACCATCTGCTGTGCGAACTGCTTGATGTCGGCGCTCTGGGATTTTTCCTGAGCCAGGTTGCTGGTCACCACTTCGGCGATCCCTGCCTCGGTGGCGGCATCGACGAAATCATCGGAGCTTGCGGCCTGTACGTGGAAGGAAGCCATGCTCACCAACAGCGTAGCGCCGGCGAGTTTCAGAAATGGATTGCTCATCGTTCACTCCTTCGTTTCAGGGGCGCGACCTCAGTGTCGCAATCGGTTGAGCCGCGCCAGCCCGCAAAGGTTTACTTTTTTTCGCGAGCACCGTTGGTCCCCCCGTGGGCCATGCCGATCGAATCCGGGAGCAACTGTCTTACTCCAAATCTGTAAATCAGCCCAAATCCCCTGTGGGAGC
Source organism: Pseudomonas sp. NPDC089395 (assembly GCF_044749525.1). NCBI lineage: Bacteria > Pseudomonadati > Pseudomonadota > Gammaproteobacteria > Pseudomonadales > Pseudomonadaceae > Pseudomonas > Pseudomonas sp. NPDC089395. The sequence continues at coordinate 447,207 of NZ_JBIVID010000003.1, forward strand.
CGGCTTGCCGGCGATGAGGCCAAGGCAGGCAAAAGCAGGTCGGTGTGTCTGCTCGGGCCCTATCGCCGGCAAGCCGGCTCCCACAAGGTGGCTGCGACAAACTTTCAATGGGTCGTGCAGTTCCACGCGAGGTGCCCGGTATGACGGTGATGCGCCCTGTAACCCACCGCCAGCTCAGTCAGCTGGCGGATGATGACCCACAATCGCGCTACCAGGTCATGCTGCAAGGCCCGGATGCCGAAGGCCGGGAGTGGCTTGCCAGGCAGTTGCGCCGTACCGAGGTGATGACCGACGACCTGCCCGATACGCCCGAGGCGCTCGCACAATGGGCGCACGCCCACGCCGCCAAAGTGGCCCACGAGCATACGGCCTACCTGCAGCAACGCGCCGCTGGCGCGCCTCGGCGTTACTTCGCCAACCGCGCCCAGGCGCTCTGGTTTCTGCAGCAGGTCGCTCCCACCAAGCTAGTGGACGGCGCCTGGCTGCATGGCACCCTGCGCCACTGGCTCGACCCACGCTTTCACGGGTTGATCCGCACGTTTCTCGAAGAACTCGGCGACGGCGACCCACGTTGCAACCATGTGTTGATCTATCAACGCCTGCTGAGTCGTCTGGGCTGCGCACAGCTGCTGCCACTGGACCCCACGCGCTACCTGCAGGGTGCGTTGCAACTGGCGCTCGGGCAGTATGGCGAAGACTTCCTGCCCGAGGTGATTGGCTACAACCTGGGCTACGAACAGCCCCCGTTGCACCTGTTGATTACCGCCCACGAGCTCGCCGAACTCGGCATCGATGCCCATTACTTCCAGCTGCATGTCACCATCGACAACGCCGCCAGCGGCCATGCCCGACGCGCCCTGGAAAGCCTGCGCCTGCTGATGGCGGGGGAGGACGCTCAGGCCTTCTATGGCCGTGTCAGGCAGGGCTATCGCCTCAATGACCTGGGCACCGATACACCGTCGTTGATCGCGGGTTTCGACCTTGAAACCGAGCTGTTGGCAGCGCTTGAGCGCAAGCGGGTGTACGGCCAGTGCATGCATTCGGACCGTTGCCGCCTGCAAGGCCGCACCATCAACCAGTGGCTGGCCGAAGCCGGAGGGATGCCGGGTTTTCTCCGAGCCCTCGAAGCACAAGGCTGGGTGCGCCGCGGCGAAGACCCGTCGCACAGCCGTTTCTGGGCACTGATCGATGGTCCGGTGGCCGCCATGTTCGGGGTGTTCAATGCCTACGAGAAACAGCTCTGGCATGACTGGATCGCCCACGAGTGGCCGGGTGTGCAGTATCGGCGAGTGGCGCCAGGGCAGTGGGAGAACGAACTGGCGCTGGAAGAGGGTGCTGACAAGTCGCACGGCTCGCCCGATGTGGATCGATTGATTGCACGGATGTCCGCAGGTTGCCACGCGCAACCGGACGGCCTGCGCGCCACCCGCGACTACATCCGCGCCACGGGGCTTGCGCAGGGAGGGCCACGCTGATGTTGCTCGACCAACAGCAAACCCAGGCTGACCAAGCCCTGCTGCAACTGGGCCGGCGCCTGCGCGCCGATGGCTACCGTTTTACCTGCGTGACGCCGGCCACCCAGGCGCGGGTCAATGCCAGGCCCCAGGCGCAACAGGCTCATGACTTGCGCGACGTGTTCGGCTGGAGCCGGCCATTTTCGCCTTCATTGATCAGCACCGACGAGCTGCAGCAATTGACGGCGGCCGGCGTGCTGCAGGGGGAGGGCAATCTGCTGCGCAGCACCGTGCGTTGGTCCAGCCTCGACGACCTGCTGCTGACCCATTCGGCATGGCCTACCGACAGCAGCGATGCCGTGTTCTTCGGCCCGGACAGCTACCGTTTCGCCCAGGTCATCCGCGATCACCTGCAGCACCGCCTGCACCCTGTACAGCACGCGGTCGATATCGGTTGCGGCAGTGGCATCGGGGCGCTGCTGATCGCCCGTGCCGCGCCCCATGCGCAGGTCAGCGCGGTGGACATCAACCCCTTGGCCCTGCGCTATACCGCGATCAATGCGGCGCTGGCCGGGGTGGCCAATGTGTCGGTGGAGCCCAGTGACTTGCTGGCCGGAATCACTGGCACGTTCGACCTGATCGTGGCCAACCCGCCCTACATGCTCGATGCCAGCAAGCGCACCTATCGCCACGGCGGCGGCACATTGGGCGCTGAGCTGTCATTGCGCATCGTGGAGCAGGCGTGCCAGCGCCTGGACGCTGGCGGCACCTTGTTGTTGTACACCGGCGTTGCCATTGTCGAGGGCCGCGACGCATTGCTGGAAACGGTGCGCCAGCGCCTGCAGGGTTCGGCCTTCAGCTGGGTGTACCGGGAAGTGGACCCCGACGTGTTTGGCGAACAGCTGCTCGAACCCGGTTACCAACAGGTAGAGCGCATCGCGGCAGTCGCGCTGACCCTGACCCGCAATGGCTGAGCCTACGATGGCTGCAGCGTGCACGTTCGGCATCGAGGAGGAATACCTGCTGGTGGATCTTGCCAGCGGTCAGGTACAGGCCAGGCCATCGCAAGCGGTGGCCCGTTGTTGCCAGAAGGTGCTGGGCGAGCATTTTGCCGAAGAAATGTTCTGCAGCCAGATCGAGCTGGTTTCGCCGGTGTTCGACAACCTTCAACAGGCTCGCCATTTCTTCGCCGAACACCGCCTGCGCCTCAACGAGGCATTGGCTGAGGAGGGGCTGGGGCTGTATTGCGCCGCCAGCCACCCCAACGCGCCGTGGCGGCGCCAGCAGGCCCGCCGCACAGCACATTTCCGCCAGCTGTTCGACGACTATCAGGCGGTGGCCCAGCGCAGTCTGTTGTCGGGTCTGCATGTGCACGTAGGCGTGCCTGCGGGCTGCGACCGCATGCAGCTGATCAATCGTCTGCTGTACTGGCTGCCCTTGTTGCTGGTGCTCAGCACTTCGTCGCCCCTGTGGTGTGGCCAGGCCACGGGCTACCAGAGCTATCGCCGGGTGGTCTGTGGAGAGTGGCCGCACATGGGGCTGCCCGAGCCGCTGGTGGATTGGAACGCCTACCTGCGCTATCGCGCCCTGTTGCAACGCACCGGCGCGCTGGCCGTCGACGGAAACTTCTGGTGGGCAGTGCGACCCTCACGGCGCTTCCCAACGGTGGAACTGCGTATCTGCGATGCGTGCCCGCGGCTGGAAGACGGGTTGGCCATTGCCGGGCTGTTCCGCCACCTGGTCGAGCAGGCGCTGCACACCCGCGACGGTACGCGGCCGATGACTCGGGAACTGCGTTGGGTCACCCAGGAAAACTACTGGCGGGCTTATCGTTATGGGCGTGAGGGCACCTTCCTTGGTGTGCATGACGAGCAAGCGGTGAATGCCGCAGGGTGGCTGGCGCAGCTACAGGCGCTGCGGCCTCCCGTCACCGTGGATGCCGAGCGCTCGTTCAGGCACGCCGAACGCCTCTTGAGTGAAGGCACCAGCGCCGAGCGCCAGTTGGCACGCTTCGACCAGGCCCGTGCGCAAGGCCTGGACGTGCGCGGGGCGCTGCGCGCAGTGGTCGAGCAGGTGCTGCGGGACTCGGGGCATTGATCGACTCGTTTGCCCCGAAGAATGTAACCGCGTCAGGTGCGCAGGGCCTGGCGTGGTTTCGATTTGCCTTTCAACCCGTAGTAGGCACCCAGCATCAGCAGATAGCCCACCCACTTGTAAGGCAGCAACTTCACCATCAGGCCAGCGGCTGTCCAGTCGTCCCAAGAGTTGCCGCCGCCACCGAGAAACAAGGCCAATGTCAGCAGCTGGGTGAACACGACGTAGGCGCCACCGAACTTCAGCAGAAACAGGCATACGCGCTTGCGTTTGGCGCGGTATTCGGCCTCGCTGCCAGCACCGGACCGCACGCCACCCAGCACAGCCCCTACGACCAGTAGCCCAGCCGCACCGGACACGAGGGAGAGGAGGGTGGATGCCTCCTCCAGGTCTGCGTTACCGCCATGCAGATAGATGAAGTAACCCAAGTAAGCCAGATAAAGGGCGAAACCAATCTTGAAAGGACGGGACATCATCGCAAAGCCGATCAACGCAGCGACGATACCAATGAAAGCCAACATTCGGTTCTGCTCCTGCCCGTTCACTCGATGGTCAAGTGAAACGCCTTCTAGAGAATGCCGGCAGGATAGTGCCAATTTGCCATCATCACAAGAAGTCGCAGCCAAGCACCCCGAACTCGCGAGCGCCATAGGGCAAGTTCTGCGGCTGCCAGTCGGCAGGCAAATCTTTCATGAGCCGCCTTGAGTCTTTCAGATAGTCAGACTAATACTAAATGACTGCCGGAAGAGGGATGATCATGCAGACGCGCTTTGTTGTGGTTCCCGCCGTACCTAGCCAGAAAGAAATTTTTCCTCGACGTGTTGGTTTTCCCAGCGCGCTGGGCGAGGGCTACGACCTGTACGACACGCAAGACAAGGTGCGCCTGAGCCTGAATTATTCGACGCGCGCCGAGGCTGAGTTCGACTGTGCATGCCGCAATGGTTGCCAAGGGACGAATGAGTCGAGCGTTGCCGGGAATGGCTGAGGTGTTTTGCGCGGTAGAAAATCAGTTTTAACCTCTTTCTTGTAGGACATTTCCCAAACATACTTCGGCCGCCTTTTTTTCGTTGCGGCCGCTTGGACTGCGCTCTAGTCTCGGCGGGTCGTTGCATTTTGACGACACGGCTTTGACAGGCCGTAACGAGCACATTGCATGGCTTTGCCGTTTATGGCGGCTGTGCATGGGGCACGCTTGCGTGCGCCGGTTTCTGTGTTCGCCGGTCTGTCAACCTATGCACAGCTGCCACCCTTCTGTTTGACAGCAGGTAGGTGGTGGTCCCACCAAGAGCACAGTCAATATGTTGAAAATTGTCCCCGATCCACCGTACAACTCCCATTCCCTCGAAGACACCCTCATCCAGGCCACGGACTACGCCCTGTGTGCGCAGACCGTGATTCATCAGGCACTGCTGCTGCAGCCCAAATCACCGGCTTCGATTCTGATGATGGCGTCGATGCATGAAATGGAGGCGCTGCGGGTGATGCTTGAGTCGATGTTGATCCTGGTGCAGATGCCGGGTGAGCCTAGGACTTTGCACTAGGGCTCAAGTGATGTGTTGTCTGGGCTGGCCTCTTCGCGGGGCAAGCCCGCGAAGAGGCCAGCCCAGGCTGCGAGAATGTCAGGGAGATTGAACGATGAATACAGACGACACCCATTTCACTGTCGGCAAAACCACCTTCTTCCAGGGCGAAAACCAAACCCACCCCCTGTTCCGCATCGAGCCCGGCATCCCTTGTCAGAATGCCCGCGAACAGGCCTCGGAACTGATGGGTTATGTACGAGAACTGACCATCATCGGCCTGATGGACGAGAAACCCATGATGATCTGGGCAGCGCACTACCTGAGTGCCCTGGCCAAGGCACTGATGGATGATGCCGAGCTGGGCATGATGCACTGAGTGCTTTGTCGACCAGACTGGCCTCTTCGCGGGACAAGCCCGCGAAGAGGCCGGCCCAGGCAGTGAAAATTTCAAGGAGATCGAACAATGACCACAGACAACACCCATTTCACGGTCGGCAAAACCACCTTCTTCCAAGGCGAAAACTAGACCCACCCTGCACTGGCCTCATCGCCGGCAAGCCGGCTCCTACACCGACCTGTGGAGATCTTGAGGATTGTGCAGTACCTGTGGGAGCTGGCTTGCCAGCGATGAGGCCGGCGCAGCAGCCCGCCATGTTTCAAACTGAACTGCGCCACCGCAGCCTGAGTCGCATCCTTTGAACCCCGCAAAAAAGGATGTTGGCAATGAAAACCATGACTCGACTGTTCACCGGCCTGGCACTGGCAGGTGCATTGGGCGCCTCGATGGCCTGGGCCGATCAGCCCGGCGCCGATTGGACAGTGACCAAGGATCAGGCCGAAGCTGCCCTGAAGGGCGCTGGCTATACCCAGATCACCAAGATCGAAGCCGACGACGGCCATTGGGAAGGGGAGGGCATGAAGGCGGACGGCAAGCGCTACGAATTCCAGGTCGACCCGCACAAGGGCACGATCATCAAGGATGAACTCGATCGCTGAAGGCACGCTTGTCCTGCCAGAGCCCGCGCCTGTGCGCGGGCTTTTTCATGACCAGGCGGGCGTCATCCGGCTATTCAAGCACTGTCGGATCGCGCCGGATCTCCGCCCGCGCCATGGCTTCCCAGAGGAACGGGAACCCGTTGGCATCGGTACGTTCCCCGGTTGCAAGCGCGACGCTGGCGGGTAACGGTGCGCCGCCTCCGAGTACCTCGACACGCCAGGCCAGGCGACTACGCCACTCCAGCGTGATGGCGCGCAAATGCGCCTGGCGAATGCCGTTGGCCACTACCAGCACGCCATGATTGGCAAGCAAAGCCCATTTCCGTGTACCCAGTGCCTCCACGGCGGCCCGGCCCAGTTGAATGTCTTCGACCGTGCCTCGGTACTCGTCATACAGCACCGGGTCAGTGTCGACCAAGGCCGAGGTCTGGTCGTAGATCGGCGGCACACGTCCCACCGCCGACCACACCGATCCCCACTGGGGGTGGTTGTGAATCACCACGCCAACATCATGCCGCGCCGCGTGCACATCCATGTGCAGGTTGATGGCCGGGGTGATGTTCCAGTCGCCCTCGATCACCTTGCCCTGCTGATCGAGGCGCACGATATCCGAGGCGGTGACCTCACCCCAGGTGAGTTCCCACGGGTTGGCCAGGTATGTGCCGTCCTCCTGGCGAACGGTGATGTGGCCGGCGATATGGTCGTTATAGCCCTCGCGGGACAATACCCGGCACAGCAAGGCCACGCGCTGGCGCGGTGTCAGATCGGGTAGCAGCGGGTAGCGACCTGGCCTGGGAATGTAGCGGGCCAGCAAATCATGGTTCAGTTCATCCTTCAGCATGGCTGTTTCCTCTTCAGCGACCGATGCAAGTGGTGATCAACCCGTCAGCGAGTCAGGCGTGGGCGGCCCCACGCGCGAACACCGAGGTGCGATGCATGCGCCGTTGGTGCGGTTGATAGTCCAGGATGGCGTTGTGCAGCACGCTGCGGTTATCCCAGAGCAGCATGTCCCCGACCCGCCAGCGATGGCGAAAGCCGAATTGAACCTGCTGGCAATGGGCATTCAGGTAGCCGAGCACCGCATCGCTTTCGGGGCTGGCCAGGCCGTCGATATGGGTGGTGTAGGTCGGGCTCAGGTACAACGCCTTTCGACCTGAAACCGGGTGCGCGATGACCAGTGGATGAAGGTGCCTGCGGTTCATCTTGATGACATCGACATAGCGCTCGTGCGTGACGACGTTCTGGCGCAGCGCCGCCGTCATCGGTCCGTTCATGTCGTGCCAGGCATTCAGGCCTTCGAGGTACTGCTTCATGCGTTCGGACAATCCGTCGTACGCGGTGGTCATGCTGATCCAGCAGGTATCGCCGCCGCAAGGCGGCAATACCTGCGCGTGTGTCATGGTGATGATCGGGGGGCTGGGCAGGAAGCTCTCGTCGTGGTGCCACATATCGGCGCGATCGCCCTGTTTGGAGTCGATCACGGTGATCTGTTCGAAACCTTTGCCCAGGTTGGGATAGAAGGTGTGAACTTCGGGCTCGCCGAAGTACCGGGCAATCGCCAGGTGCTGCTCGGGCCGTAACCCAGGTACAGACAAGATCAAGGTTTCATGCGTGATAAGTGCGGCTTCAAGTTTCGCCAGTGTTTCTGGCAAAACGACTGAAGCGGGATCAAGATCAAGCACTTCGGCGCCCAGGCTTGGACCAAGGGGGCGGACGGTGAACGTTGACGACATGGGCAATCTCCCGGCAGGGCTGAATATCCGAACTTGTCGAGCGCATCATTGCGCGGTGGGCAGTTGTCTGATCGACGAAAACGATCATACTCACGTCGCCAAGGCTCAGATATTCGCATTCCAGGAATGCTGGGTTTCATTTCTAAATGCTTGATTTTAATAATAAATACTAAAAATCATGGCGCCATGAAAAACGCCATACTCGGATTCTCATGAGCATAAGCAGCGGTGACTCAAAGGTGACCCCAAGCGCAACGCGCGAGCAGCTTCCTGCGTTACGCAAGCGCCCGACTCAATCGCGGTCGCGCGCATTGGTGGACGCTGTGGAGCAGGCGTGCCTGCGGATTCTGGATGAATCAGGCGAAGCCGCGCTGACCGTCGCCCGCATCGCGGAAATATCAGGGGTCGCAGTCGGCTCGATCTACCAATATTTCCCCAACAAGGACTCGATCGTTGCCTTGCTGTACGAGCGTATGCTCGACGAAGAATCCGAGGAGTTGCTTCGGGTGCGCGAGCGGTTGATTGGCGTGCCATTGAAATCGGCACTGCGCGTTATTCTGGCCAACATCATTCGTGTTGAAACACGTCTGTTCAAATTGAACAGGGCCTTTCACTTGCGTTATCACTCTGCCCTTCACCTGGGCATGTGGCGCGGTCCCTATCAAACGGCCGGTGAGTTCATCGAAGCGACCTGGCTGCCGCTCCTGCACATGTATGAGCATGAGATCACCACGCAGCACCCTGCGTTGGCGGCTTACTTGCTCGGGCAGGGGTTACGCAGTGTCATCCGCTCGGTATTGGAGGACGTTCCGGCGCACCTGGAACATCCCGCCTTGCTCGACAGCCTGGTCGCCATGGCTGTCGGTTGCCTGCGTCCTTCAACCTACGACTGCGAGTAGACGTAACTACGTTCCAGTAGATCCTGCTCCGGGTCAGCAGCCCTCGACGCTCCCTTCTCTCGAACCTGGCGTGAACCAGGCCCGCAACATTACAAAACTCAAGTTGACAGCCAGCGGATAAAGAACTGAACATCGCGCCGCCGTTATGCGAAGGATTCCCATTATCAATACGTTTAGTGTTGGGATTGCTCGCGTATTCCATCCAGTCAGGAGTCCATGGATGTCCGCTTGTTTTGTTTCCCCCGCTTTCAGCATTCGCCAAGCCGCGCTGGTGGTGAGCCTTTCCAGCTCGATGCTGGCCTGTGCCAATGCCTGGGCAGCGCCTGTGAGCTACAACATTTCCGCAGGGCCTCTGGCGACCGCCATCCATGAATTCGCCACAGTCAGCGGGGTGATTGTCAGCTTCAGCAGCGAAGAAACCGCCGGCCTGCGCAGCGAAGGACTTCAGGGCAGCTACGAGCCGGAGCAGGGGCTCGCGCATCTGCTGCAAGGCACTGGTCTGCAGCTGCAGCAGGTGGCAGACAAGCGCTACATGCTGGCTCGCCCCCTCCAGGAGGGCGGCGCGATGGAGCTGGGGGCAACGACCGTATCGAGCGTGCAACTGGGCGCCACCACAGAAGGCACCGGCAGCTACACCACAGGTTCAGCCAACACCGCGACGGGGCTGCGGCTCTCTGCGCGCGAGACCCCTCAATCGGTAAGCGTGGTCACCCGTCAGCAGATCGAAGATCAGAACCTCAATGACGTTGCCGAGGTGCTTGAACAGACCCCAGGCGTGGTCGTGGACAGCATGGGGCCAGCGGGCAGCGACGCCAACCATATCTACGTGCGCGGCTTCGAGGTTGGCAGCATCCAGGTCGACGGCGTCAACCGCCCCAATACCTATGGTTTTCGTGATGACCTTGCCGACATGGTGAGCTATGACCGGGTCGAGGTCGTGCGTGGGGCCACGGGGCTGATGTCGGGCACCGGCGACCCGGGCGCGACCGTCAACCTGATTCGCAAGAAGCCCACCCTCGAAACCCAACGCAAGCTGACCCTCAAGGCGGGCTCGTGGGACGACTACCGCACCGAGCTGGACGTGTCCGGCAAGTTGTCGGAAAGCGGCAACGTGCGTGGCCGCTTCGTCGCGTCGAACACCAACAGCCAGAGCTATGTCGACCGCCAGTCCCTGGATAAGCAGGTGGCATACGGGGTGCTGGAGTGGGACGTTACTGACAGCACGATGCTGACAGTGGGGGCGGAATATCAGGAGATGGACAACGACGGGGCGGGCAACCACGGCTTCACGATGTACAACTCCGATGGCAGTCACTTCAATCCCTCCCGCTCGTTCAACTCGGCCGCGGACTGGAGCTACCACAAGCGTCGCACGAAAACGGTGTTCACCACCCTTGAGCACCAGCTGGACAACGGCTGGCAGCTGAAACTGAATGCCGAACACAACCGCCGCAGCTATGACGACGCCTTTGCCACCGCAGCCAGTGGCACCGTCAACCCCGATGGCAGTGGCGTCTCCACCTGGACGGGCCGTTGGGCCGGTGAGCCCCGGCAGACCTCGTTCGACCTGTCGGCGACCGGCCCATTCGAATGGTTCGCCCGCGAGCACCAACTCTACCTGGGGGCCAGTCACTACAAGGCTTACTACCGGAACGACGGTTACCCACTGTGGACCATCCAGTCCATCGACAACATCTTCACCTGGGACGGCTCGCTGCCCATCCCGGACGCTATTCACACCAAGTCTTCGGAAGATGCGCTGGACGAAACCCAGGACGGCCTGGTGGCGTCGGTCCGCTGGAGCCTGGCCGATGACCTGTCGCTGATTACCGGCGCGCGGTTGATCGACTGGAAACGTGACGAAGCCAATACCGACTTGTCGACCGGCCAGACCAGCCGCACCTCGCGAACCGAAAACGGCGTCGTCACGCCGTACGTGGGCCTGGTGTATGACCTCGACGAACACTGGTCGGCCTACGCCAGCTACACCACCATCTTCAAGCCGCAGAGCAACAAGGATGTCAATGGCACCTATCTTGATCCTTTGGAGGGCGTGAACTACGAGATGGGTCTGAAGAGCGAGTTCTGGGACAAGCGCCTGACGACCGCGTTCAGTGTCTTCGAGGTGCACCAGGACAACCTCGCCGTCGCCGACGGCAGCAACCTGGCCCCGGACGGTAACCAGGCCTACCGTGCCGAATCCGGTACCAAAACTCGCGGTTTCGAGATGGAAATGGCCGGTGAGATCCTGCCCGATTGGCAGGTATCCGCGAGCTACACCTATGCCGTGAGCAAGGACTCGGATGGCGAGCGCCTGCTCACTGAAATACCGCGCGATACCTTCAAGCTGTTCACCAGCTACCGTCTGCAGAGCCTGCCGCAGTTGAAGGTGGGCGGTGGTGTGCGCTGGCAGGGAACCGAGTACTACAAGGATGCTGGACCTAACGGCGAAACGTTCACTCAGGGCGAGTACAGTGTGGTGGACCTGATGGCGCAATACGCGTTCACGCCGCAAACCAGCGTCTCCTTGAACCTCAACAACGTGTTCGACGAGAAGTACTACACAGCGATTGGCGCGCGTGGATGGTATGGCGCCCCGCGTAGTGCCACGGCCACGTTGGTGTATGCGTTTTAACGCACCTACTTGACCTCTGGTGGCGTCTGACCCGGCCTCATCGCCGGCTTGCCGGCGATGAGGCAGGCGTTGGCAACAGAATTCTGCAAGCCTTCACATTGAACGCTCGTACGTAAGGTAGTCATTCGCCCCCGTGCCCATGCATGCGAAGCCCGCTTTCTGATACATCAACCTGGCAGGATTGTCAGGCCGTACACTCAAGCGCAATCGAGTGAAACCCTGTCTCGCCGCGTCCAGCACATAGGCATCCAGTAGTGCCGTTCCAACGCCGCTACGCCGATGCTCCTGACTCACACTGATGGTGCACAGTTCTGCGTAGCCATGCTCGGGCGCCCACAACGAGTAACCGGCAAAATCTTCGCCAATGATGGCAATGGTCATCCGATCGAAATTCTCCACCCAACGTGTCAGGTGCCGCTCCAGGTTGGCGCGCCACGCGGCTTCATGATCGGGCTCCCAGCTGCGGATATAGTGCTCTTCGCCTCGGTAGATGGCTGGAAGATCGGTCACACAAGCTTGCCTGAGTCGGAGCGCCATTCAATGAGTCCTTTATTGAAGAGGGCTGCATCGTAGGGCACCGGCTGGATCATCGCAAAGCGCTGAACCCCACGACTGGCGTGGGGTAGGCTTCAGGAGGAGAGGGCGACCTCAACGCTCCATGACATAGGTGCCAGGTGCGGGGCAGAGGGGCGGGTACTTGCGCGAGCCGAGCTTCTTCGGCGCCGGCAGGCTGTCGCCCGAGCGCTCCCCGATCCACTCGCGCCAATGGGGCCACCAGCTGCCTTGCTGGCGCTCTCCGGCGTTCTCCAGCCAGGTTTCGGGAGTTTCGGCTTCGGCTGGCGCCGCATAGTAGAAGGACTTGGGGTTGCCCGGCGGGTTCACCAGGCTCTGCAAGTGGCCGGCATTGGACAGCACGTAGGTGGTGTCCTCGCCAAACAGCCTTGCGGTGCCGTAGCAGCCCTGCCAGGGGGTGATGTGGTCGGTGGTGCCGCCAACCACGTAGGCACCCACCTTCACCTGGGTCATGTCGATCGACTCGCCGGCAATCTCCAGGGTGCCCGGGTTGCTGTAGGGGTTCTGCTGGATCAGGTCGAGGTAGTCCGCGTGCAGTTGGGCGGGGAGGCGGGTGGTGTCGTTGTTCCAGGCCAGGATGTCGAAAGCCGGTGGCTTGTTGCCCAGCAGGTAGTTGTTGACCCAGTAGTTCCAGATCAGGTCGTTGGGGCGCATCCAGGCGAACATGCGGGCCATGCCCTGGCCGCTCAGCACCCCCTGGCGGCGTGAGCTGGCCTTCGCCGCGCGCAGGGCGGACGGGGTGGTGAACAACCCCAGGGTGGTGTCGCCCAGCGCCGAGGGCATGTCGAGCACGCACACGGCCCAGCTGGTATTGGCCACCTTGTGGCCTTCGCCACGGGCCGCCAGCCAGCCCAGGTAGGCCGCCAGGGTGATGCCGCCCGAGCAGGAGCCCCACATGTTCACATCTGGGCTACCAGTGATCTTGCGCGCCACGTCCACCGCCTGGTCGAGGCACATTGCATAGTCGGACAAGCCCCAGTCGCGATGCTCGCGGGTGGGGTTGCGCCAACTGATGACGAAGAGGTTCACGCCGCTGTCCTGAATCCATTTGATCAGGCTTTTTTCCGGCGCGAGGTCAATGGCGTAGTACTTGTTGATCTGTGGTGGCGACATCACCAAGGGCCGGGCAAAGACGTTTTCGGTGGTGGGCGCGAACTGCAGCAGCTCGAACATCTCGTTGCGAAACACCACTTCGCCCTTGGCGGTGGCGATGTTCTCGCCCACCTTGAACGGCGTGCTGTCGACTTGTCTGGGCAACCCACGGTTGTGCAGCATGTCCTCGCCGAATTGGCGGGCGCCCCTGGCCAGGCTCATGCCTCCGGTGTCCACCAGCTTGCGCAGCGCCGCCGGATTGGTCAGCGGTGAGTTGCTCGGTGCCACGGCATCGGCCAGGAGCGCTGCCACGAACCGGGCGCGGCTCTTTTCCAGCGGGGCAAGGTCGGTGGACTCGATGAAGCGGGTCAGCTCGGTTTGGCCGGCCAGGTAGCTCTGCAACAGGGCGCGCAGGAAGACGTTGGATTGCCAGGCCGGATCGGCGAAACGCTTGTCTTTCGGGTCCGGCGCGAGGGAGGAGTTGCCACCGACGATACCGCGCAGCGCCTTCAGGTAACCGCCCAGATGAGCACCCGCCTTGAGCGGCGACTTGCCTACGGCCTTGAGCAGGTAGCCGGCCGAGCTGGCAAGGTCTGCCGGGCGCACGCTGACGAGCGGATTGCCCGCCAGGGTCTGGTTGGCAGCGGTGCCGATCAGTGCTTGGTGCTCAGTGTTGTCCGGGAGATCGACCTGCTTGCGTACGCGACGCTTTCGGGCGGTTGCAGGGGGGCGCTGGGTGGGGGTTGCAGTCTCGCTCGTTCGGGTGGATCTGCTCATGGTGGCTCTCGTGCTTCCGGGCTTTTGTTTTGTTGTGCGCCGACTCTACGGCAGCAGTGGCTGCGGCCACTTCTCATCCCACGACAGCGGTTTTTCACTTCATGACGAGGGCAACACTGGGCCGACGAACTGGAGGCATTGGCAGTCGTTCACGATTGACCGCAATCGACTCATTACATTTTCTGACTCATTTGTTTAAGGGAACAGCTTTGCAGCCGATGCACTAGGTGTGTGTCGTCAACCTGAAATGGGTTGGCACTGGATAATGCTCGCGAGCCTTTGTGTCGCGAACCATGGAAAGCCTATCGGCAAAGGCCGGGCGCTGCCGTGTGACTTGCGCATGACTCATCTGCCAACGCTCAGTCTTGCCCTGAATAGATTCGACAAGGAAAAAAAGAATGGCCCTGCAGTCCCCCGAAATCCTGCTTGAGAACCTTAACAATGCGCTGCGCCACCTGCGTGGCGCATGTACCGACTTGGGCAGTGAGGAAATCGACGACAGGCTGCTGGAGGTCATGCGCCGGTTGCTGCTCGCTGAGGTGCTGGGGAGCACTTGGGTCGTGGCCATTGGCGGTTCTCAGGGCGCTGGCAAGACGACGTTGATGGCGGCCATGTATGGCCTGCGCGGGGGCGGCCCGCAGTGGCTTGAAGGCAACGAAGGGCGGGGCGAAAAAATGCCCGTGCTGGTACTGGAAGAGGATGACAGGCAGCAGGCGCAGGGGTATGTGCGCAGACTGGTAATGGAAGAAGGCACCACCAGCTTCAAGCTTCGGGATATCCAGGTTGATGCAGTGGAGTTCCAGCGTGCGATCAGCGATCCGCCTGCAGGCGATCTGCTGCCCGTCCTGCGCGTGCCGCGACGTTATTTCAAGCGAGACAACCAGGCATGGTTGCTGTTGCCAGGCTACGAAAAGCAAGACCGTGAAAACCGCGCGTGGCAAGACTTGATGCGCCAGGCCATGGTCGCTGCCGGTGGATGCATCGTTGTAACCGACGAAGCGCGTATGGCGAACCAGCAGCAGGTCGAAATCGTCAAGGACATGCTCGAGGGGGAACTGGCCGGGGTTCGGCCCTATGTAGTGATTACCAAGACTGAGAACAGCTGGCAGAACCCTGCAGCGCAAGCACAACTGCGCAGCAGTGCGCAGGCCACGTTCCAGGTGGCGACCGAAGTCGCGGACAAGCACATCATCCTTACCGGTACTGATGATGAGGAATATGTCGCGCACTGGATGCCGCAATTGCGGCGCGCTATCGATGACTTGAACTTCTCTGGGCAGGCCAACCGGCATCTGCAGATGAGTGACCTGTCGGATCTGATCGGCAAGGACCTGACTCGCGTACTTAATCTGATCCGCAGCAAAGCCCGGCTGTATTTCGGCAGCGATAGCGAGAACGAGAACGAACAAGCGCTTACCGGCTTGCTTGAACAGTTCGATGATGCTGTAGATGCGCTGCGTGACAAGCACGCTGAACATGTAGTTGGTTTAACGGATACCGCACGTAGCCAGGCAGCCACGAAGCTGGACGCAGCGCTGGCACGCGAGCACGAAGGATTCAAGAATTGGATATCGAACGCTTTCGACACCACCAGTGAGGCCAAGCAGAAGATGCAGCGGTTGGTGCAAGATGCCTGGCAAGACGAAGCCACGACGCTGTTCACTCGCTACTCGCAAGCGCTGGCTCAACTGACGGGCGAGCAACTTGGCCGCCAGACACCGACTTCGGTTGCCGTAAGCACCAAACCACGCATTGCGCCTGAACAGTCCCGGGCACTGGTTAAAGTGGGGTACATGCAGGAGTCGGGGCAGCTTGTCAGCTATCAACGGCTGACACCTGAAATTACCGGTGATATCCGCATGTTGCTTGGCCACAACAGCCAAGAGGAGGCCATTGCGCATCAGGCGTCCAGCAAGGCATTGGGCATGAGTATTCATCTGGTTCCTGCCGTTTCGCTTGAATACACCCGGCTGTTCTACGCCTTGCCCGAAGTCGTCGGGCTCAAGGAGGGCGTATGGGAGGCAGCCCCGACGCAGGGCAGCAACGTTGTACAAGAGGGTGTGGAAAGCTTGCGAGCCGGTGTCGATCTGGGCAAGACCGCGATACGCTCACTTGCGACCGTCATGGCAGTGGATGTAGTCAGCGATGGCGACGCCGACATCCTGGGTGCCATTTTCGGTAAAGCCGGGCCATCGGATGGGGGCACCGTTCCTGCGGTGCCGATGACCCTTCATCCCGCTGCCGTGGCGGCGACTGCCGTGGTAGCGGCGGCCTACCTGACCACGGTAGCCGTGTCGCGTATTCGCACGTTCGAGAAAGCCGCCAGCGCTCAAGCGCATGCCATGCTGGAAAACGTGCATGCTCATCACGTTAAGCACTTGAAGAATCAGTTCGATAAAACCATGGCTGCGGCGCGTGCGCGCATTGTCGAAGGCATGCGTGCGCGTTATCGGCTGGACGAAACCATGATGCGCAAGGACCGCCTGGCCAGAACGCTGGCCGATGTGCTGTCCCTTACCAGCGACCTTCGCCACGAATTGGATGCTTCGGCAGCCGGTCTGAATGTATTCGTACCTGGGCGGGGTGCCTGAAATGTCTTCGACTCCGGCTGTGGATTATTGGCATGCCTTGCAGATACGTCAGCCGGAGTGGGCATTGCGCGCCTATGCGCGGCTGATCAAGACGCTAAGCAAGGACGTACAGGAGCGGTTGCAGCGCAAGGACACAACCAGTGAGCCGTACGTGGTGGTGTTTGGCAAGACGCAGGTAGGTAAAACGACGCTGCTGCTTGACCTCATGGGCGTTGCACCTGATCGAATGAACAGGATTTCTTCCGTCTTGCGTGGCGGCAGGGAAGCGGGCAAGTCGGCGACTGCCACGACCATGGAGTATTGCCGTTCCACGAGCGATCGCTGGGGCTTGTCGCGTAACGGCAAGCTACGCTGGCTCGAACACGACGAGCAGATGACGCAGGCGCTTGGGGCATTGCGGGTCGAGATGGAAAGCGGCCGGTTGAAAGGCGAGTCGACACCCTGTGTGGTGCATATCCCCAAGTCTTGTTTCCTTGGCAGCACGCAGGTTCCGAGTGTGCGAATGCTGGATCTTCCAGGTGATAACCCCGCCAATGAAGAAGAGCAGCGGCATGTCCATCAGATGGCGAAAACCTATCTGCCGTTTGCCGATTTGATTTTGCTGGTGGGCAAGGGTGATGACCTCGGCTTCTTGCGGCCTGGGGTGATCACGCTACCGGGTATCGAAGACTGGCAATCCATGCCGTACCGCTTTCGCATCGTGACCACTCACTCATATTCGGCGCAGTCATTGAAGGACATTCTGCGTAAAGAGTCCGACGTTGACGTTACTCGGGTAAGGCAGCGGTTGATCCAGCAGATCGAGCGCTTCGGCACGTTGAGCCAGCCAGCCCAGGAGGCTCGCTTGTACTTTCCGCTTGAGTTCGGCAAAAGCTGGGCCTATGCGCAGTCTGCAGAGCCGGAACTTTACGCCCGAATGGCGCCGATAATTACCAAGCTGCGTGACGAACTGCTTACGCAGATCGCCAATAGCATCACGCCCATGGGGCGACTGCGCAGCACGCTCGATACGCACATCAGTGTCACGTACATACAGCGTAAAAAAACCGAGGCGATCGACAGCGCGATCCAGGTGCTTGAAAAGAAACTGGACATCGCTGAGGACGAGTGCAAAAGCTGGGACAAGATGGTAGTTGGCGCGCACTCCAGTTTCGACAAGCTGGCTGCACTTATGAAGGAAAAACCTGCCGAGCTAGGTGCCAGCGCTATCGAACGTGCTGCCAAAGCGTTGCTGGCCAAACCGCCCAGTGCATGTGTGCCCAAGGAAGGCCCTGAAAAAGACGACTGCGAGACCCTCAAGACACTGATTCGAAAGTACTACGAGGGGCTCATGGCGCTGCGTCTGGATGTATCTGCCGAGGGTTGTCCTCTTGGCTATTGGCGGCGGGTGAGCAGTGCCCTCGTGCAGCCCGAGACGGAGCGTGTGGAAGAGCTTTTTGATGATGCGTTTGGACCCATCCGCTACACGCTTGACGATTACTGGTTTGATACCTATCTGTCCTCGTCGAACTACCAGGCTGACCTGCGCAGCGTGCGTGAAGCTGGCAGCGAGGTATTCGCCGAATTGGTGGTCGTTTGGGCGAAGTGCTGGCTGCAGGCGCTTAATCGCATCGATGAGCAAGTACGCAAAGAGCTCGTAAGTGCGCGCGTAACGCTTGCTGTATATGAGGAAGAGGCCAGCGCGGCGCGTGCGCGACACGCTCAAATTCAGCAGATGATCGCGGGCCATGTTGCAGAGCGCCAGCGCATCGTCCTCAACTCCAAAGAGGATCTTGAGCGCTGTGAACGCTTCAAGAACTTGCTTGAGCAGGAGTACGCCGCTTCGCTGGATCAGCAATATACCGCTGCGCTGCAGGAGACCGACAACAGTGAAGCGTTGCTCCAGCTGCTTTCGTGCGTAGCCTTGAATCATCAGTATCACGAGTTTCTGGCGCTTAACGATCAGCAGGCGAGCTAGAGGCAAACCCGACATGTCAAAGCGCTCCATCGAGTGCTTCAGGAAATGACCGTGAGTAATCAGACCCTGGAAAAAGAAAAGAGCCTCGCTGAGTTGATGGTGAGAATCCTGAAAGAGCCGCTCAAGCCGCTGGACAAATCCATGGCGGACTTGAATGGCGAGCTTTCAGACGTCAAAAAGGAAATCGAGGAAACCCACAGCGTGCTTTCGCTCTGCCTGGACCAGGCCGAGATAGCCGCCAAGCAGGGCAAGCAGGCTGTTCAATCGCTGAGAAGCCTGCGGGACGAACAGTCGACGTGGATGCCTACCCTCCAGGCCTGGATCGCTGAGCAGGCGCAGTCGGGGGTGGAGTCTGTAGGGAAGCAGTTAAGCTCACTTGCAGACCGCCAGTTGGCTGCGCAGGAGGATGTACTTTCAGCGCTGTCAACCATTAGCCACGCCCAAGGCAGTGTCGCACAGGCGATGGCGGCGTTGCCCGATCACCTGAGTGGCGCGTTGGACGCGACCAATGCCAAGGTCGCGTCCGTTGCTGAGCATTTGCAGCAGCTGCTCGAGAGCCAAGCCTCGGCCCTGGCGGCAGTGAGGCGTGATGCGCTTTCTGCTTTGGCAGAGCTTCGGCTTGAGCAAGCCAATGATAAGGCCTCGATGAATGAGGCGATGGCTTCTGGGGTTGCTGCACTCCAGAGCAGCATCGCCGAACATGCCCAGGTCGGTGCCCAGGCCGTTCAATCGCAGGTGCGTGCAAGTACCGAAGCTAATGCCTTGGCCCTGGCAGTCGTGAAGGATGATGTACTGTCTGCATTGGCACAGGTTCGCGTTGAACACGGCAATGCTGTGCAAGCAATCGATGCATTGCCCGATTACTTGAAGCGAGAGCTGGAAACCACGAATGCCAGCCTGGCGTCGGGTCATCAGTCTCTGGAGGAACAGATCCGCCAAAGCCACGCAGCTCTGGAGAAAGGCATTGCCCAGAGCGAAGCTGATATGGCCTCGATGAATGAGGCGATAGCCACCCGTGTGAAAGGTGCCACGCTTCAAATTGGCCAGCTTGTGGTGCATCAGCAACGCACCTTTTCAGCTGCTCACCAGGCAGTGCTCACCGAGGTTGCGAATGCAACGGGGCGTGCGCAGGCTACGATGTTGCAGAGTTTACAAGTAGGGCAGTCCCTGGGTGAGTCGCTGGATAGGGCTTTTGCTCAGTTGACGGAAAAGCTGGATCAGCAGACAGCGCTGCTGAACGCCCGTTTCCATCGAAGCGAGGCCAAGGTCAAGCAGTTAACCATTATCATGAGCATGTCCTTCGTCTCGATGCTGGCTTACATAGCGTACGATTTGCTGAGCAAGGTTAACTGAATCAGGCGCTTGGTGGGGCATCTTCCCAGTGGTTCTGCGCCCAGGGAGATCGGGGAATATCCACCGTGCCGGGGCCAGGTTCCATGCATTTGCTCGTAGACGAATGTTCCGATTAAGCTGGCGCGATGCTTCTATGAGGATGGATTCGATGTTGCATATACCGCTCGGACTGGGACTGTTACTTGCCGTCGCGTTGGTCGAAGCGGCTCCACTGCAGGTGCCCACCCCGGCCCAACTCAGGAGCCAGCTCGATAGCCTCAAGCCTGGTCAGTTTCTCTGGTACCCGCAGGTCTCGCCGGTGGGGCCGGTGACGGTGGTGATCAGCCTCACCGAGCAACGTGCCTACGTCTATCGCAATGGCATCGCCATCGGTGTCAGTACCGTGAGCAGCGGCAAGCCAGGCCGGGAAACCCCTACGGGGGTATTCAGCATCCTGCAGAAAAAGGTCGAGCATAAGTCCAGTCTCTACAACAGCGCACCGATGCCCTACATGGAGCGGCTGACGTGGGACGGCATAGCCCTGCACGCTGGCCATCTGCCGGGATACCCCGCTTCGCATGGCTGCGTGCGGCTGCCGATGGGGTTTGCCAAGAAGCTGTATGAAGTCACCGGTTTCAGCTCGACCACCGTCATCGTTTCCGATACCCACAGTGCACCGGTGGAGGTCTACCACCCCGGCGTGCTGGCACCGACGGTGAGCCAAGGCAAAGCCCAGGGTCCGCTGGTATTGAGCAACCAACAGTTCTGGGACGATCCGGACCCGACGTCGGGACCCCTGTCGATCCTGATCAGTCGCGCCGACCTGCGCGCCTATGTGTTTCGCGGTGGCCAGCTGATCGGCTCGGCGCCCGCACTGTCGCCTGAAAGCCGTCAGCATCGCAGTGGAATGGCGGTGTATTCCCTGCTGCAAAAGCCGTCCGTCTTGGCAACGGATGCTGCGCTACCCTTACGCTGGTCGGTGGTGGGGCTGAGCAACCCGGAGTATGGGGATACGCCCTATGAACAACTGGGGCAATTGAACTTGAACCCGGAATTCCGCCGTCATTTGCGCGCGGCGATGGACGTCGGCACGATGCTGGTGATCACCGATTGGGCGTCCACGCGGGATACGCGCAGCGATGGAAAATTCACGGTGATCAGCACCGACGACGGTGAAGATCTTAAACCGTTGGTCAAGAAATGATCGGAAATCCTGCAGGAATCAAGCACAGTAGCGGGTTTTGGGCACAGGTTTTTTAACAGGTAATCCATGTCGATGTTCGAACCCTTGCGGGGAGCCATCCGGCTCTCAGTGGCCAGTGTTGGCCTGTTTTTCCTCAGCGCCTGGCATACCGTCCAGGCACAACCCTTGCCTAGCGCCGCCGAGCTGCAGCAGTTGGCGCCTGGCGCCAGCCTTTCGACCCTGGCCCTGGCACTCACCGCCTACGCGTGCGCCAGTCACAGCGACGCGGACAAGTTGCTGACGGTGATCGATTATTCCAAGGCCTCGCGTGACAAGCGTCTGTGGGTGTTCGACCTGCAAGCCCGCAAACTGCTGTTCGAGGAGTGGGTTGCCCATGGCAAGAACAGCGGCGCCGATGTGCCGACCACGTTCTCCAACGCGCCGAACAGCTACCAATCTTCCATTGGCCTGTATGAGACGGGCCAGACCTATAGCGGCAAGCACGGCCGGTCGCTGCGCCTGCAGGGGCTGGAGCCGGGGTTCAACGACAACAGCATGTCGCGGGCGATTGTCATGCATGCCGCCGCCTATGCCGATCCCAAGGTCGTTCCGGGCCTCGGTCGCTTGGGCCGCAGTCAGGGGTGTCCTGCCGTTCGGCCGGCAATTGCTGGCAAGTTGATCGATACGCTGCGACGCGGGAGCTATGTGTTCGCCTATTACCCGCAGCAAGACTGGCTGAAAAAATCGCGCTTCCTGAATGCCCAGAGCTGTCCGTTGGCTAATCAGGCGATTGCCAGCAAGTAGGGAAAGCGGCTGGTCGTGTTGCCTGTGCCGGCCTCATCGCCGGCAAGCCGGCTCCCACAGGGGAAATCACTGCATTCAATGCCTGTGGTGTCACTGTGGGAGCGGGGTGCTCGTCCACCCGCCAAAAGCGCGTCAGTCTTTGGAAAGGGTGGGCGTGTACCAGGGGGCTGCACAATCGACGTGTATGTGTTTTTGCTTCTGGGGCAGGAACGGGGTATCGAGCGTGCCCAGCGCTATCGAAATCCAGTCGGCAAACTCGCCTTCAGACCGTGACCAGAACAAGGTCGAACCGCATTCCACGCAGAACTCGCGCATTACCGTCGGTGAAGAAGCATAGGTTTTGATGCTGCTGGCGCCGCGAAGTATTCGAAGTGCGCTACGCGGGACGCTGCCATACGAAGCAAATGCTGCCCCGTGACCTTTGCGGCACTGGCTGCAGTGACAATGACTCACCGCTTTTGGCGGGGCGATTAGCGCGTAACTGACCGCTGAGCACAAGCAGCTTCCTTGGTAGGCCTCTGCCATACGCACCTCCATGTAGATGATAAAAAGCGCCAGCCTAACCGCCCCAGCTTGATCGGTCGACCGAGTGTTCCTGGCCGTTGGTCACTTGCAAGCGCGCTTCTTGCCCAGAGGTTCAAACTGCGAGGTGCGACTCTAAACGGAGGCGTACAACAATGAGCATTACCTTGGTGAGTGCGATGACCGCAGCGCTGCTGAGCGCAGCCTGCCTGACAGCACTTGCAGATTCAAACGACGCTAGCGACAGCACCTCTGGATTTGTCCAGGCTGTCGTTAGAAATGGTTCACACTCGATGCATCCCAACGCGCCTTTGCCCGTCGCGCAATATGCTGACGAAGACGCATCTGGATATATTCGGGCAGTCGGGAGAACGGGTTCACACTCGATGCACCCCAACGCACCTGTACTCACCGAGCAATTCGCTGACGATGACACAGAGGGGCTAGCACCCACTGAAGAGCAATAGCCCCACGCTACCAGGGAGCAATCGAGTCCGCCGCATGAGTGTTCGAAGCCCGCCGCCGTCAACGGCCGTTGCTGGAAGTGACTGTCATCCAGCACGGCACCCAACATCCGGCCTTCGCGGGCTTTTAACACGCGCAATTCAACTTCACTTTTTTGCAAAAGTCGTGCGACAGCAGGGTTGCGTCGTAGCCGGCCGATATTGTTAACAAACGGCTATTGAAGTTATGCCAAATTGATGGGACGCGCAGCCAATGCCGTTCAATACCTAATCCAAGTCAATAGCGCACCACGCAGAGACCACTACAATTGATCCTGCTCCATGGGACACCCCCGGCACTGGCTCGCGAGTCCTTCGTGGAAGTGAAGCCAGTCGGCCGACCAACGGTGGCAACCGTCGACAGCGCAGTGGAATAGGTGCTTGCCACACAACCCGCGAAGTCCAGAGGAACGGGAGTACTATTATGAGTGGCTATAACGCGGTATTGGCGAGAAACACAGGTAATGCTCCAAAAGGCATAGGTCCGTACTCTCAAACGGTAGCGTTCTCTCACTATAATAATCTTTCAGCTCAGCTACCGATCGACCCCGCATCGGGTACGGTGGTAGCGGGTGGCGTAAAAGCGCAGGCTGAACAGTGCTTCAAAAACATCAAGGCCGTTGTAGAAAGTATCGACCACACGATGGAAGATGTCGTAAGGGTTACTGTTTTCCTTAAGAATATCGGCGACATCGAAACGGTCAACAGCGTGTATTCCGGGTTCTTCCCTGGCTATGTACCCGTTCTGACGACCGTCGCAGTTGCCGCTTTGCCCATGGATGCTTTAGTTCAAGTGGAAGCGTTGATTTCAAACGGCGAAGGGACTATTCCACAAGCGCCACAGGCAGGCGACCTGATAAAAACGGTAAAGAACACGGAGCGCGCACCCGTCAGCGCACTGTCAGCGCAAACCGTGGCGTTTTCGCATTACAACAACCTGTCGGCCCAACTGCCGATCGACCCCAAAACAGGCAAGTTGGTAGCGGGTGGTGTAAAAGAGCAGACAGCACAGTGTTTGAAAAACATCAAGGCGATCCTGGAAGGTATTGATGTTCCTTTTGATGACATTGTAAAGATTACTATCTTTGTTAAAAACCTCTCGGACATCGAGCGTGTTAACGAAGTCTATACCACCTTTTTCCCCGATTCGGCCATTGCCCGGGCGGTAGGCTATTTCCCCGCGCGCACGGTAGTGGCAGCCTCCGCTTTACCCCTGGATGCTTTAGTGCAAATAGAAGCCGTGGTATCCCACGGCGATGGCACGCCACCGCAAGTGGTCGAAGACAGGCACGGGATTGTCATCAAGGCAAATAATACGGCGAACGCCCCCAGGCATGCGCTGTCTACCCAAACGGTAGCGTTTTCTCATTACAACCACCTGTCTGCGCAATTACCGTTGGACCCGAACACCGGAAAGGTGGTGGGCAGCGGGGTGAGGGAGCAGACGGAACAATGCTTGAAAAACATCAAGGCCATTGTCGAAAGTGTCGACCACACCTTGAGCGATGTCGTAAAGGTCAACGTCTTCCTTAAAAACATTGAAGATATCGCGGCACTGGATGAGGTTTACACGGCATTTTTCCCAGGTGGCGTGCCAGCACGCCGCCTAGTGGGCGTGTCAGCGCTTCCTGAAAATGCGTTGGTGCAAATCGACGTGGTTGTGGCAAACGCTGAAGGCACACCGCCCAAAAAATAGCAGGCAGTCAGTTACGAGAAAAGGAAGCCCGGGCCAGTCCCCTGCTTCCTTTTTTTGCTTGCCGCGTAGAACCGGATGCGTGACGGCGCCAACCCGCTGATTTTCGCCAGGTGGCCTATTCTGATAACTCACCTTGAAAAAACGTCGAAGTTCATCCTGGCGAGGAGGGAAGACGATGAGCGCATTGCGATGGGGCAGTCTGGTGTGGTTGGCATGGATGGCCCTGGTGACGGCATCGGGCATGGCACGCGCCGAAGGCGTTGCCATGATCACCGGCGAGCAATGGATGCAGTCGACGGAGCAGCTCAAGAAGGTCTATCTCATCGGCATTGCCAATGCCTACGAGGTAGAGGCGGCCTACTATGGCGCGAAGCCGCCGTCCGATGAGCAGAGCCTGATTCCACGATTCGGCAGGGGCTTGAAGGGTCAAACGCTCGATACTGTCCGTGAAAAGCTCAACCAGTGGTACGCCGCCCATCCCGACCAAGTGAAACGGCCCGTTATCGAGACCATCTGGTTCGAGATGGTACAGCCCGGACTGAAACAGAATAAGTAGCGGAGGTGAACATGAAGCGTTTGAGATTTTATGCCGTAGCCCTCGCCGCAGCGAGTGTGATCGGCTGCACCTCGATGAGCGCTGAGCAGCAGGGGACGGTGAGCGGGGCGGCCATCGGTGCTGCGGCTGGCGCTGGTATAGCCGCTATCGCCGGTGGCAGTGGATGGACGGGCGCAGCCGTCGGCGCCGTCGCCGGCGGGGTTGTCGGCAACATCAGGGGCAGGCAGAAGTAAACGGGCCAACCCGCGTTTGCTTGTAGACCCGCTCAGGCTGCGCCTTCAACCACAAGTCCCACTCATGCCGCAGCCCCCTGTGGGAGCCGCGCTTGCCGGCGATGGGCCGCGAAGCGGCCCCAACATCCAGATGTCCACCGTGTGCTTCGCGACAGGCAGCAATCGGCTGGTCTTCGCCGTTCGAGCGTCCAGGTTCAGTATTTGATATCCCGAGCTTTTTGACGTCCTTCCTGCTTCGTCTGCCGCTTTTCCTGTCGACAACGGGGATTGCTTTGGACATCGGCCGCTCGACAATCTTGTTTCGTCTCACGGGCATCCTGGCGCGTTTCCTGCCTGACATCGCGCGCGGCACGACGCTTCTCGGCTCTGTCGGTGGCCGCCCAAGATGCCCCGTTCGCCACCAGAAGAAAAATCATGGCTATCCAACCCAACGTCCTGTGCGTTCTCATTATCTGATCTCCAGGAGCGCGAATGCCGGATGTTAAGTACAGCTGATTTCCAAACGTCCCGCAGGCTAAGGGGCTGCCATTCATCCAAGCAATGTCCGTTGTCAATGCATAGGGTTGGCTTTGCACGCTGGCGAAAGTGCATGGGGTATCTTGTAGCGCTATAGATCTCTATACACCAAGGAAGCCAATGCTCAGTTCGCTCATCGTCAATGGTCGATCACAACCGCCTGGCCGATCAGAACTGACGGCCCCCTGGTGGAGTTTTACAAAAACAGTTCTGGCAGCGACAGCCCTGACGTTGGTGCGCGATGGCCGGGTCGGATTGGACGCCCCGATTCCTGATCAGCCTTTCACGTTGCGCCAGCTACTGCGGCATGAGGCAGGCCTCGCCGATTATGGCGAACTTGCGGCGTATCACGCCGCGGTCGCCAACGGTGAGTCTGCCTGGTCGGCAAGTGAGATGATGCAGCGACTCGATGGTACTCGGCTTCGCTACAGCCCAGGCACCGCGTGGCGTTATTCGAATGTGGGCTACATGCTCGTCGGCAGGCTCATCGAACGGCTGACGGACCTGCCGCTTGATGATGCCGTGAGTCAACGTGTCCTCATCCCGCTGGGTCTGTCCAACGTGCGCTTCGCTAGAACGCGTGCTGACTTGCAGGCGACCGGAAGCCACTCAAACTACGATCCCGGCTGGGTTTATCACGGTTTGCTGGTCGGCCCGATTTCACAAGCAGCGTTATTGCTGGATCGACTTTTCAGCACAGTCTTTCTCGCTCCGGATTTGCTTCTGCAAATGCAGGCAGCCCGGGCACTGGGCGGCCCGATTCCTGGACGCCCCTGGCTCAGGCCGGGCTATGGCCTGGGTGTGATGCAGGGGGCGGTAGACGGTGGACTCACCTTGTGCGGGCACACAGGCTGCGGGCCGGGCAGTGTCATTGCCGTCTACCGAATCTGCGACGCAAAGGCATCGGTTTGTTGTGCTGCCTTTGAAGCGGACGCAAGTGAAGGTGCCGTTGAAGCGTACGTTGTCGAACAACTGGTGCAAGCCCTTCGGTAAGTGCGCAAGCCTGTGGGAGCAAGACAGTTGCTCCCACAGGTCCACCACAAAGTGGACTGTACCCGCATCCGCCGTTCACTCCAGCGCATGGCCAGTGAACATGGCCTAAAGTTAGCGGCACGGTAGATGGCGCAATGAAACCATCGTGACGCCACAACTTACTTCATCGGCAGACGTCATTTTTTGAAGTCGGCACCCTTATTCAGGAGCGAACCGCAATGGCAGCACTGCAGAACAGCACGGTGGAAGCGATCGTCGGGAGTCAGGCGCAACTGCAAGGGGAGTGGCTGGCGGCGCTGGAAGCCAACGGGGCAACGCGAAATATCCGCGAACACGACCTGCGTCAGGAAACCCGTGACTTTCTTCAACTGCTGCTCGACGGTCTGCGCAAGGAGTGCGGCACCCAGATCGGCGTCGAAGGCTGGGAGGAGGTCCGCCGCTTCCTCGATAAACTGTCAACCACCCGCGCCCAGATCGGCCAGGAATCCCACCAGACCGCCTACTTCATCTTTGCCCTCAAGGGCCCGCTGTTCACCCTCCTGCAAGCCCATTACCGCGAGCAACCCGCGCTGCTGGCCGAGCAGCTATGGGAAATATCGCAGTTGCTTGATGCCTTCGGCCTGCACATCATCCGCACCTACCAGAAAACCCGTGAGGCGGTGATCAAGCGTCAGCAGGAAGAACTGCTGGAGCTTTCCACCCCCGTGGTCAAGCTGTGGGAAGGGGTATTGGCCTTGCCGCTGATCGGCACGCTCGACTCTCAACGCAGCCAGACGGTGATGGAGTCGCTGCTGCAGCGCATCGTCGACACAGGTTCGGAAATCGCCATCATCGATATCACCGGCGTGCCCACGGTCGATACCCTGGTGGCCCAGCACCTGCTCAAGACCGTGACGGCCATCCGTCTGATGGGTGCCGATTGCATCATCAGCGGCGTGCGCCCACAGATCGCCCAGACCATCGTGCACCTGGGCCTGGACCTGGGGACCCTGACGACCAAGTCCAACCTCGCCGACGCCTTGAAACTGGCGCTCACGCGCCTGGGCACGGCCACTGGCGAGCGGGTGTGAGGCGATGGAGCGCATTCCCATTCTGCAAATGGGTGAGTTTCTGCTGGTAACCATCCAGGTCGACATGCATGACCAGCTGGCACTGCGGCTGCAGGACGACCTCACCGAGCGCATCGACCAGACCTCGGCCCGGGGCGTGCTGATCGACATCTCCGCACTGGACATGGTCGACTCGTTCATCGGCCGCATGATCGCGAGCATTTCCGGCTTGTCACGGATCATGGATGCCCAAACCGTACTGGTCGGTATGCAGCCGGCGGTGGCGATCACCCTGGTAGAGCTTGGCCTGACCCTGCCCGGGGTGAGTACCGCGCTCAACGTCGACCGCGGCATGAACCTGCTGCGCCAGCGAGTAGGCCGCTCATGACCATTCACCAAAGCGGCAGTCAACCGGTGCGCATCGAACAGGACGTGGTACTGGCCCGGCAACTGGCACGCAAGATTGCCAGCGAATGCGGCATGCGCCTGGTCGACCTGACCAAGCTGGTCACGGCCGTCAGCGAGCTGGCCCGCAACACGGTGGTGTACGGCGGTGGTGGCGACATGGACTGGGCAGTCATCGAAGAAACCGGGCGGGTAGGGCTGCGCCTGGTCTTTCGCGATGAAGGGCCGGGCATCGCCGATACCCGGCTGGCACTGACCGATGGCTGGACCTCGGGTTCAGGCTTGGGCCTGGGGCTGACCGGCGCTCGTCGGCTGGTCGATGAATTCGAACTGGACACCGCTCCCGGGCAAGGCACCCGGGTAACGATCACCCGATGGACATGAACCTGGTCGCGAGCCTGACCCAGGTCCTTCGCCTCGATGACGCCAGCCAGGTCGGGTACGCCCGGCGGGTCGTGCAGAAACTTGCCGAACAGCTCGGCTTTTCTGCGACTGACGCCGGCCGTGCGGCGATCGTCGCCACCGAACTGTCCAGCAATGTGCTCAAGCACGCCGAACACGGAGAGCTGCACCTGCGGGCGCTCAGCCATGGCGCCCATCAGGGCATCGAGCTGATCGCGGTGGATCGTGCCCAAGGTTTCGACCTGCCCAGTTGCCTGGCCGACGGCTATTCCACCGGTGGCACCCAGGGCATCGGCCTGGGGGCGGTCAGCCGCCTGGCACAGGTGTTCGATGTGCATGCCGACGCAGGCGGGGCGGTGGTACTGGCGCGGCTCTACAGGCAGGAAGACACGGCCAGGGACCTGCGCATTGGCGTCAGCCAGCATTCACTGCATGACGCAGAGGCGTGCGGCGATACCTGGCACGTGACGCTTGCCGAACAACGCCTGAGCGCCCTGGTGATCGATGGCCTGGGCCATGGCGAGGCGGCCGAGCGTGCCGCCAAGGTCGGCGCCGAAGCGTTTGCCCAGCGCCCTTTCAACGCCCCCGAATACCTGCTGGGTGAGCTGCACCATGCCATGGCCGCCACCCGAGGCGGGGCCGTCGCCATCGCCCAGTACGACGGGGCGGGCGACAAACTGACGTTCATCGGCATCGGCAATATCGGCGCGACACTGATCGGTGGCGAGCGCACGCGCGGCCTGGCCTCGCACCCGGGCATCGTCGGCGGGCAATACCGCAAGGGCCAGGTGTTCGACTACGCTCAAGTGAAAGGAAATCTGTTGATCATGTTCAGCGACGGCCTGCAGTCACGTTGGAGCCTCAATACCTATCCCGGCCTTGCTCACCGCCACCCAGCCGTGATCGCCGCCGTATTGCATCGCGACTTCTGCCGAGGACGGGACGACGTGACGGTGCTGGTCATCGACCTGGAGACCGTGCATGGCTGAACCCGACATCAGCGCCGAGCAGGCCGCCCTCGTGGCGCGTCTGCAGGCCGAAAACCAGGCCCTGCGCACGGAATTGGAGGAAACCAACCAAGGTGTGCTGGCGCTCTATGCCGAGCTGGACATCCAGGCCGAGCAGTTGCGCCAGGCGTCAGACCTGAAAAGCCGCTTCCTCTCCTACATGAGCCACGAGTTTCGCACGCCGCTGGGCTCGATCCTGAGTATCACCAGCCTGCTTGCCGACGAAGTGGACGGGCCGCTGAGCAAGGAGCAGCAACTGCAGGTGGCCTTCATCAGCACGGCAACGCGCGAACTGAGCGACATGGTCGAGGACCTGCTGGACCTTGCCAAGATCGAAGCCGGCCGGATCACCATCTCGCCAGCCTGGTTCGACATGCTCGACCTGTTCGCCGCCTTGCGCGGGATGTTCCGCCCGATCGTCGATGCGGGCACGGTGGACCTGATCTTCGAGGAGCCCCAAGGGCTGGGGCAGATGTACACCGATGACAAGAAGCTTGCGCAGATCCTGCGCAACTTCATCGCCAATGCCCTGAAGTTCACCACCCGCGGCGAAGTCCGGGTGACGGCGCAGTTGCATGGCAGCGACCGGGTCCGTTTCGCCGTCAGCGACACGGGAATCGGTATTGCCCCGGAACTGCTGGGCGGATTGTTCGAAGACTTTGCCCAGCTTGATTCACCCCTGCAGAAACGTCTGCGCGGCACAGGCCTTGGGTTGTCACTGTGCAAGCGTTTCGCCGCGCTGCTGGGCGGCGAGGTGGGGGTGGACAGTACGCCCGGCGTCGGTTCGTCGTTCTTTGTCATCCTGCCCCTGGCGCTGACCCAGGAGGGCGCTGATGAACGCTGACGTGCACCTGCTGATCGTCGATGACAATGCGGCCACGCGCTATGCGCTGCGGCGTCGCCTTGCCCTGCATGGTTACCAGGTACTCGAGGCCGGTACCGGGGGCGAGGGGCTGGCGCTGCTCGGCAGCGAGCAGATCGATGCGCTGATCCTCGATGTCAACCTGCCCGACATGAGCGGCTTCGATATCGTCAGGTTGCTGCGTGCGCGGCCGGCGACCGCCTTGCTGCCGGTGATCCACGTATCGGCGGCGTCGATCCAGACCGGCGATATCATCACCGGGCTCGATGCGGGGGCCGATGCCTATCTGGTGCATCCGGTGGACCCGGATGTGCTGGTCGCCACCCTGCGTACCCTCCTGCGGGTGCGCGACACCGAGCGGGCGTTGCGCGAAAGCGAGGCCAACTTTCGAGAAATCTTCACCAATGTCTCGGCGCCGATCGCCGTGCTCGATGCCAAGCTCAAGGTGCATGAGTGCAACCATGCATTCGCCCAACTGATCCAGGACAACCGCCACCCCGAAGTGCTGCAGGAATGCTTTGCCGACCACCAGACAACAACCCTTGCCGCGTTACGCCAACATCTGGTCGACGGTCAGCGCTGGCGGGGCACCCTGGGCATGAGCGTGGGCGGGGTGCCGCGGGACACCGAGTGGCAGCTTTCACCCTATCGGGCACCGGGTTTGAGCCTGGTTTTCGTCGAAGACGTCACCGCACATCGCCATCGCGAACGCTCGCACCTGGCACGCCTGGATGACGCCAACACCCAGCTGGCGCGGGAAATGGAGCAGCGCGAACGGACCGAGGCGCAGCTGCTGCAATTACAGAAAATGGATGCCCTGGGCAGCCTGACTGGCGGTATCGCCCATGACTTCAACAACCTGTTGACGGGCATCATCACCAGCCTGGAGCTGATCCGCAAACGCGTTGCGCAAAACCGTGTGGAGAAGGTCCCGGCCTATGCCGACGCGGCGCTCAGCTCGGCCATGAGCGCCGCCTCCCTGACCCACCGGCTGCTGGCCTTCGCTCGCCAGCAACCCCTGGACGCCCGCCCGGTGGACGTCAACGAGCGAGTGCGGTCACTGGAAGAGCTGATTACCCGGACCATCGGCGAGCGTATCGTGCTGACGCTGGAGCTTTCCAGCGAACCGACCATCGCGCTGGTCGACCCGATCCAGCTGGAGAGCGCGGTGCTCAACCTGGTGATCAACGCTCGCGATGCACTGGCCAGGGGCGGGCATATCTGGGTGAACACGGCGGCGACCTGGTCGCATGGCGACCCCAACCTGCAGGACGGCCGTTATGTCGCGGTGACCGTCCGCGACGATGGCAGCGGCATCGCGCCGGAGCTGCTGGAAAAGGTGTTCGACCCGTTCTTCACCACCAAGCCGCTGGGCCAAGGCACCGGGCTGGGGCTGTCGACCATCTATGGCTTCGCCCGCCAGTCGGGTGGGCACGCGGCGATCCGCAGCGTGCCGGGGCAGGGTACCGAAGTCACCTTGATGTTGCCGGGCAGCAATCAGCAGGAGACCCGCGAGGAGCACACGCCACGGCCCGAGCAGCAGGGGGCGGGCGAGCATGTGCTGGTGGTCGAGGACATGGCGTGCGTGCGCCTGTCCGTGGCCGAAGTCCTGGCCGATGCCGGCTATCGTTGCACCTTGGCCGAAACCATCGAGCAGGCACTTGACCATCTGCGTGAAGATGCCGATATCGCATTGCTGCTGACCGATGTCGGTCTACCCGGCATCAGTGGCCGCGACTTGGCCGATATGGCGCGTACCTATCGCCCTGGCCTGCCGGTGCTGTTCATG
Source organism: Pseudomonas sp. NPDC089395 (assembly GCF_044749525.1). Taxonomy (NCBI): domain Bacteria; kingdom Pseudomonadati; phylum Pseudomonadota; class Gammaproteobacteria; order Pseudomonadales; family Pseudomonadaceae; genus Pseudomonas; species Pseudomonas sp. NPDC089395. The sequence continues at coordinate 479,383 of NZ_JBIVID010000003.1, forward strand.
ACCGGCTACGCAGAGACGGCGCTGGATCGCCAGACCTTCCTCGATACCGGCATGGACCTGCTGATCAAACCGTTCCAGATCGGCGAGCTGCTCGACAAGGTGCGGCTGAGCCTTGGCCAGGTGAAGTAAACCGTTCAGCGCTCGCCCGAACCTGTGAAAACGACCTGCGTGAGCAGTCTCTCGCATATGTACGCCCGCAAATCAGTGGGGGCCAGTACTTCGATGTCTGCCGCGTTGCTGAGCAGAAACAGGCGTAGCCCCTGGCTGTCGTTTAACCGGCAGGTCAATACCCAGCCATGCCGGTCCTGCGTGACGAGCTGATCGGCAGACAGCGGATTCTCGGTGAGTCGGTTGTGAAGGTTTGGGCTCAGGCGCAGTTTCAGTTCGACAAGCGTGATCAGGTCTCGCTGTGCTTGCGGCGACCCAGGGTCGTAACCTGCGGGCTCAGCGATGTTGGCCACCGTGGTGCGGACACTGACCACGCGGTGCAGCATCAGCGGTTTGGCTTTGCCAGGCGCAGGCTGCCTCTGTTGCGGGGCAGCTTGTCTGCCTGAGCCCACGCTGCTGGCCGGGCCCTGGCTCCGCGACACCGTGCAAACAGCGATCTCGCGTCGGGCCTCAGAAACTCCCTTTGAGCGTCACCATGAAGTTGCGCGGCTCGCCATAGAAGTTGCCCCATGAAACGGCGCCCACGCTCTGGTAGTACTTCTTGTCGAACAGGTTGTTGCCGTTGAGCGCTACCGTCCAGTTCTCATCGATTCGATAGCCGATGCGCCCACTCCAGATGGCGTAGCCGGCTTGAACCGATTTCACCGCAGGCGTCACGTTCCCATCGCGGAACGAAACGTCGCTCTGTGCCGTTACCCCGGCCCCCACGCTCCAGCGATCCAGTGGCCCGGCCAACTGGTAGTCACCCCAAGCCCGGAACAGGTGGCGCGGGAAGTAGCTGATCGAGAAGGCCGGTTCCTGCGGGTTGTCATCCATGCTGTCCAGGTACTTGGTCTGGGTGTAGGTGTAGCCCGCCAGCACTTGCAAGCGGTCGATGACCTCGCCGCTGATTTCCGCTTCGAAGCCCTGTGCCCTGACCTTGCCCACATCGCTGTAGCAGAAGCCGTCCGAGGAGCCGGGGCAGGAGGAATCGTAGTTGGCTTCGGCGCGGTGCTCCTCGACCGTGCGGAACAGGTTGAAGGCGGTGTTGACGCGGCCGTCCAGCAGCTCGCCCTTGATGCCGACCTCGTAGCTGGCGCCGGTCTTGGGTTGCAACGGGCTGCCGGACTCATCGGTGTAGGTGCTCTGGGGCTGGAAGATGTCCGCGTAGCTGGTATAGACGGACCAGTTGTCGTTCAGGTCATAGATGAGCGCCGCGAAGGGCGTGACCTCGCCGTTTTCCTGGCTCTTGTCGTGCTGCCAGTAGTCCCAGGCCTGGGTGTAGGAGTCGCGGGTATTGCGATACCAGCTGACGCGCGAACCGAGGACGAAGGTGAGCGGCTCGGCCAGTTTCAGCCGCAGCGTGGCGTAGGTTCCGTACTGCTTGGTGTCCGTTTCGGTGGGAATCGGGCCACCGCGGTAGGAATTGGGCGGGTAGAAGCTGTCGTCAGGCTCGGGGATGTGCGGGTTGGGGTTGAGTGGGTCCTGGCGGGTACCGAGCAAGTCGGTCATGTTGATCAGCGCCCAATGGTCACGGGTCTTCGCGCGGCTGGCGTTGGCCCCGACGATCACTTCGTGCTGCAGGCCGAATGCATCGAATTTGCCGTCCAGGTAGGCATCGAAGCCGTAGTCGGTCTGGTCGTAGTCGAACAGCCCGGAGTACACCGATGAGGGCGCCGAGCTGGCATCTGGCGTTACGCCACCTGGGGTTTCCGACAAGGCATATTTGATGTCCTGGTCGTTATGGGTCCAGACGCCGGCCACCTTCATCGCCCAGTCGTCATTGAACTGATGGTTCAGGTCGGCGAATACCGTGGTGCGCTCGCTGTCCCAGCTGTTCCAGGACGCCCCCAGGCAGGTCGAGCGGCTTAGCTTCAAGTCCTTGCCATCGCTGTAGCGCGGCAGGCCGTGCCAGCAAGGACGGGCATCGAGGCGTTCGTAGGCGACACCGACGCCGACCGTGGTATCCGGCGTTACGTCGTAGTCCAGGGCACCATAGAAGATCTGGTCGTTGCGCTTGCCCAGGTCGTAGAAGTACTGGCGATCCTGCTGCGCCACCACGGCGCGACCGCGCAAGGTACCCGACGCGTTGAGTGGGCCGCCGGTGTCCACCTGGCCGCGGTAGTTGTCCCACGAGCCTGCCGAGAGTGTCAGGCTGGTGGTCGGTGTGCTCTGACCACGTTTGCGCACGAAATTGACCCCGCCCGCCGAGCTGCCCGAGCCTTTCATCATGCCCGCCGCACCCTTGAGCACTTCGACACGGTCGTAAAAGGCCATGTCGCCGGAGAAGCTGTTGGCCTGGACATACTCGCCCCCCACGTCCAGCGGCACGCCGTCGTACTGGTACTGCCCCTGCATCATGAAACCGCGGGAGTAGAAGTACTTGCCGCCCATGGGCGACTCGTACACCGCGATGCCAGGGGTTTTCTCCATCGCCTGCTCGATGGTGTTGATGTTCTGGTCGTCCATGTACCTGCGGGTCAGGACGGTCACTGCTTGAGGCGTTTCGCGCAGGGTGTGCACGCCTTTGCCTATGGTCACGGCGCGGGCCGCGTAGGCGTTGGTGCCTTCCGAGGTCGGGTCCAGGTGCCGGCTGGAGACAGTCGTGGCGTCCAGTTCCAGTGAGCCCTGCTGGTTGGCCAAGGGGCGCAGCGCAACACTGCCATTGCTTTGCGCCACGGCTTGCAGGCCAGTGCCTTGCAACAGTACGGCAAACCCTTGGGCGACGCTGTAGTTGCCCTGCAACCCGCCAGAAGGATGGCCTTCGGTCAAAGCCGCATCGAACGACAGCGCGCTGCCTGACGCCGAGGCGAACGCGCTGAGCGTTTCGGTGAGGCTGCCAGCCGGAATCTGGTACTGGCGCATGTCGCTGATCTGGGCCGCGCAGACGGCGGCCGGCAAGCTGGCCAGGGTGACGGCACAGAGGCTCAGGCCAATGGCAGCGGTCAAAGGTCTGAGTCGGTGGGTGTACGGGTACATCATGAACTTCCTCCCCAAAATGAAACCGATCGAACGGCATCTGTCTGAGGATTGGCCGAACAGCCGAGGCAAACAGTGCAACATCGCCAGGAATTTTTTCGGCGATGTCTCACGCGTGCTTGGGCATGACGCTCACCCAGTAGTCGGTGCGACGCACGATACGCAGCTCAAAGCCGCTTTCCAGTGCGGCAAGGGCACGTTCGGTATCGTCCAGGGGAAAGGCACCGGAGACCCGCAGCCCGGCAATGGAAGGGTCACAGCGCAGCCAGCCGCGGCGATAGCGTGACATTTCTTCGAGCAGATCGCCCAGCGGGCGCTTGATAGCGATCAGGTTGCCCGTTCGCCACGAGGCCACCGAGGCATCGCTGAGCCAAGGGGCGCCGGACCGGGCACGGTCGAACCGCACCTGCTGGCCGGCGTCCAGGCGCAGCGACTGGTCGCTGTCCGCAGGGCGGATCTGCACGGCTTTTTCAATCACCGCCACTTCGCAGTAGCGCGCGTCGGTCTGCACGGTGAAGCGGGTGCCCAATGCCTGCACCTGGCCTTGGGCAGTCTCAACCAGGAATGGACGGGCGAGGGCGTCGGCAGCCGTCTGCACCATTACCCGGCCGCTGAGCAGGCGCAGCAGACGCCGATCGTTGTCGAAACGCACGTCCAGCGCCGAGCGGCTGTCGAGCAAGACCTGGCTGCCATCTGCCAACGAGACGCCACGCTGTTCGCCAACACCGGTGTGGTGAGTGGCGAGCAGGTTCGTCCTCACGTCGCTTTCCCAGCCGGCCCATCCCACAGCGCCTACACCGGCGAGCACCAGCAGCTGGCGCAGTACCCGGCGGCGCGATTCCCTGGCCTGCTGCAGGGCCGGTGCCGCGAGATTGCCTGGCACACATTCGACCAGCTGGCGCACGGCCTCGACCTGCTGCCAAGCGTGCCGGTGCAGCGGGTCGGCATCGTGCCAGTGCTGCCAGCGTAGTTGCACGGTGGCCGAGTCCAGCCCGGAAGTGAGCTGCGCATACCACTGCGCCGCGCTGCGCAGCGCCTCGCGTTCGGCGGGGTCCAAGGGTGGGCGCACGTGTGTCACAACAACCCCAGGCGCATCAGGCAGCAATGCTCCATGGCCTTGGCCATGTGGTTGTTCACCGTGCGCAGGGAGATGCCCAGGCGCTCGGCGATCTTCGGATAGCTCAGGCCCTCGAACTGGGAAAGGATGAACGTCTGCCTGACCTTATCGCCCAGGCTGTCGAGCATGCGGTCGATTTCCAACAGGGTTTCCAGAACGATGGCCTGTGTTTCTTGCGAGGGGTAGACGTCGACAGGGAGTGCGGCCAGCGCTTCGAGGTAGCTTTGCTCCAGTGCACGGCGGCGGAACAGGTCGATCACCAAGCCTTTGGCTACCGTGCTGAGGTATTGCCGCGGTTGGCGAATCTCCAGGGCCTGACGGGCCTTGATCACCCGCACGAAAGTGTCTTGGACGAGGTCTGCGGCATCGCTGCTGCAATCCAGGCGCTTGCGTAGCCAGCCGCGTAGCCAGGCGCTGTGGGTACTGTAGAGCTCGTGGGCGGCAAAACGCAGGGCACTGTCGTCGGCAGACATGGAAATAGATCAATAATGATAATGAGTCGCAGTTTGACCTTTTTGTGCGCGCTTTGGCAATCATCGGGACGCCGGAATTCAAGTCGGAAATTGTGCTTTGGCACGAAATAAAGTGCATAGCGAAATCGTCTAGGGCGTGTCTTTGCAATTGCTCGCCACTCGCTGTTGACTAGTTCGAGTGAGCAGGGGCGGCGCTTGCTACGACGGGTCAAACGAGGGCCTTCAGCATGAACAAGGGGCATGTCGTAACCTTGCAATTCGATGCCGATCTCAATGACCTGGCCAAAGGCAAGGCGCTTCGCGATGGGCTATCCGTTGCCTTGCAGATCGGCACGACGCTCTGGGTTGCCAACGATGAAACGGTGAGCCTGGAGCGGCTGACGCCACTGCCGGACGATGGCGCTGGCGCTTGCCGCTACGGCCAGCACAAGCAGTTTCAGCTCGGCGATTATCTGGCGCTGCCAGTGCCACCCGGCGATGACCCGGAAGAACTGGACGAGGCAGACATCGAGGGGCTGGCCTTTGATGGCGGTTATCTCTGGCTGGTGGGTTCGCACAGCCTCAAGCGCAAGAAGCCGAAGCTCAAGGAGGGGTACGGCAAAGCCAGCCAGCAGTTGGCCAAGATCGGCCGCGATGGCAACCGCTACCTGCTGGCCCGCATTCCCATCCAGGAAGAGGCCGGCGGCTGCCGGCTGGAAGAACGCATTACCCGGCACGGCAAGGACCTCTACGCCGCCCGGCTGCGGGGGAACGCGTTTGGCGACGAACTGACCGACGCGCTGCAAGACGATGAACATCTCGGACCATTCCTTGCGATCCCAGGCAAGGACAATGGCTTTGACATCGAAGGCCTTGCGGTTGTGGACGGGCGGATCTTCATTGGCCTGCGCGGGCCGGTCTTGCGCGGCTGGGCGGTGGCGCTGGAGCTGGCGGTCGACGACGACCCCGGCTCTTCCACCCTGAGCCTGAAGGCCATCGGGCCGAACAAACGGCGCTACCGCAAGCACTTCCTCCAACTCGGGGGGCTGGGCATTCGCGACCTGTGCGTGCAGGGCTCGGATTTGCTGATCCTTGCGGGGCCTACCCTGGATCTCGATGGGCCGGTCAAAGTTTTCCGATGGCCCGGTGGTTGCGCACCCGATGACGAGGCTATGGTCCCGTCGAGCGTATTGCAGCCCATGCTGGATGTACCTTATGGCGACGGCAGCGACCATGCAGAAGGCATCACCCTGTACGTGCCTGAAACCGGGCAGAAGCCTTCGTTGCTGGTGGTGTACGACGCTGTCGCCGAGCGGCGCAAGGTGGAGCAAAGCGCAGTGCTGGCGGATATTTTCCAATTGCCGTGAAGGCGGTGCTTCATGCGCTGTCGCCGCGGGCAGGGTAGGGGGTGCCGGCGGCGACAGTCCGTGCGCTGATAACGTCTAACGTCGATGAAACCGACACCTCATCCTTTCACCGTCAGCGCAACATGCCCTCGGTTGTTGCCATAACAGTTCCACGCATCATTGGCATAGGCATACAAATAGCCCGACCGCTTTGGTGTATAGGTGCGCCCTTTACCTATCTCGAACACTTCCGGCTTGATCAGATACCCTTTGGCATCCACCCCATCGCTGTTGGCGATCGCCCCGATCAGGCTGAACCAGTTGAACTGTTCATGACGCTTGGTGAAGTTGAAGTTGGCATCGTTGTTCTTGAACAGCTTGCTGTACCAGGTCTCCACCTGGCCGAGGGCGCTGGCCACCAGGTGGGCGACCTCCGCCGGCTGGAAATTACCGTCACCGGTACCGCCGGGGTCGCAGCTGATCGAACTGTCGAGCCATTCCCCCGAGGCACTGAAATGGTAGGTCTTGCCAGCTTCCAGCCACAGGCCGGTTTCGTTCCACGGCACGCGGGCCGCAATGTCGATCACCAACGGGAGGGGCGGTGCGATCAGGCGAGACTGCCGGTAGGGGTGTTGAGTGATGGGCGGGTCATTCTGACGCTCGAGCGCGGTTTGATGAAAACTGGCTTCTTGCGCCTTGAGGTTGGGGATGCTGCGCGGTTGCGTGGGCAACAAGCTGAACACGCCGTCGCACGAGTCATGCATCATGTCGTGAAAGTCAGGGCGAATCTGCTTGATGGTCTTGGGGGTGAACGCCAGCCCACATTTCGAAGCTTCCTCGACCATCCACTGCAACGCGCCGTCAGCCAGGCCGCTTTCACGATAGCCACCGCCGACATCGGAGTGCACGCCGGGGAACCACAACTGCTGCACGTCACAGCCTGCGGGCACATCTGTCCATAGCGTGGGCTGGAAGGACGCACGGCGCTCGTCCATCGCCAAGGCATGACGGCCCGTCTTTACCGCGGCGTGGAAGGCGGTGTCGTGGAAGGTGTAGCGATTGCGATCATCGAGCAGGTTGAGCAAGGCCATGTCGTCGGGTATGCCCAGTGCGCCGACGGTGTCCCACACGCCGATGAAGCGAATCGCAATGCTGGCACCTTTGGCGTTATGAAATTGCCAGCCCAACGTGTCCCAGTCTTCGCGATCTTCCAGTTTGCGTCGGTAGCCGAATTTCATCAGGCGGTCGATGTTGCTCCAGACGTCCGCTGGCGGCATGTCTGCAATCTTCAGCAAGCCGCAACGACTGATCAATCCGCTCAGGCTTCGAACGGTATAGGCGCCACGGCTGAACCCGAACAGATAGATGTCCATGCCCGGCTGATAGCAGTAACAAAGCTTCTGGTAGGCGCTCTTGATGTTGGCGTCCAACCCTGACCCTGTGCCGCCACCCAACGCCTTGTCCCACCATTTGCCGGAGGTACCGACACCGGGGTGATAGTACTTTTCCTGATGAACACCGGCGGCGTCCTCGTCCGCCACGGCGTTATGCAGCCTGACCACGTTGGTGGGGGCCGGGACACCTTTATCCAGCTGTTCGGGCGTGTTCCAGGTGCCGTCGCAGCAAATCACGATGTTGGACATGAAACCGCCCTCTGTTCGGGTTGACGAAGTGATGAACTACGCATGTATCCAGAACGCACTTTCGGCAAATTGCTCGCCGTTCCACCAGTTGGCAGTACCGGTTCCATACGCGAAGTTGCGCGCACCTGCCTGGCTCTGCAGCGGCGCAATCACGTCACCGGCGGCATCGCGCCTGGCGCTGTGGGTGGCGTCCTCGGGCACCACTGCCACGATGTGCCCAGACCGGCCATCTTCCTTGCGCCGTGCAACGATCAGGGCAACGCCGCCCTGGTTGGCTGCCTGCTGCAGTTTGCTGAGCGTGCCGGTTTGCCGCCAACCGAACGCGCTGCCGAAATCACGCAGCCAGCGGAACAGGTCGTTGGCCCGCATTTCGGTGATCGTGGCACCAATCAGCGGTGCCACGGGCTTGTCGTGCGACAGGTCCAGCAGCGCCCTGGCCGTCCACCAGGTGCGCGGCAGATACACCCCGGCGAGGGCGCAATAGTCGTGGCAGTAGATGTTGCAGAAGGTCAGGCCATCGCGTGGCTGGTAGCGTTTGTTGGCTGGGTTGTCGACGCCCAGCCAGTCGATGATGGCCGCCAGCTCGGTGCGCAGTGCCTGGGGCGTGTCGCCTTGGCGTTGGGGTTGACCGCGTTCGTTCAGCGAATGTGCAGCGGCTGGTGCAATGCGTCGGGTGACCTGGTTGGGCTTGTGCGCCAGGTGCGCAGCGACGATGCCGGTGCTGGGCGCCGTAGGCGCCGGAAGGGTAATGGGCACATCCTCGATCGACTCATCCGCCACCAGGAATTTCTGCGCGACGAAGCCGTGCAGCAACGCGCCGGACAGTGAGGTCTCGATCTCCCGGAAGCCGTTCTGCGCACGGATACCGACAGCACGTACCGGGTGGCCGTCGGGCAGGTTGCCGATGACGTTGGCATTCGACGGTTCGCTGATGCGCGGCTCGCTGCGCACGCGCAGGGTGCTTTCGCGGGTGTCCACCCGCAGGAACTCACCGGTGGCCGTCAGTGTGCTCGGTGGTGGCAACAGCGCAAGGCCTGGCGCGGCAGGGGCCAGCTGTGGCGGCGCGCCGTCCATGCTGACGGTATGGGCCAGTTGAATGAAGTCGAGCAGGTTCTCGCCGTAGAACCGTTGGCCATCGAAAAAGCCCTGGCGCAGGCCCTTCTTCGGGTTGAAACCGCCGGTGTTGTAGGCGATGCCGACCGATGCCAGCTGCTGGTCGCTGAGCGATTGCGCCTTGGACAATCCCAGCGTTTTCAGGCCGCGCTTGAGTTCGCTCAGGCACTGATCGAGTGCGCCATCGAATTGGGCGTAGCGCTGGTCGAGGAAGTAATCGGGGTCATCCTTGAAGAACTGCAGGTCGCGCTGAAAGATGCCGAAGCCGTGGCAGAACTTGTTCTGTCTTCTCGCCACGGGCGCGTAGCCGCGAATGTGCTCGGCCATCTCCACCAGCGAACGATGGGCGAGTTCGAACATCTCCTCGCCGCGCGGGGCTGCCAGCAACGCGGCCTTGTCCTTGGGAAAGGCTTTGCGTCCCTTGTCCGCGTCGAGCGTATCGCCGACGCACAGCCTCAGTACCTCGGCTTCCGGGAGGTCGTGGCGCAGGTTCTGCCAGATTTCCCCCGTCTCCTGGCAAGCGATTGCAGTGAGGAAATCCACGGTCAGCGGAGTCCCGGTCAAGGCAGGTTGCAGGCGGTCCTGGAAGTGTGACTTGAACCATTGGACATCGTTTGCATTAGGCATGATGTGCTCCTCTGCCGGCCCCAAGGCCGGCGTGTGGTTGCATCAGAACTTCGCGTAGTTCAACGCATCGACCAGCGCCGACCCGCCGATGCCGGTCAGTGACAGCAGCAGCGCGCGTACCAGCGGCTCGTCGGCATACCGGGAAAAGGCGCCGGTGTTCAGTGCCACGATGCGTTCGCGAATCAAGCGGAACTTGGCGGACAAGGTTTCGTTGCCCGCGATTTCAAGCAAGTACTGGTCGATGCGTTGAAGGCCGACTGTCCGCGCTTTCTCGGCAGCCCTGCGCAGCGAAAGCGCCGAAACGAGCAAGATCAGGCCCGTCAATGCGAAGGTGATGATCATCCCTGGCGGGGTTGGCCAGTTGTCGAAGTAGCTGCTGCGAGAAACGATCAGGATCAACAGCACCACGGTCGGCGCGTAGATCAGGCGGCTGACGGCGGCGGTGCGTTTGGCGATCAGGGTCAGGCCGAACCATTCGTCGATGCTGGGGTGAGCGGCCTTGGGCACCGGGTTGTAGATGTCACCGAACAGCGCTTTCTGCTCGCGTTGCAACTCCCTTGGCCAGATCCAGTGCTCCTGGCTCAGTTGGCGGATGAAGCGGGTCAACAGGCGGTTGGCGTCGACTACCCAGAACACCAGCAGGTTGAACGCCAACACAGGCGGGAGCCAGTTCCAGCCTCGCAGCGGCGGGTTGCCGCGCACGGGGTCGCCATCCATGGGCCACAGCACGAACAGCAGGCTTGTGAGCACCAGGAAGATCCAGGAGCCGAGCATCGCGCGCAACAACCTAGCACCGAAACTGCCGCAGATACGGTGTTCGGTCCAGTACGTCAGGACTTCGTTAGAGCCAGGTTGGGTCTTCTTGGGCTGGGCGTTGGGTGAGAGCGGCAGGAAAACGTGATTGAGCCACTCGCCCAATGCCTTGGCCAGACTATTCGGTGATCGCATTTTTCCATGGTCAGTCAACTTCATCAGTTGCTGCCACAAGCCGACCCTTTCAACGACATGCAGGTGGTATTCGCGCTCGATCTCCTGATGATTGAGCCGCAGATTGCGCGCACCCCAGGCCAGTGCGGCGAGCGATATGATCACCGCGAGCAACCTCAGGGCCAGGGTTGGCCAGGCACTGATGCCTTCGAACAGGAACATCGGTTCGCCCAGACCTTGCTCGGTCAAGCTTTCGCGCTCTTGATAGCCGCGCAGCAATACCAGGATGAAGATCACCAGCGGCACGAGTACGTACCAGGCATTGGCATCGAAGAGGCCACTAGCCACGGCCGAGTTACCGGCGGCATTGCCTTTGTTCCGTGCGCGACGGTTCAGGCCTGTTGCGATCAGCCCCAGCAGGATCAGGCCGAAGGTTACCCACAGCATCTCGACCCGCCAGGCGTTTGTGGCGATCCATGCCGTCAGCGCTGCCACGCCATACAGGGCTGATGGCACCCATACGCCCAGCCCCGTGCTTTTGTCGCGGTTACTGCTGCTCCACCAGCTCAACACCAACCCGAGGACCACCAGTACCAGTGCCAGCGGTCCTGCCATGAATAGCGACAGAATGCGATTCAACCGATGCTTCAATGCCTCGGAAGGCTCTGGATAAATGGGCGGGGAGGGGTCCTGCAGGCAGCGCAGGGCCATGATGTCCTGAGGCCGGATATAGGTGCCCTGACTCGAACGATTGCTGATCGGTGCGCAATCGATGGCGCGTCGCTTGGTGAGGCTGCTTTCCAGCGGTATGAAGCCGCTGATGCCCACTTCGTAGATGCTCGGTGACAGAATGCCGGCCTTGGAGTAATCGAACTTCCAGCGCTTGGCGTCGAACGGCTCGGGGGCCAGCGCTGCCAGCACCGAGACAAATACCGCGCTTTGCAGGCTGTCGCGAAACGGCGGCATCTCCTGCTGCAAGGCGCGGGTGAGGGTCAGGCCGTAGGGCGATGCCAGCACCAGGTTGCGCGTCACCTGGGCTTGCCCGCGCTGCAACATGCGCGCATCCAGGTCGGTGGAGAAATACAGTTTGTTGGGCATGCGGCTCTTCAGGGCCTGCAGCACCAGCAGCTTGTCATAGGTATCCAGGCCCAGCACGCCGATTGCGCCGATGCCGCTGTTGCCCGCATCACGGAAGGCCTGGTCCTGCATCATGATGTGATCGGCCAGGCGGCGCAGGTAATCCAGTTGCGAGTTGCCGTCGGATTTTTCCAGTGGGCTGAGGTCGACCGTGCGGTTGTCTTTTTCGGTTTTCTGGTCAGTTTTGGCAATGGTGTCCTCCGGTAGACGGCCATCCAAACCGCGCAAGTAGCTGTAGCGCAGAACCCAAGGGTCGACCCTGGAGCTGTCCAGAGGCGGCATCGAGGGCCGCTCGCCTATTTTGCTGCGGAAACTTTCGATCAGTGCGCGGCTGTAGAAACTGTCCCATTCGGAAATCAGTGCGATGCGATTCGCGCTGCGCCGCTCGGGGAAGCATTGCCGTTCATCTTGCGGGGTGGCGCAGTGTGCGCCGGCTGCGGGGTCGACATGGCGTAGCTTGAGCTCGTCGAGTAACAGGCGAGCCATCGTGGTGTCGTCGCTGACGGTGCGGATCAGCTGGATGCCCTTGAACGGGGAGACGGCCTTTTGGCCGCGTTTGTCGAAGTCACCTAGCAACAGCTTCTTGTCAGCGGTGGCCAAGGGTGAATAGATTTCGATGTTTGGCGGAATGACTGCTGGCGTGAAAGTTTCACCACTACCCGCGAGAGTGGGAGGAAGAGGAGGGGGAGGAGGGGGAGGTTTACCGTCAGTGCCGAGCCCGTAGCGTGCGAGGGCTTCTTGTCGGTACATGATGCGCAGCATGTGTGAATCGGCGGGCCCGATCACCTTGAGTGTGGCGTCTGGCATTTCCGTACTCAACGTGTCCCTGAAACTGCTCAGTTGGCCCAGCGGATCCTCCTCGAGCACATCCTGCTTGAGCCAAAGCAGCCTAACCCGCGCTGGAGGCAGCGGATCTTCGTCGTTGATCGGGGCGGGTACCAGTGGGTCGGCTACGAAGTCCTCGTAGGGTACCTCCACTTCCGCGGGTACTTTCTGCTCTTTGGCAAAACCCAACGAATATGTCATGGCCAGGCAGCGAACATGTTGCTCATCTTCGGGGACAAGTCGAGCGCCCTTCAGGCCTGCCAGAATGGCATAGCGCATCCGGCGGCGAAGTTCGACAGCTTCGGCATAGGCGCCATCTTCCACCAACGCAACGATGAGCTGGGCCTTCTTTTCAGGTTTTGTGCCAGTGCACGCCGCGATAGGGGGGGTGATATTAAGTTCCTTGATACGTTTACGGTAACGCTCAAGTGCATCGAAAGGGTCCTGCCACAGGCGTGCTTCGATCGGCATGTGTGGCTGGAACTGGCTACCCTCCGGGCGGGTTTCAAGGAAGGGCGCGCGGGTCAGGGCAAAGGTGGAAATCACCAGGCTGAGTATCAATGCGCTGCCGGGCAGCCAGACCGCATAGTTACTCGTTGAATTGTTGTTTGTGTCCATGGGGCATACCTGAATCAGGTCGCCCTTGGCACAGGAGCGGGACCGTATCCAGAAGCCACGAACAGCGGCTTGCACTACGTCGATGAGGTCGAACGTGCGGAGCGGCGAACATTGTTCTCTGTTGGCAGAGACTGGCAAGTTGAAGTTTAGAAAAACCCGGCAGGCTGGCAAGTTGCCAGATTAGTGCGTTGTCTGATTTCTGATGTTCGGTACTTAAAAGAGCACTTGGTGTATCGGCAAGTTTACACTCCGATTCATTTTGATCTTTCGAGACTGCACTCCCGAAGCGACACCCCATTCTTCGAACGCTGTGGTTTTTTCCTGTGAGAGCCGGCTTGCCGGCGATAGGGCCCGAACCGGCGCTGCAAGCTGCCCCGTTTTGCCTGTTCCGGCCTCATCGCCGGCAAGCCGGCTCCCACAGGGATCGCGTGGATTGCCCGCGAATGGGCGCTGCTCCTCACACCAGCAACCCCATGACCTTGGCTTGCGCAACAGCCTGTGTGCGACGCTCCACGCCCAACTTGCAATTGATTTTCCGCGCATGGGTTTTCACCGTGTGCAGGGAAATGAACAGTCGCTCAGCCACTTCCTGGTTCGACAAGCCTTGGGCGATCAAGCTCAGCACCGTCAATTCGCGCGCGCTGAGTTGCGACTTTGAAGGGGGTACGCCAGCACAGTGCGGCACAGGGGCGTGCAGCGAGCGCTGTGGCCAGGCGGTCACAGGCAGTAACGCCTGCAGCAGGCGTTGGCCTTCGCCTGCGCCAAACAGGTGGTCGCAAAGCTGCTCGAGCGCAATCGGCTCAAGGACGAGGGTGCAGGAGTGCAGGGCTTGCATGGCGGTTCTCAGCCTTGTTCTTGTTGTAGACAAACCGGCTTGCCAGCAGGTGCAGGGCACGGCTGGCAAGCGACACTACAACAGGCGAAAAACCAATGAAAATCAATAAAGACGAGTTCTGATATTGGGTTGCCTGATATCGGCGAGTGCGTGCTAGAAGTTCACGCCGAAACTGGCCGCGAAGAAGTCGCGGTCGACGGCCGTGTTGTAATCACCGTCGAAGAAATCGGTGTAGGAGACGCTCGCGGTGTAGGTATTGCGGTACTCGGCATCCAGGCCGAGGCTGAGGGCTTTGGCCCCTTCGGTGAACTGGCCGTTCGGGCCGTAGCCCTGCACGTCGTGGGACCAGGCCAGGTTCGGTTTGAGGTTGATTCCGGCAAAGACGTCGTTGTAGTCCCAGATCGCGCGCAGGCGGTAACCCCACGAGGTGCTGGTGGTGTAACCCTCGTTTTCGCAGAAGCGGGTCAGGTTCTTGCCATTGGCACCGACCGTGCCTAGGTTGAGCTGGCGACAGGTATTGATCGCACCCCCGGCGCTGGCCGGCAACGGCCCTTCACCGAACACCGGATCGCGCCCGTAGCGCGCCTGGGCGCTGCTTTCCAGCCCGCCCACATGCACCACGCCGAGCTCGCCGACCAGAGTCAGGCGCTCGGCGCCCATCACCTGATCGAAGAAGTGAGTGAAGGTGGTCTGGAACTGGGTCAGCTCCTTGCGCCGATAGCCATGCAGGTCCTGGCCCGGTGCGATGTCCAGCACCGAGGCGTTGGGCAGCACCGGCCCGCCCAGCGGGCCGACTGCCGCGAACAGGATGTCCTGAGTGTTCAATTGTACGGGGGCATTGGGCCGGTAGCTGATCTCGCCCTGCCAGGCGGTGCCGGTGGGCAGGGTGGTGGAGAAACTCAGGCCGTACAGGTGAATATCTTCGGGGTACTCGATGAAGTAGCGGGAGTTGGCCGCCACTGCTACCGGTTGCAGGGCGGCGGCCGGCCCGGTCAACAGCGCTTGGGCCGCGGTGTATACCTGCTGGTTGGCCGCCGTCGCGCTGAAGAACGGCTGACGGCTGTGGTAATTCATGTAGTACGCGCCGAACTCGGTATTCAGAGCATCGGAATTGAAGCGCAGTGCAATTCCGTATTGGCCGCTGTCGCGGGCATCGCGGTCCGCGCCACGCGGTACACGCACGCCTTCCTGGTTGATATCGGCGCCGAACACTCGCTGCAAGGCCGCCAGCCCGCCTGCGGGGATTGCCGAACGAGGCGAGAGGACTCGCAAGTTGCCTGTGCAGCCGTCTGCCACCACGTCAGGCTGGGCGAAGAAGGTGCCGCAGTTGTCGACCACCGTCTGGTCCCATTCCAGCTGGTAGAAAGCCTCGGCCGACAGGCTGTCCGACAGGCTCTGGGACACATAGAACATGTTGACCGGAATCAGCCCTTCCTTGACTTCGGCGCCGGGTCGTCGGAACGCAGCGGCATCCACAGGGTTGATGGCATTGATGCCGTTCTGGATGAAAGTGCTCTCACCCCAGCTGACCACTTGCTTGCCCAGGCGCACCGAACCGGGTTGCTCGGCGACCTGGTAGTTGTGGTAGACGAAGGCGTCGAGCAGTTGCGCACCGGAAGACTTCGCCGCCTCCTTGCGGCCACTGTTGTCGATGTCCTTGAAAGGACGGTGCTCATCCTGGAGTTCGAAGTCGTACCAATACTTCCCGCGCAGGAATATACCGGTATCGGCGTACTTGAGTTCAAGGTCGTGAATGCCCTTGAAGATCTTCGAGAACGTCTCGCCCTTTTTGAAGTTGAGGTGCGAGTCGTCGGAAGTTTGCGCCAGGCCCTCGCCACCGTTGTTGCCACCAATCAGGTCACGATCAGGGTTGGCGGTTGACCAGCTGGCGCCTACCGACAGGGAAGAATCGAACGTCCCTTCGATTTCCCCGATGTTGAAAGCTACCGCCTGGGACTGGGCAGAAAATGCCAGGGAACCGGCCATTACCAGCAGGTGCGGTCGAATACAGGCATGCCTTGTTGTTGTTTTCATGCAGCTCTCCAGTCGAGGGGAAGGGGAGCCACAACTTAATGATCAGCAAAGGCCGGCGGTAAGCACCGCAAGTATGATTCTGCTCATACCAACGACTGATTCAGATCACTGCGCCTACAGCCGAGCGCAAATGCTGGCGATACCGTTACGCAACCACTGGTGCGCAGGATCGTGCTGGAAACGCTGGTGCCAGCTGAGGTGGATGGGGATTTCCAGGCCTTCGAGTGGAGTCTTGAAACACTTCAGCGGGTGCAACGCTGAAAATGTCCTGGCCATGCGTGATGGCATGGTACATACCACGTTACTGCCGGCAACGATCCACGGCATGCTGAAGAAACTGTGCACATGCAGGTAGTACTCGCGGCTCACTCCGAGTGCTTCCAGGCGCCGTTCCACGGGGCGCAGGTCATCGGCGTCCGGCCATTCCAGCACCAGATGCTTGAGCGTCAGGTACTGTTCGAGCGTCAGCTGATTACCCACCCGCGGGTGGTCGCGCCGTACCATCGAGTACAGTTCCTCCTTGAGCAGCAACTGGCTGTTGAACGCCTCGCCCGGCAGGGGCTCGGTCCACAGGCACAGGTCGATCTTGCCGAAGCGCATCTTTTCCTGCAGTTCACCCTGCATGTAGGTTTCGACATTGATCCGCACCTTGGCACCGAGGGTATCCAGCCAATCCATGAGGGGCGCGAGCACGACCACTTCCCCATAATCCGACAGCACCAGGTTGAACACGCGCTCGCTGCAAGTGCAGTCGAACTCGACGCCCTGGGTCAGGGTGGTGACGACCATGTCGAGAATCTTTCGGATGGGCTTGGCAAGTTCCTGTGCCCGGGGCGTGGCACGCATGCCGTGGCCCGTACGCACGAACAGATCGTCCTTGAGCACGTGGCGCAGGCGCGCCAGCGCATTGCTGATCGCCGGCTGGCTCATGCCGATCCTGTCCGCAGCCCTGGACAGGTTCTGCTCGGCCATGATGGCGTCGAACACGGTCAACAGATTCAGATCGACACTGCGCAGATTCATCACTCGCGTCCTGATTGAACTAACAGAAGAGGGGAGGCGATATAGGCAAGGCGTATATCTGCCTTATCGATTATTTATTTTTTTCCATTTCTTCGGCGTCGTACCGTTGCTCGCGGGTTTCCAAAGACAAGCACTGGAGTTTCAACTGTGAGCATTGAACTGACTTCCCGGTACCTGATGACCATCGATGGTCAACCTACCGACAGCGATCGTCACCTCGGGGTGATCAATCCGGCCAACGAACAGGTCATCGCCCTGGTACCCGATGCCAGCCGCGAGCAACTCGATGCGGCAGTCGCGGCTGCGCGTCGTGCCTTTCCCGCCTGGTCGGCAATGCCTGTTGCCGAGCGCCAGGCACTGGTCGCCGACATAGGGCAGAAACTGCTTGAGCAGCTGGAGGGCTTTGCCCAGCTGCTGACCCGTGAACAAGGCAAGACCCTGGACTACGCCCGCTTCGAAGTGGGCGCGGCGGCCGCCTGGTTCAGCGAATTCGCCAAGATGGCGCCCACCGAAACGATCATCGAGGACAGCCCCGAGCACCTGGTCAAGGTCCGTCGCGTACCGATTGGCGTGGTCGGTGCGATCGTGCCCTGGAACTTCCCCGTGCTGCTGGCGGTGTGGAAACTGGCCCCAGCACTGGTCGCGGGCAACACCGTGGTGCTGAAGCCTTCGCCGTTCACGCCACTGACGGCCCTCAAGCTCACCGAATTGATCAACACCTTGCTGCCGCCCGGTGTGGTCAACGTGGTGAGCGGGGGAGATGACCTCGGCCCGTGGCTGACGGCTCACCCGCAGATCGACAAGGTGTCCTTCACCGGCTCCACCGCCACCGGCCGCCGCGTGATGGAAAGTGGCGCGCGCAACCTCAAACGCCTGACCCTTGAACTCGGCGGTAACGACGCGGCCATCGTCTTGCCGGACGTGGACATCGCGCAGACCGCAGAGAAGCTGTTCTGGGGCGCCTTCAGCAACAGCGGTCAGTTCTGCCTGGCGATCAAGCGCCTGTACATTCACCAGGACATCTATGAGCCGCTCAGCCAGGCCATCGTCGAGTACGCCCGCAACGTCAGCGTCGGCGACGGCAGCTTGCCAGGGACGGGGCTGGGGCCTGTGCAGAATGCCGTGCAGTTCGAGCGCCTGAAGGCGTTGCTGGCGGATATTCGCGAACAGGACCAGCGCGTGTTGCTGGGGGGCAACCTGGCGCAAGGGCCGGGTTATTGCTTCCCCGTCACGATCGTCGACAACCCGCCCGATGATTCGAGAATCGTCACCGAGGAGCCGTTCGGCCCGATCCTTCCTCTGCTGAAGTTCTGCGACATCGATGAAGTCATCGCGCGCGCCAACGACAGCGAATATGGCCTGGGCGGATCGGTCTGGAGCAAGGACGTGGAACTGGCCACTGCCATTGCCCAGCGCCTTCAGACCGGCAAGGTGTGGATCAACGAGATCCATGAATTGAACCCCTACACGCCACTGGGTGGACATAAACAGTCGGGCATCGGCGTCGAGAACGGCATCGATGGCCTGATGGAGTACACGAACGCACAAACGCTCTCTATTCGTCGCCAGTAAGGACGTTATCGTCAGTCAGCAGAGGGGAAAAAAAGGGCGGCTGGATAGCCGCCCTGCACAACCCAATGCAACACCGCGACTCAGCGCACGCCCGTCTGGCGCAACGCGGCCGGGGTGTAACTGCTGGTCGACGCCACGGCACCGAATTCGATGCTGCGCTTTTCCTCGTTTTTCAGCCCCAGTACCGAATAGCGGCCCGATTGCAGGTCATAGAGGGCCTCAGCGGTATAGCCGGGTGCTTGCTTGTGGTAGTACTGCTGGGCATGCCCTTCACCGACCCGCCACAGTTGCCCACGCCCGTCGTAGTGATCGACCTCCGCCAGCTGCCAGGTGTCTTCGTCGAAGTACATGTGGCGTGTCGAGTAGATATGGCGTTGACCGGGCTTGAGCTTGGCCACCACTTCCCAGACCCGGTGCAGTTCATAGCGGGTCAGGTCCTGGTTGATATGGCCGGCCTTGATGATGTCCGCGTACTTGAGGCTGGGGGCGTCCAGCTTGTAGCTGTTGTAGGGGATGTACATCTCCCGTTTACCGACCAGCTCCCAGGTGTAGCGGTCTGGCGCGCCGTTGAACATGTCGAAGTTGTCTGCGGTGGCCAGGCCGTCGGCGGCGGTGGCCGGGCCATCGTAGGCGACCTGTGGCGCCCGGCGCACGCGACGCTGGCCGGCGCTGTACAGCCAGGCACCGCGCGGCTCCTTCACCTGGTCGATGGTTTCGTGCACCAGCAGGACGTTGCCGGCAAGGCGCGCGGGCCCGGTTACCCGTTGCAGGAAGTAGAACAAGATGTTTTCTGCCTTGTCCTTGTCCAGGTCGGGCAATTCACGCGGGTAGGAGATCTCGTCCTCGATCTGGATCATGTTGAATGATCCATCGGCCTGCGGCTGGACGCGGGTCGCCAGGCGGTGCAGGTTGCCGCCCCGGTAGCGGGTCATGTGGTTCCAGAGCACTTCGATGCCATTCTTAGGCACCGGGAACGCATAGTAGCGGGTATCGGAAAAACCGCTCAGGCCGTTGCCGCCATCCACTTCTTCGGTCTTGGTCGCGCTGGCCTTGATGATCGAATAGATGTCGGCTGGCAGCGCTGCGGTGCGATGGCTGGGGTATACCGGGATTCGGTAACTGTCCGGGTAGCGCTTGAACATGGCCAGCTGGCCTGCAGAAAGCTTGTCCTTGTACTGCTCGGCATTGGCTGCAGTGATGACGAAAAGGGGTTTCTCGTTGGCAAAGGGATCAGCCAGGAAACCTTTGCCGTCCACCGCGCCCGCTGTGGTTGGCAGGCCTCCGCTCCAGGCCGGAATGCTGCCGTCGGCGTTCGCGGCCTTGACGCTGCCCATCGGGGTCAGGGTGGTGCCCAGCTGTGCGGCCTCCTCGGGGGACACTTTGGCCATCACGGCGGTAGCCAGCAGCGAAAGCGTCAGGACGCCGGATTGCAGCAGTATTTTTCTTGTTTTCATGGACTCGCTCTCAGGGTTTGAACAGGCCAGACCGGCTTCGGTCTACCGTCAGCCGGCCGGGGTGGGGTTATTCGCTGGGTGCCTGCTCGAAGCACGGCAGTGAACGGTCGATGACGACCCAAGGTTGTGCCGAAGCGCACCACAGGTGCAGATTCGGCGGGGTGTTGGCCGGCTTGCTCAAGGTCCCGGCCTTGACGGCCAGCAGCCCCGGCATCGTGGTGATTTCCGAGTACAAAGCCGAGCCACAGCCGCTGCAGAAAAAGCGTCGGACCGGCAAACCGCTACCGCCAGCCTTGCTGTACGAAGCAAGGCCGGTGCCCTGGATCAGGAAGCCTTCGGCCTGCACCAGCAGGTTGACCGAAAAGGCGCTGCCGCTCTGCTTCTGGCAGTCACTGCAATGGCAGACGGCCGTGGACAGGGGCGCCAGGTGGCTGGAGTAGTGGATGGCGCCGCACAGGCAGCTGCCTTCGAGGGTTCTCATGAGGGTGTTCTCGGTGGTGGAGGATTAGTTCGAATGGGCACTGGCAGGCTGCCACTCGCGTGCCTTTAGCGCGGTGCTGGCAAAGCTGCGCTGGGCCAGCAGCAACAGCGGGCAGGCCAGGGCGCAGGCAAGCAGCGTGACGATCAGCAGCGAAAGACCGATGGCGGCGGAGTCGACCAGCAGGTAGTCGGTGATGGCGCCCACCGCGACGGGGCCGATACCGACTCCGAGCAGGTTGAGTACGCCGGTGAACAGTGCGATGAACTGGCCGCGCATGGGCGCAGGCGCTATTTCGACGATCAGCGCTGGGCCGACGCCGAACAGGCACACCCACAGCGCCGCACTCAGGGCCAAGAACGGCAGCGCCAGCGCGGCGCTGGGTGCCAACAGCAGCGGGGTGGCGCTCAGCGGCAGCAAGAGGCTGGCGAGGACCGCGACGCGCAGGTTGCCATTGCTCACGCCGCGTCGACGCCAGTAATCGCCCAGCCAACTGGCGCCAAGCACGCCCAGTGGCGAACTGATGCACATGATCAGGCCCATGACGGTGCCGGCCTTGGCATAGCTCCAGCCGAACGCGCGAACCAGATAGCTGGGTACCCAGGCGCCGCCGCCATACACTGCGGCGTTGTAGCAGCCCATGCCGATCAGGATGGCGACGAAGGTACGCCGATGGACCCGCAGGAACGTCAGCACCTCGCCCAGCGGCACCGCCGGCGTGGCAGGCGTGTGGGTGATCTGCGCAACACGGCCCAGTCGCGGTTCAGGAATGCCAAGTGTCAACAGCAGGATGAACAGGCCCGGCAGGCCGATCGACATCATCGTGGTCTGCCAGGGCGCCAACGTCCCGAGCATGGGCAGCGTCAGCGGATGGGCGCTGAAGTAGCCAAGCACGAGCCCTGTGGCGAGCAGGCCGCCACCCACTCCGATGGGGCCACCGGCACCGAATATCCCCAGGGCACGGCCACGTTTCTCCGGCACGAACAGGTCGCTGATCAGCGACACGGCACCCGGCAGCAGCACCGCCTCGCCAACAGCCACGCCGACGCGGGCCAGCAACAGGTGCCAGAATTCGCTGGCCAGGCCGCTGGCAGCCGTGGCCAGGCACCACAGACCGATGCCGGTGGCGATGATTGCGCGGCGATTGCCGCGGTCGATCAGACGCGCGATGGGCAGGCCCGCCAACGAATAGAAGGCCGCAAAGGTGAAACCGTGAAGCACGCCCATCCAGGTGTCGTTGACGTGCAGTGATTGCTGGATCGGGCCGACCAGCAGGCTGAGGACTTGGCGGTCCATGATCGAGAACACGTAGGCAAGCAGCAGTACGGCGAGGGCATAGCTGGCTCGCCCACGGCTGGGCTGCAGCCGCACCGCCAAGGGCGTGGCCGTGGGTTTGAGGGTGGTTGTGCTCGACATCGTCGGTCATCTCGTAGGCTGGGTCTGTCACCGGGGCCGCGCGGCGTGAAGTCGCCGCGCGGTGCTGCGTTAGCGTGCCGACAACGCGGCGTCCGGTTGCTGCCAAACAGGTGCAAGGCGACGGTAGGCGCCACTGTGGAACACCAGCGGCGCCTTCTCGAAGCGGTCGAACGCGAGCACTTCGCCAACCAGGATGATGTGATCACCCCCTTCGTACTGATAGGTGGTCTTGCACTGGAAGCGCGCCGAGCAGCCCGCCAGTAGCGGGATGTCGCTGGGGCCGCGCTGCAGTTCGAGGCCGGCGAACTTGTCTGTGCTGCTCTTGGCGAAACGGTTGGACAACGGCTCCTGGTCGGTGGCCAGGATATGCACGGCGAAGTCCGCGCCTTCGGTGAACGCGTGGGCCGACGAGGAGCCCTTGCTGATGCTCCACAGCACCATCGGCGGGTCGATCGATACCGAGTTGAAGCTGTTGGCAGTCAGTCCGTAGTCCTGGCCGTCCGCGCCGCGGGTGGTGACGATGGTCACACCGGTGGTGAAGGCGCCGAGCGCTTGGCGGAACTGCTTGGGGTCGAATGGGTGGCGGGTCATCGATGGAACTCCAGTTGCCGCCGGGCGTGCCGGCGGCTGATTGTTATTGGGAAGGAGTGCGCGGGTTCAGCGATTGAGCAACGGCATGACCAGGCGGCCGAAGCGCTCTGCTTCCTCGTGGTGCGGGTAGCCGGACAGGCAGAACCCGCTGCAACCGGCGTCGACGAACGCCTGCAACTGGTCGGCGACTTGCTGCGGGTTGCCCACCACGGCGATGCCTGCGCCGGGGCGCACTTCGGTGATGCCGGTCCACAGATGCGGCGTCATCTTGCGACCGGCAGTGGTGGAGAGCTCTTTCATGCGCTGGTTGGCTACCGACTCGGCCATCATGGTCTTGACCTGTTCGGTCCAGGCCGGATCGGCGCCGTTGACCAGGGCATCTGCCGCGGCCCAGGCTTGCTCTTCGGTTTCCCGGCAGATGATCTGCAGGCGCATGGCGAACTCGATGGCCTCACCGCGGCCATACTTGGCCGCCCGCTCTCGCATGTCCTTGATCTGCTCGGCGATCCGCTCCGGGTAGTCGCCCCAGAACAGGTGCACCGACGAGTGTCGCGCGGAGATTTCCGCTGCCTGCTCCGAACCGCCACCGAGGAAGAACGGCGGATGGGGCTGCTGGAAGGGGGCCGGTATGATTTTCGGGCTGCGCGCCTGGTGGTACTGGCCTTCGTATTCCACGCCGTCTTCGGTCCACAGCCGTTTCATCAGCTCGACTTCTTCTTCCAGCTGCTCGTAGCGCGCTTCCTTGGAAACGATCTGGCCCTCGGCGTAGGCATCCTTCTCGCTCAGGCCGGCGATCAGGTTGAGGTAGATGCGCCCCTTGGACATCTGGTCGAAGGTTGTGACCATCTTGGCCTGGGCGACGGGATGGAGGAACCCAGGCTTGACCGCCACCAGCGCCTTGAGTTTCTGGGTGCGGGCAATGACGAAGGAGGCGGTCACCCAGGCATCCCAGCAGAAAGGGGTCACGGGGATCAGCACATAGTCGAACCCGGCCTGTTCGGCGGCGACTGCTACCCGTTGGAAATGCTCCAGGGACTGCGGGATGCTCTTGCTCGGATCGCTGAAGGCCGTGGTATCGCCAATGGTGGGAATGAACCAGCCAAACTGCAGGGGTTTTTTATTGTTCATGCTTGGGCTCGTGTACGGGGGAACGATGGAGCCACTTAATCAAAGCCTGTACAGTGAGAGAAATGAATATGTGGAATTCTGACCATGAACAGCATGAATACCCGCACGCTAGACCTGAACCTGCTCGTGGTATTCGCGACCCTGTGGGACACACAGAATGTCACCCGTGCCGGTGAACGCCTGGCACTCAGTCAACCGGCGGTCAGTCATGCCCTGCGGCGCCTGCGCGAGCGCTTGGGTGACGAGCTGTTCGTCAACGGACGCCATGGCCTGGTGCCGACCGCACGTGCAGCCGAACTGATTGGCCCGGTGCGCGATGCGTTGGGTCGCCTGGACGAGGCGCTGCAGGGCGCCGCGGCTTTTTTGCCGGCAACGGCCCAGCGCAAGTTCCGCATCGCGTCCGGTGATTTCGTCGAATTCCTGATCCTGCCAAGACTGATCCAGCACATCGCCCTTGAAGCGCCCGGCGTGATGATCGAAGTGGTGCCGCTACCGCCGAGCAGTGCCCTGCCAGCGCTGCTGGAGAATGGCGAAATCGACCTGGTGATCGGTACGCCGCCGTCGCTGGTTGCCGGCCTGTGCGAGGAGTCGATCACCACGGTCCCGCTGCTCACGTTGATCTGGGAACGTGAAGGGGTACCACCGGGACGGTTTCCGCTCGGTCTCTACCTGGAACGGCCGCAAGTGATGATCGAAACCCACCAGCGCCACGGCAACATCATCGACGCGGCCCTCCAGGCCCAGGGCCTGTCTCGTCGCGTGGGGGTACTGGTGCAGAACTTCATGGCGATGCCGGTGATTGCTTCCCAGACGGGGTATATCTGCAATCTGCCAGGGCCGATTGCGCAGGTTTTTGCCGGGACTTTCGGCCTTAGCTGCCATGAGCCGCCGATCGATTTCCCTACACCCGAGCTGATTGCCTACTGGCATGCCCGGTTCGATGCAGACCCGGGTCTGAAATGGTTGCGTGGGCGGATCAAGGCGTGCGTCGACAGCCGCCCGGAATGAACACAAGGTAGCTGGACGATCCCATGCAGCCAGTTAGGGCCCTATCGCCGGCAAGCCGGGGCAGACCGCTCGGGAAATGGGATCTTGCCGCCGTTCTCATCGGCTCAGGCGCCGAGCACGGCGGTGCTTGCCTGTATCAGCCACGCCTCGATCCCGGCCTCGTCCACCGGCCCAGGGCGCCGGCGCAGGCCGTGCGCTGTCTCGACCAGGGCAAAGATCGCCTCGCTGGCGCAAGCCTTGCCGGTGCACGGCAAGGGCGCCCCGCGCCGGTCCTGGTCGATGAACGTCAGCAGCGGCGCACGCAGGCGTCCATGCGCCTGGTCCAGCCAGTGCCACTGGTCGCTCGTCAGGTGCCGGGCTTCATGGCGCAGCAGCAGATCCTCGTGCGGGTGCGAGCGCTGACGGGCCAGCAGAAATCGCAGGTAACCCGGCACGTCACGACTGAACGACCCGTTGTGCCACGCAGCCAGGCGTTGGGCCAGCACCTCGAGCAGCACATCCAGCAACAGGTCCTGTTTGCTCGCCACATGGTGATAGAGGCTGCCCGACTGCAACCCGCACCGCGCCGCCAGCTGGCGCATGCTCATGCCGGCAAAGCCACATTCGGCCATCAGCTCGGCGGCGTGCAGCAGCAGATCGGGCGTGCGAGGAGCGTTCTCGGCCATGGGAAACCCTCTGGTGTCGTAGTTGTGTGCCATCACCCTAGGCGCGTGTCTCACTCGCGGATAGGCGGGGATTGACTGGCTCACTGTATTCACCATTACCGTGCTGGACACCCCCCAAATGGATATTGCCCAACTCAACTCGCTCATTCACGTGGCCGAACGCTTCGTCTTCGGTGATGGTCATTGGATGGTTATTGTTGGGGGAGGCGTTTGCTTACGAACCAAGGGTAGGGCGCGAGGGTGTGCGGAGGATTGGCTTCAGGGGTCAGAAAATGTGCAGCTTTGTCGCGGCTCGATGGCCTTCACTTGTGGGAGCGGGCTTGTCCCGCGAAAGGGCCGGCCCAGGCAACAGAGGTGTATGGCCAGGGCTTCGCCCTGGTTCGCGGGACAAGCCCGCTCCCACAAGTTGATACCCACAAGTGACTGCCAAGACCCGGTTCAGGCAGCCTAGCGCTTCGCCATTGCCGCCAGTGCAGCCTTCGCTTCATCACTGTTCAGCCGCTCGATGAACAGCAGCCCTTCCTTGGCCACCGTCGCCGCCAGCTCTTCGCGATGCGCATCCTTGAGCAAGCGCTTGCTGATGCGCAGCGCATCGGCCGGCAACTGCTGCAGGCGCCGCGCCAGCTTCGTGGCGGCGGCCTGGCACTGTGCGCCATCCTCGAACAGCTCGGTCGCCAGGCCCCACTGCACCGCCCGCTCGCCGTCGATCAGTTGGCTGCACAGCAACAACTGCGCAGCCCGGGCATGCCCTAGCAGCCGTGGCAGCAACAGGCTCGCGCCAAACTCCGGGCACACGCCCAACGGCACGAACGGCGTGCGCAACTTGGCGTCGCGGGTCACCAGTACCTGGTCGCAATGCAGCAGCACGGTGGTGCCGATGCCGATCGCAGGCCCCGCAACCGCAGCGATCAGCGGCTTGTCCAGTGCCAGCACCGCCCACATCATGCGAAACACTGGGCTTTGCAGGTCGGTCGGGGGCTGGTCGAGGAAGTCCGGCAAGTCGTTGCCGGCGGTAAAGCACTCGGCGCTGCCGGTCAGCACGATCACCTCGACCTGCGGGTCGCTGTTGGCCGACTCGAACAACTCCGCCAGCCGCGTGTACATGGCGTTGGTCAGGGCATTGAGCTTGTCCGGGCGATTCAGGCGCAGGGTCAGCAGGCCTTCGTCGAGTTCGTGCTGGATCAGGTCGGTCATCAGGAGCCTCTGTTGTTTTTGTGAGGGGGGCTGAAGCAGGTGTCGCCGGAGTATCGCGTTTCAGGCGACTTGCTGTACAGTCGTTCAACTGGACTATCCCCGCTTGAGGACGACCGATGACCCAGGAAGCCCGCTTCAGCCGCATGCTGCCCGAACTGCGCAAGGCCAATCTGGTCGAGGCCACGCTGGCCTGCCTGAAGCGTCATGGCTTCCAGGGCGCCTCGATCCGCAAGATTTCTGCCGAAGCCGGTGTCTCGGTGGGCCTGATCAGCCATCACTATTCCGGCAAGGACGAGCTGGTCGCCGAGGCTTACATGGCCGTCACCGGCCGGGTCATGCAACTGCTGCGCGAGGCCATGGACCAGGTCGCGCCCAACGCGCGCGAACGCCTGTCGGCCTTCTTCCGTGGCTCGTTCAGCGCCGAGCTGCTCGACCCGCAGCTGCTCGACGCCTGGCTGGCGTTCTGGGGCGCGGTGAAAACCGCCGAGGCGATCAACCAGGTGCACGACCATTCCTACGGTGAATACCGCCGCGAACTGCGCAGCTTGCTCAGCGAACTGGCGCGGGAGGAGGGCTGGGAAGACTTCGACGCGGACCTTGCCGCCATCAGCCTCAGTGCGCTGCTCGACGGGCTGTGGCTGGAGTCGGGCCTGAACCCGGGGACCTTCACCCCGTCCCAGGGCGTGCAGATCTGCGAAGCCTGGGTCGACGGCCTGCAGGCCGGCGGTCGGCAACGTTTCACCCTGACCCGCGAGGGCTGTTGATCGGCCGTTCAGCAATCGCTAGTCTTGGCGCACTCTAATAAGAAACACGCCTACGGGCGCTTCAGGACCCTACGCAATGACCTCTCGCGTACTGATCGTCGACGACGATCCGCTGATTCGTGACTTGCTCCAGGCCTACCTGTCCCAGGAAGGCTATACCGTCAACTGCGCTGCGACCGCGGAACAAGCCGAAGCGCTGTTGGCCGAACAGCCGGTGGAGCTGGTGATGCTGGACATTCGCCTGCCCGGCAAGGACGGCCTGACCTTGACCCGCGAGCTGCGGGTGCGCTCGGAAGTGGGGATCATCCTGATCACCGGGCGCAACGACGAGATCGACCGCATCGTCGGCCTGGAATGCGGCGCCGACGACTACGTGAGCAAACCGCTCAACCCCCGTGAACTGGTGTCCCGCGCGAAGAACCTGATCCGTCGCGTGCGCCACGCCCAGGGCTCCCGGCCGGCCGGGCCTGCCAACGTCACCCTCAAGCAGTTCGGCGACTGGTCGCTGGACTGCGACCGCCGCCGCCTGATCGATCCGCAAGGCGGCGAAACCTTGCTGACCCATGGCGAATTCCAGTTGCTCAGTGTGTTCCTGCGCAACAGCGGCCATACCCTGAGCCGCGACCAGCTGATGGACCAGATCCGCAACCGCGAGTGGGTGCCCAACGACCGCTCCATCGACGTACTGGTCGGCCGCCTGCGGCGCAAGCTGCACGACGACCCGGCCGAACCTGAACTGATCATCACCATCCACGGCGCCGGCTACCTGTTCACCGCCAGCGTGGCCGCGTGAGCCACTACCTGCTCGGCTTGCTGGCGCTGCTGGCCAGCGCGGCGCTGCAGGCCGCAGACACCATTCGCTATTGCGATTATCCGGTGTACCCCCCTGTGTCCTGGAGCGATGGCAAGCAGCCGCGCGGGCTGGCGCCGACGGTGGTCCGCGAGCTGTTCGGGCGGCTGGGCTACCAGGTCGAGATGGTGGTGCTGGGCAACTGGCAGCGCTGCCTGCTCGACGCCGCCGAAGGGCGGGTGGATGTGGTGCTGGCCTACACCTCGGAGCAGCGTGCCCAGTCCATGCGCTTTTCCCAGGTGCCGGTGCTGCGCGAGGAGGTGGCGGTGTTCGCCAACCGCCAGCGCCCGCTCAAGTTCGACAAGCTCGAAGACCTGGCCCAGTACCGCGGCGGGCTGCTGTTTGGCGAAAGTTACGGCCCCGAGTTCGACCGCTTCGTGGCCAAGCACCAGAACATCGAATGGGTGTCGGACAGCGGGCAGAACTTTGGCAAGCTGATACGCGGGCGCATCGACTTCGTGATCCAGGAGCGGCGCACCGGCCAGCTGTTCGTCGAGTCCCTGCCCGGTGCCCGGGACATCGTCGCGTTGCCGGCGGCATTGAGCGTCGACTACCTGCGCGTGGCCGTGTCGCGCCGCTCGCCACTGAGCGAGCGGATGAGCGAGGTCGACGCGCAGCTGCAGAAGATGACCGACGCCGGCGAACTGGAGCGCTGGCTGCATGAAAGCGAGGTCACCTACCGCGACATGGTCAGCCAGCCATGACCCGCCTGCAACCGGGGGGGCTGCTGCGTCGGCTGCTGCTGTTCATCCTGCTGTTCAGCCTGTGCTTCACAGTGCTGGCCAGCAGTGTGCAGCTGTATTTCGAGTACCGCCGCGAGATGCGCGAGATCGATGCGCGCATGGCGTTGATCCGTGCGGGTTACCTGGCCAGCCTGGAGCGCAGCCTCTGGGACCTGAACCAGGAGCAGCTGAACGTGCAATTGCGCGGGCTGGTGGACTTTTCCGACGTGGCGCTGGTGCGTCTGAACAGCGCCGACTTCACCTTGCAGCAAGGAGATCCGTCGCCTCAGGGCCCGCTGCGGGTCGAACGTTTTCCCCTGGACTACCAGCCACCTTCCGGGCCCTCGCGCCACCTGGGCGAACTGGAGGTGAGCATCGACCTGGGCGCGGTGCACCGGCGGCTGTTCGCCACCGGGCTGACCAGCCTGTTGTGGATGAGCGTGTTCCTCTGCGGCTTGGCGCTGGCGCTGTCCGGGCTGTTCTACCGCCTGGTCACCCGCCACCTGCAGGTCATGGCGGATTTTGCCCGGCGCATCGGTGCCGGGCAGTGGCACGAGCCGCTGCGCCTGAACAAACGCCGCTCCCCGCACAGCGACGAGATCGACAGCGTGGCGCTGGCGCTGGATGACATGCGCCGGGCGATCCTCAGCGATATCGAACGTCGCGAAAGCGACCGCCTGGCCTTGCAGGACAAGCGCGACGAGCTGCAGAAGCAGGTCGAGCGGCGCACCGCGAGCCTGATGCGCGCCAAGGATGATGCTGAAGCGGCCAACCTGGCCAAGTCGCGCTTCCTCGCCACCATGAGCCATGAACTGCGCACGCCACTGAACGGCATCCTCGGCATGGCCGAACTGCTGCGTGGCGCGGGGCTCGCGGCAGACGATCGCAAGCGACTGGAGGCCTTGTACAAGGCTGGCGAGGGGCTGCTCGGTATCCTCAACGAAGTGCTGTACTTCGCCCGCCTCGAAGAGGGCGAAAGCCACCCCGAGGCCGTCGATTTTTCCCTGCGCCAGCTGTGCGACGAGGTGCTGACCCTGCTCGAACCCCGCGCGCTGGCCAATGACAGCGTGGTGCTCTGTCGCATCGACCCGCAGTTGGCCACGTACCAGCACGGCGCCGAGCAGTACCTGCGCCAGGTGCTCAGCAACCTGCTGGCCAATGCCATCAAGTTCACCGAGGGCGGCGAGATCCTGGTCGAAGTGCAGGTGCTGCAGTCACCGCCTGGGCGCCAGCACCTGCGGCTGAGTGTCACCGACGACGGCATTGGCATCTGCGAGGCGATGCAGCCGAAGATCTTCGGCCGTTTCGTCCAGGCCAGCGAGTCGGTCGCGCGGCGCTATGGCGGCACCGGCCTGGGGCTGGCGATCAGCAAGCACCTGGTGGAGCAGATGGGCGGGCAGATCGGCGTGCGCAGCCGCGAGGGGGAGGGCAGTTGCTTCTGGTTCGAACTGGAACTGGCGACGGCGCAGGCCCCCCAGGCACTCGCGCGAGCGCTTCCCAGCGCGGCGCCGCTGGAAATTCTGGTGGTGGAAGACGTGGCCTTGAATCGTGAAGTGGTGCGCGGGCTGCTGGAGCGCGACGGGCACAAGGTGTGGTTGGCCGAGGATGCCGAGCAGGGGCTTGAGCTGTGCGCGCAGCGGCGCTTCGACCTGCTGCTGCTGGATGTGCACCTGCCGGGCATCAGTGGTGTTGAGCTGTGCCGGCAGGTCCGCGCCGGCCACACGCCCAACCGCGAGACGCGCATCCTGGCGCTGACGGCCAGCGTCCAGCCGGCGCTGGTGCGTGCCTACCTCGCTGCGGGTATGCAGGGCGTGCTGGGCAAGCCGCTGAAACTTGCCAACCTGCGCCAGGCCCTGGCCGGGCAGGGCCTGGAGGAACAATCGGCAACGCCCACCTGGCTTGACCACGAGCTACTCGACACGCACCGCATGCTGCTGGGCGAGCAGAAGCTGCAGGGCCTGCTGGCCTCGTTGCTGGACGCCCTGGCGCAACACCGCCAGCCCCTGCTCGAAGCGGTCGAGGCGGGTGACTGCACCGAGGTGACCCACCTGGCCCATCGACTGGCGGGCAGCAGCGATTCCATGGGCTTGTGTGGCCTGGCTGCGACCTTGCGGCAGCTGGAAGAAAGCGCCTCGGCACGCGACAAACCTGGCGTGCGGGCAATGGCCGACGTGCTGCGCGAGCACCTGCAGCGCGGCGAAGACAGCCTGGCTGAACTGCTGGCGGGCTGAGCGACAAAAATCTTACGACTTTTTACATCTTTGATCTTTACGTTCAACCGGGGCTTACATCGCTTTCCAATAATCGGGGTCAACCGCTGCACACGCGGTCTTCGACGCTTATTGGAGATAATAATAATGAAAGGCCGTAAAGCTGAAGGTATCCACCTCACACGGGCATTGAAGAGCCGGCACATCTTCATGCTCTCGCTCGGTGGCGTGATCGGCACCGGGCTGTTCATGGGTTCGGGCGTGACCATCAACCAGGGCGGGCCGGTGGGCGCGATCCTGGCGTACCTGGTGGCCGGTTTCCTGATGTACCTGGTGATGGTCTGCCTGGGTGAGCTGTCGGTGCAGATGCCGGTGTCCGGCTCGTTCCAGGCCCATGCGACGAAATTCATCGGCCCGGCCACGGGCTTCATGATCGGCTGGGTGTACTGGATGAGCTGGGCGACCACCGTGGGCCTTGAGTTCACCGCCGCCGGCATGCTGATGGAACGCTGGTTCCCCGGGGTGCCGATCTGGTACTGGTCGGCGCTGTTCGTCGCGGTGCTGTTCGGCATCAACGCGCTGGCCACCCGTGCCTTCGGTGAGGCGGAATACTGGTTCGCCGGCATCAAGGTGGCGGCGATTCTCGGCTTCATCATCGTCGGCGTGCTGGTGATCTTCGGCGCCATCCCGCTGACCAGCGGGGAGCCGGCACCGATGATGAGCAACCTGATCGGCGATTCGCTGTTCCCCAATGGCTTGTCGGCGGTGTTCGCCGTGATGATGACCGTGGTCTATGCCTTCCAGGGCTGCGAGATCATGGGCGTGGCGGCGGGCGAGACCGACCAGCCGGAGAAGAGCATCCCGCGCGCCGTGCGCAACGTGGTGTTCCGTGTGCTGATCTTCTATGTGCTGGCGATCGTGGTGCTCTCGGCCATCGTGCCGTGGCAGCAGGCCGGGCTGATGGAAAGCCCGTTCGTGCAGGTGTTCGACATGGTCGGCATTCCCTTTGCGGCGGACCTGATGAACTTCGTGATCCTCACCGCGATTCTCTCGGTGGGCAACTCCGGCCTCTATGCGTCTACCCGCATCCTCTGGGCGATGTCCAAGACCGGCATGGCGCCCAAGAGCCTGTCGCCGCTGAGCAGCCGCGGCGTGCCGTTGCGCGCCCTGTTCATCACCCTGTGCTTTGCGCTGGTCTCGCTGATGACCAGCTTCGTCGCCGCAGACACCCTGTTCATGGTGCTGATGGCGGTGAGCGGGATGTCGGGCACGGTGACCTGGATCGTGATTGCCTTGGCGCAGTACCGGTTCCGTCAGCAGTTCCTGCGTGATGGCGGGCAGTTGAGCGAGCTCAAGTACCGGGCGCCGCTGTATCCGCTGGTGCCGTTGCTGTGCATCACCCTGTGCAGCTCGCTGTTTGTGTTCCTGGCGATGGATGAGACGCAGCGGCCTTCGTTGTATTGGGGCTTTGGGTTCATTGCGCTGTGCTATGCGGCTTATTTCCTGGTGCAGCGCAAGCGTCAGGGGGTTGGGTTGGAAGTGCCGGTGGCATGAGAAGGGGCTGGTAGGTGTTCGCCGGTGTCTTTGCAGCGCCTATGAGATCGAGCGCCGCCCGCGCGGCGCTCGATTTCATAGGCGCTGAAAACCTGTCGGCATGCGCCTGTTGGCCAAACACGATTCGGATCCGTTCCTGATATTTCACTATTGTTCGAAGTTGTAACACCGCTTCCTCGCCAATTGCCTCCTTACTGAACACTCGTTTAGCATGAGCCTCAGGTCTTACCCCCATCACAATAATTCGAGGCCCGTCATGACCGCTCCGTCGTCCCTACTCACGCAGGTTGAAGCCGGCGTCGCCTGGATCACCCTGAACCGCCCCGAACAGCGCAACGCGCTGGACATTCCAACCCTGAAGAACCTGCACGCCACCCTTGAGGCGTACAACACCGACCCGGCCGTGCGCGTGGTGGTACTGACCGGCACTGGCCGCAGCTTCTGCGCCGGCGCCGACCTCGCCGAATGGGCCGAGGCCGAGGCCCGTGGCGCCCTGGAAACCTACGGCTGGACCGAAACCGCCCACGCCCTGATGCAGTGCCTGCACAGCCTGGACAAGCCCACCATCGCCGCCATCAACGGCACCGCCGTCGGCGCCGGGATGGACCTGTCGCTGTGCTGCGACCTGCGTCTGGCTGCCCAGTCGGCGCGCTTCAAGGCCGGCTACACGAGCATGGCCTACTCGCCGGACGCCGGTGCCAGCTGGCACCTGCCACGGCTGATCGGCAGCGAGCAGGCCAAGCGCCTGCTGTTCCTCGACGAACTCTGGGGTGCCGAGCGCGCCCTGGCGGCCGGCCTGGTCGGTGAAGTGGTCGCCGACGACCAGCTGCCAACTGCTACCGCCGAACTGGCTGCGCGCCTGGCCCAGGGCCCGACCTTCGCCTTCGCCCAGGCCAAGCGCCTGATCCGCGACGGCGCCTCGCGCACGCTTGCCGAGCAGCTCAGCGCAGAACTCGCCGCCGGCCTGCTCTGCGGGCGCAGCGAAGACGGCGCCGAAGCCCTGCGTGCGGCCACGGAAAAACGCGCGCCGCGCTTCACCGGCAAGTAAGCACTCACTCATTCCCCGGTTACCCAGGAACAGGCCATGAATTTCCAACTGACCCAAGAACAAGAAATGTTGGTGGATGCCGTACGCAGCTTCGTCGCCAAGGAGCTGCTGCCCCATGAAGAGGCCGTGGACCGCGCCGACGAAGTCTCCCCGCAACTTGCCGCGCAGATCCGTGGCAAGGCCATTGCTGCCGGCTTCTATGCGTTCAACATGCCCGAGGAAGTGGGAGGCGGTGGCCTCGACTACCTGTCCCAGGCCCTGATCGAACGCGAGTTGTCGAAAGTCTCCTGGGCCCTGCACGTGTTCGTCGCGCGGCCTTCGAAGATCCTCATGGCCTGCACCGGCCAGCAGGTCGAGGACTACCTGCTGCCGTGTATCCGTGGCGAGAAGACCGACTGCTTCGCCCTCACCGAACCGGGTGCCGGCTCCGACGCCAACTCGATCAAGACCCGCGCCGTGCGTGAAGGTGACGACTTCGTCATCAACGGCAGCAAGCACTTCATCAGCCATGCCGGGCACGCCGACTTCGCCATCGTCTTTGCTGTAACCGACACCTATGAGCACAACGGCAAGAAGCGCAACGCCGTGACCGCGTTCCTGGTCGACCGCGGCACCCCGGGCATGACCATCCGCCGCGGCCCGAAATGCGTGAGCAACCGTGGCTACCACACCTACGAGCTGTTCTTCGACGACTGCAAGGTGCCGGCCGCCAAGGTACTCGGCGAAGTCGGCAAGGGCTGGGACGTGGCCAACGCCTGGCTGACCGCAGGCCGGGTGATGGTCGCGGCCAACTGCGTCGGTCAGGCCCAGCGCGCGCTGGACGTGTCGCTGCAATGGGCGGCCGACCGCAAGCAGTTCGGCCAGCCGATCGGCACCTACCAGGGCGTGTCGTTCAAGCTCGCCGACATGGCCACGCAGATTCGCGCCGCTGAACTGCTGACCCTGCACACCGCCTGGAAGATGGACCAGGGCAGCATGACCGACGGCGAGGCCGGCATGGCCAAGCTGTTCGCCAGCGAAGTGCTCGGCAAGGTCGCCGACGAGGCGGTGCAGATCTACGGTGGCATGGGCCTGATGGACGAGGGACCGGTCGAGCGCATCTGGCGCAACGCGCGGATCGAGCGGATCTGGGAAGGCACCTCGGAGATCCAGCGGCACATCATCTCCCGCGAACTGCTGCGCCCACTGCTGCGCTGACCGGACCGGAGAATCGCCATGTCGCAAGCCATTCGTGACAACCTAAAACGCCTGCTGGCCCCCCGGCACCTGGCTTTCGTCGGCGGGCGCAGCATGGCCCGCGCGCTCAAGCGCTGCGCCGACGGCGGCTACCAAGGCCAGATGTGGCTGGTGAACCCGCAGCAGGACAGCATCGACGGCGTCCCCTGCGTGTGCAGCGTGGCCGAGCTGCCCTGCGCGCCGGACGCGGTGTTCATCGCCACCAACCGCGAACTGACCCTGACCTGTGTCGCCGAACTCGCCGCCAAAGGCGCGGGCGGGGCGATCTGCTACGCCTCGGGCTTCGCCGAAAGCGGCGCCGAGGGCCAGGCCCTGCAACAGCAGCTGCTTGCCGCCGCCGGCGACATGGCCCTGCTCGGGCCCAACTGCTACGGCCTGCTCGACTACCTGCACAGTTCCGCCCTGTGGCCCGTGGCCCATGGCGGCAAGGCGGTGGAGAAGGGCGTGGCGGTGCTGACCCAGAGCGGCAACTTCGCCTACAACCTGTCGATGAGCGACCGTTCGCTGCCGGTGGCCTACATGGCCTCGGTCGGTAACCAGGCGCAGCTGGGCATCGCCGAGCTGATGGACGTGCTGCTCGACGAGCCCCGCGTGACGGCCATCGGCCTGCACCTGGAAGGCCTGAAGAACGTGCCAGGCTTCGCTCGCGCGGCCCACAAGGCGCTGGAGAAGGGCATCCCGATCATTGCGCTGAAGACCGGCGTGTCGCAGATCGGCGCCGAGCTGGCGCTCAGTCACACCAGCTCGCTGTCCGGCTCCGACGCCCTCTACGACAGCCTGTTCGAACGCCTGGGCGTGATCCGCGTCAGCGGCCCGGTCAGCTTCGTCGAAACACTCAAGGCCGCCGCCTGCGGCAACCTGCCCAAGGGTGACAGCCTGATCGCGCTGGCCTGCTCGGGCGGCGATGCGGGGCTGATCGCCGACTACTCGGAATGCAATCAGCTACGCCTGCCGGCACTCGACGCTAGCCAGGTCGAGGAACTGGCCCAGGTGCTGCCGGCCTACGCCAACCTGGTCAACCCGCTGGACTTCACCACGGCGATCTGGGGCGACGGCCCGGCCAAGCAACGCATGCTCGACAGTGCCCTGCGCAGCGACGCCGACGCCGCGATGCTGGTGCTGGACTACCCCGCCGAATTCACCGGCGAGCGCAAGGAATGCGACCTGCTGCTGGAGCTGTACTGCGCGGCGCTCAAACGCCACGGCAAGACCGGCTTCGTCACCTCGGCCTTCCCCGAGCTGCTGCCGGCCAGCGCCCGCGAGCGCTTGCACGCTGCCGGTGTACCGGCGCTGCAAGGGGTGGAGGATGGCCTGGCAGCATGGGGCCGGGTGGCCCGCTACGCGCAGAAACGTCAGGCCTTGCTGGCGCTGGGCGAGTCGGCGCTGGTGCCGCTGTGCCCGCAGGCGCTTGCCGGTGACAGTCAGCTGCTCAACGAGTGGGAATCGAAACAGGCCCTGCGTGGCTTCGGCCTGCCCATCCCGAATGGCGTGTTGAGCAGCCCGCAGAACGCGCTGGCCGATGCCCGCGAGGTCGGCTTCCCGCTGGTGCTCAAGGCCGTCAGCGCGCAGTTGCCGCACAAGACCGAAGCCGGTGCCGTGGCGCTGAACCTTGGCGACGAGGCGGCGCTCGGCCGCGCACTGGAGCTGATGCGCACACGCATTGCCGCCTACGCGCCAGAGGTTCCCTTCGACCAGGTCCTGCTTGAACCCATGGCCAGTGCGCCACTGGCCGAGCTGATCGTCGGCATCAAGCGCGAGCCGGACTTCGGCCTGGCGCTGGTGATTGGCGCGGGCGGCATCCTCGTCGAGCTGCTCAAGGACAGCAAGAGCTTGCTGCTGCCGACCACCGACGGCGCCATCCGCAATGCGCTGCTCGGCCTGCGCAGCGCGGCGCTGCTGCAAGGCTTTCGTGGCAAGCCGGCAGCGGACCTGGACGCGCTGGTCGCGGCCATCCGTGCCGTGGCCGACTACGCCTGCGAGAACGCCAGCCAGCTTTTGGAGCTGGATGTGAACCCATTGATGGTCGGTGCCACTGGCACCACCGCGGTCGATGCCTTGATCCGCCTCGGCCAGGTGTAAGGACATGAACATGACGAACCCAACACTCACTGGGGGCCAGGCGTTGGTGCGCCTGCTGGCCAACTACGGCGTCGATACCGTCTTCGGTATTCCCGGTGTACATACCCTGGAGCTGTATCGCGGCCTGCCCGGCAGTGGCATCCGCCACGTCCTGACGCGCCACGAGCAGGGTGCCGGCTTCATGGCCGACGGCTATGCCCGGGTCAGCGGCAAGCCGGGGGTGTGCTTCATCATCACCGGCCCCGGCGTGACCAACGCGGCCACCGCCATCGGCCAGGCCTATGCCGACTCGATCCCAATGCTGGTGATCTCCAGCGTCAACCACACCGCGAGCCTGGGCAAAGGCTGGGGCTGCCTGCACGAAACCCAGGATCAGCGCGCCATGACCGCGCCGATCACCGCCTTCTCGGCCGTGGCCCTGAAGGCCGAGGACCTGCCCGAGCTGATCGCCCGCGCCTACGCCGTGTTCGACAGCGAGCGCCCGCGCCCGGTGCATATCTCGGTGCCGCTGGACGTGCTGGCGGCGCCGGTGGCGCGGGACTGGAGCCATGAGGTGGTGCGCCGTCCCGCGCGCGGCCCGGCCAATGCCCAGAGCCTGGAACAGGCAGCCAGCAAGCTGGCGGCAGCCAAGCGCCCGATGATCATCGCCGGCGGTGGCGCGCTGCAGGCGGGTGCCGAGCTGCAGTTGTTGAGCAAGCGCCTGGCCGCGCCGTTCTTCACCAGCGTGGCCGGCAAAGGGCTGGCGCCGCTGGACTCGCCCCTCAACGCCGGCTCTACCCTGTGTGTGGAAGCGGGCTGGGAGCTGATCGCCGAAGCCGATGTGGTGCTGGCAGTCGGCACCGAGATGGCCGACACCGACTTCTGGCGCGAGCGCCTGCCACTGAACGGCGAGCTGCTGCGCGTGGATATCGACCCGCGCAAGTTCAACGACTTCTACCCCTGCGCGGTGGCGTTGCACGGCGATGCCCGGCAGACCGTGGCGGCGCTGCTCGAACAGCTGCCGGACAGCGCCCGTGATGCCACCCAGGCCAGTGCTGCGGTGGTGCGTCTGCGCAGCGCCGTGCAGGCGAGCCATGGCCCCTTGCAGTCGATCCACCAGTCCATTCTGGCCCGGATCGCCGCAGCGCTGCCGGACAATGCCTTCATCAGCACCGACATGACCCAGCTGGCCTACACCGGCAACTACGTCTTCAACAGCCGGGCGCCACGCAGCTGGCTGCACCCGACCGGCTACGGCACCCTTGGCTACGGCCTGCCGGCGGGGATTGGCGGGATGTTCGGCAGCGCCGACCGCCCGGGGCTGGTGCTGGTCGGTGACGGAGGCTTTCTCTATACGGCGCAGGAGCTGGCCACTGCAGTCGAGGAACTGGACCGCCCGCTGGTGGTGCTGCTGTGGAACAACGACGCACTCGGCCAGATCCGCGACGATATGCTCAACCTGGACATCGAGCCTATCGGCGTACTGCCGCGCAACCCGGACTTCGCTGGCCTTGCCCGCGCGTTCGGCTGCACGGTGGCCGAGCCGCAGAGCCTCGATGAACTGCAACGGGACTTGCGCGGCGGCTTCGCCCGCAACGGCGTGACCCTGATCGAGCTCAAGCACGCCTGCGCGCGCTGAGCCCATCCCGCACAACAGGATACTTGCCATGCGTTTTTCCTCATTGACCCAACGAATCGCCGGTGACGGCGCTGCTGCCTGGGAGATCCACTACCGCGCCCTGGCCATGCTCGAACAGGGCCGCGACGTGCTGCTGCTGTCGGTAGGCGACCCGGACTTCGACACCCCGGCGCCCATTGTCCAGGCGGCAGTGGACAGCTTGCAGGCCGGGCACACCCATTATTCCGATGTGCGCGGCAAGCGCCGCCTGCGCGAGGCCATCGCCCGTCGTCACCAGCAGCGCAGCGGCCAGGCGGTGACGGCCGACCAGGTGACGGTGCTGGCCGGGGCGCAGTGCGCGCTGTTCTGCGTGGCGCAGTGCGTGCTGGAGCCGGGCGATGAGGTGATCGTCGCCGAGCCGATGTATGTCACCTACGAAGCGGTGTTCGGCGCCTGCGGTGCCAAGGTCGTGCCGGTGCCGGTGCGTTCGGAGCACGGTTTTCGCGTGCAGCCCGAAGACGTCGCGGCGCGCATCACCCCGCGCACCCGTGCCCTGGCCCTGAACAGCCCGCACAACCCCTCCGGCGCCAGCCTGCCGCGCAGCACCTGGGAGGCCCTGGCAGAACTGTGCATCGCCCATGACTTGTGGCTGATCAGCGACGAGGTGTACAGCGAGCTGCTGTTCGACGGCGAACACATCAGCCCCGCCAGCCTGCCGGGCATGGCCGAGCGCACGGCGACGCTGAACAGCTTGTCCAAGTCCCATGCCATGACCGGTTGGCGGGTTGGCTGGGTGGTCGGCTCGCCGGCGCTGGCCGGACACCTGGAAAACCTGGCGCTGTGCATGCTCTACGGTTCGCCCGATTTCATCCAGGATGCAGCCGTGGCGGCGCTGGAGCTGCAGTTGCCGGAGCTGGAAGCCATGCGCGAAGCCTACCGTCAGCGCCGTGACCTGGTGTGCGCAAGCCTTGCCGACTGCCCAGGCGTGCGGGCACTCAAGCCCGATGGCGGGATGTTCGTGATGGTCGATATCCGCGAGACCGGGCTCAGCGCGCAGGACTTTTCCAATCGCCTGCTCGATCTGCATGGCGTGTCGGTGCTGGCGGGTGAAGCCTTTGGCCCGAGTGCGGCCGGGCATATCCGCCTGGGCCTGGTGCTGGGTGCCGACCCCCTGCGCGAAGCCTGCCGACGCATCGCCCTGTGTGCCCGCGAGCTGATGGAGGCGCAGCGCAATGCGTGAATACAGCCGCTTGTTCATCAATGGCCGCTGGCAGCAGCCGGTGGGGCAGGGCATGGCTGAGGTGATCGACCCGGCCAGCGAGGCGGTCGCGGGCAAAGTGCCGCTGGGCAACGAAGAAGATGTGAACCGGGCGGTCGATGCAGCGCGCAGGGCGTTCGCCGACTGGTCGCGGACCTCATCCAGCGTGCGGGCCGGCTTCATACGTGACCTGGTCGAGCAGCTCAAGGCGCGTGCCGACGAGATGGCCAGCGTGATTACCGCTGAACTGGGCATGCCCGTGCAATGGTGCCGGTCGGTGCAGGTCGACGGGCCGATTGCCGGACTCGAGCAGTACATCGAGTTGGCCGGCTTGATGGACGAGGTGCGGGAAGTTGGCAACTCGCGGGTGTATCGCGAGGCGGTGGGCGTGTGTGCGTTCATCAACCCTTGGAACTACCCGCTGCACCAGCTGATCGGCAAGCTGGCACCGGCCTTGGCTGCCGGCTGCACGGTGGTGGTCAAGCCAAGTCAGGAAACCCCGCTGCATGCGTTTTTGCTGGCCGAGATGATCGAGGCCATCGGGCTGCCGGCTGGGGTGTTCAACCTGGTCAGCGGGCCGGGGTCGAAGGTGGGTGAGGCGCTGGCGCGGCATCCGCAGGTGGACATGGTCTCGTTCACCGGCTCCACCGGTGCCGGTGTGCGGGTGTCCGAGGCGGCGGCGCCGTCGGTGAAGCGCGTGTGCCTTGAACTGGGGGGCAAGTCGCCGTTGCTGATCACGGCGGATGCGGACCTTGAGGCGGCGGTGCGCTATGGCGTGCAGGATGTGATGATCAACTCCGGGCAGACCTGCACGGCGCTGACTCGGATGCTGTTGCCGGCGTCGCGTTATGCCGAGGCAGTAGAGATTGCTGTGGACGAGGCGCGTGGGTTGGTGATGGGTGACCCGCAGGACCCGCGCAGTTTCCTCGGGCCGATGTGTTCGGCGGGGCAGCGGCGCACGGTGCAGGAGTACATTCGGGTCGGGCTGGAGGAGGGCGCGCGGTTGTTGTGTGGCGGGGAGACGGCGCCGGGGTTCGAACGCGGGTTCTATGTGCCGCCGACGATTTTCGCTGATGTGAACAACCGGATGCGTATTGCCCAGGAGGAGATCTTTGGGCCGGTGTTGTGCCTGATTCCTTATGGCGATGAGGCTGAGGGGATTGCGCTCGCCAACGATTCGCCGTTCGGGCTGTCCAGCGGCGTTTGGGCCGGGAGCCGGGACAAGGCGTTGCAGCTGGCGCGGCAAATGCGGGCGGGGCAGTGCTTCGTCAATGGTGGGGCGTTCAATTACCAGGCGCCGTTTGGGGGGTACAAGCAATCGGGGAATGGGCGGGAGTGGGGGGAGGAGGGGTTGAGCGAGTTTGTCGAGATCAAAGCTATTCAGCTCTAGTGTCGCGGTGGCGCATTGGGTGCTTGGCGTTGGGGATTTTGCGCCTGTGAGATCGAGCGCCGCCCGCGCGGCGCATCGCGGATGAATCCGCTCCTACATTTGTTGCAACGTGCCTATGTCTGATAGGCCATGGTTGCCAGCTTTGTTGGTACGACGGAGGGTGTCAGAAATTTTGTGTTCGGGCATAACATGAGTAAGAGGTGCATGTATGCCAACCAAAAAGAAATCTGAACGCCAACCAGTGCGAGAG